>JAURZN010000094.1 GCA_030653355.1 Gallionella sp. | reverse complement strand
TCTTCAGGTTTTTTATACCCGGCAAGCAGGCTGTCGATCAGGTCTTTCGGTAGTGCTTTTGTTACGGTCATTGCGACTCCTTTCAAAGTGGCGGCAGTTTCCTGCCAAATGACCGTTTACACAAAATTTCTTACACCCTCGGAAATTTCGCCAAACACATAACGTTCGAAAGGACAATTAGAACCACCATTTCGTGCTATGCCCTGCCAGAGCATTGTCATCATTTCCTTGATGTAATTATTGCCCTGAAGCTCAAGCTTTAACACATCCTTGTGTTGAAAACCGTGACGATAATCAAACTTTTTAACTGCCTTACATAACTGAGCGCACTGAGAATCCTTGATTAACTCAAAACCCGGCTTGATAGAACCATCCATAATCTTGCCAATGTTCTCAACAAAAACGTTAGTAGCTGCCCCAACCATTTCTGTAATTGCCTTAACTCTGAACATCTGCATAGAAATATCATTCAATTCACGAGAGCTAAGCTTGGCCGTCTTAAATTCAGTATTTTTATCTCTTGCAGTTTTTATCACCCTCACTATGGCATCGTCTTTTCCATCATAGGAATCTAAATAATCCATAAGATCATAGAACGAGGCATAACCCTTTTTTATTGTGTCTTCGGCATCAATGATTGAATAAGCAATGTCATCGCAAGCCTCCATTACGTATGCCAGAGGATGCCGGATTCCTTCACGAAGCCCAGTGTGCTCCCATACCTCTTTAATTATCTGTGCTTCACTCTGAAAAACACCAAATTTCTTAAACCCACCTTTATTTTCTGATCCGTACACACTTGGATACTTGAGAAGTGCGGCAAGTGTCCCAAGCGTCAAATTCAGCCCAAACTTATCATTTAGGACTTGTAAGCGCGTCAACAGCCGAAACGTTTGCGCGTTACCATCAAACTCACGGAAATCAATATCAATATCTTGTCCAATTTTGCTATCACCAAACCATTGTTGTATTGCAATTTCACCTTGATGGCCAAACGGTGGATTTCCTAAGTCATGAGCCAATCCTACGGCTGCCAATAAAGATGGTACGTTTCTCTTGACTTGAAGTTTCTCATGATCTGAGCCAAATACTTGTTCCGAATGTTCAAATGCCAAGCGCACACCGATGCTTCTGGCCAGATTACTAACTTCGTGAGAATGTGTGAGCCTTGTTCTTACAGAATCGTTTTCCTCCATTGGGAAAACTTGTGTTTTGTCCGCTAACCTACGAGTAGGGGTGGCAAATAAAATGCGGTCATAGTCTCGCTCAAACTCTGTTCTACCTGCGCCTGTTCCCATAGATTCATTGGGCCCATGCAGTTCCTTGCGTCTAGCCTGATTTAACAACTTATCCCAACTAAGCATGTTCTTCTCCCGATTTAGGATTGGTGCTGGAGAATTGTGCAGTCCTTGTCATGGCCATTCCCCCCTTTGGCTCCAAATAATCATTATACGGGCCGATGCGTCAGTATGATGTTGAGGAAATCAAATTTGACATGAGGTTATTTTTAAACTCTGGTAATTACATTGCCATCTATCCACAAAATAAGAAGTGCAAAATGAGAAAGCAACCACTACTGCTTTTAGTGCATGGATGCTCGAGCTGGACGTCCTCTGGCACTCAACTGCCCGACGGTTCTTGAATTGACCTCCCGTGAAGCAGTCGTTCAAACATTTCTGATCTGAATATCTATCTTCGCTCTTGTTGACATTTTATCATCCTTACTTTAATGTAAGGCAAGTCCTAAACAGGAAGATTCATGTCAACCGCAACCATAACCAGCAAGGGGCAGATCACTATTCCCGCCGTCGTGCGCGCCGCGCTTGGTGTTGAGGCCGGTGATCGAATAGAGTTTGTTCAAGTTGAGCCAGGGCGATTCGAGTTGGTCGCATCTACGCAGTCTGTGAGTGCATTGAAGGGGTTGGTGCGCAAACCGACATCGCCGGTGACGATTGAGGCAATGAGCCAGGCAATCGCCACTCACGGAGCAAAAGCCAGATGATTGGCCTGGATACCAACGTTCTCGTTCGCTATATCGCGCAGGATGATCCAGTGCAGTCGCCCAAAGCAACGCGACTGATCGAGTCGTTGGCTGCGGATGAGCCGGGCTACGTTAGCCTTGTTTCGGTGGTGGAATTGGTCTGGGTGTTGACGGGTTGCTACTC
>JAURZN010000026.1 GCA_030653355.1 Gallionella sp. | reverse complement strand
ATGGCAAAAACGACACCCGCCATGATTGTCCCCTCACCCCATCCCTCTCCCGCTTGCGGGCGAGGGGGACAATGAATCGCTGTGCGAATTTCAATTTAATTATGGCTGTTTACACTTCCGTTTCCGAAGCCGAGCTGACTGCCTGGCTGGCTGATTATTCTCTTGGGCAGTTACTGGACTTGCAGGCCATCGCGTCCGGCATCGAAAATACCAATTATTTCGTCACCACCAGCAATGGCCGCTTCGTACTCACGCTGTTCGAAAAGCTCTCGGCTTCTGAATTGCCGTTCTACCTGAACCTGATGGCGCATCTCGCACGCCACGGCATTCCCTGCCCCGCGCCGGTGGCGAATCGCCACAACCAATTTCTGAGCCTGCTAAACAACAAGCCTGCCTGCATCGTCAGCCGCCTGAGCGGCAAATCCACCACCGAACCCGGGCTTACACAGTGCGCGGCGCTGGGCGCGATGCTGGGACAGATGCACATTGCCGGCCAGAGCTTTACGCAAATCATGCCCAATGCCAGGGGCAGTGCATGGCGCGCCGCGACGGCACCACTGGTTAGACACTTCGTGAATGCGGAGCAGGCCAGCCTGCTGGATAGCGAAATCGCGCTGCACGCGCGGCAGAACTGGAATGCATTGCCGCAGGGGCTGATACACGCCGACCTGTTTCGCGACAATGTGCTGCTGATTGACGACCACGTTGGCGGGCTGATTGATTTTTATTTCGCCTGTACCGATGCCTTATTGTATGACGTGGCGATTACCGTCAATGACTGGTGCATGAACTCTGATGGCACGCTCGACGTTATCCGGACACAGCGCCTGCTGCATGCTTATCACGCCGTCCGCCCCTTGCGGGAGGACGAGCACGCTGCCTGGGCGCTGATGCTGCGACTGGCCGCCCTGCGTTTCTGGCTGTCGCGACTGTTCGACATGCACCTGCCGCGCGACGCCGAGTTGATCCATGCACATGATCCCGGACATTTTGAACGCATACTGAAAAATCACATCGCGACCGAAAACGCCGTCTGGCTTTAAAAATAGCGCCGAGTAAAAAGGAAGATATGGAACCGCAACGTTTAGAAGCAAACCAGGGCTGGCAATGGATAAAGCGGGGCTATGCACTGTTCATGCAGGCACCGCTGCTGTGGATCGTACTGCTGGCCATCTGCTTTTTAACGGCAGCGGGCATCTCCGCCGTGCCGGTGCTGGGCGAACCCCTGGTCAGCCTGTTAATGCCGGTGGTCATTATCGGTCTGATGGTCGGCTGCCGCTCGCTGGAGCAGGGCGACGAACTGGAACTGGCGCACCTGTTCAGCGGCTTTCAGCAACACACCTCACAACTCATCACCCTGGGCGGCATCGCGCTGGTCGGTCAATATCTGATCTTCGGCGTGATGATGATGGCGGGCGGCGCGGCACTGGTCGAGATACTGATGAGCAGCGAGGCGCCCGGCGATCCGGAAGTTATCCGCGCGGCCGTCACCGGCACGGGAACGGCCGTATTGCTTGGCATAGCGCTGTTCGGCGCGTTGCTGATGTCCATGCAATTCGCCCCCATGCTGGTATTTTTCCGCAATGTTCCGCCAGTGGCCGCAATGAAGCTCAGCCTGCGCGCCTTCACCCGCAATGTCGGCCCGATGTTTGTTTATGGCATGTCGTTCATGTTGCTGGCGATACTCGCCAGCATGCCGATGATGCTGGGCTGGTTGATACTGATGCCTATTGTGTTCACCTCGCTGTATGCCAGCTTTTGCGATCTTTTCCCCGTCGAGCAGCCCGTTGTTAACGTAGCCGACGATGTGGCTGATCATGACGACCCGGCTTCCTGACACCACGCTGCTTTCCTGCGGCAGAGACATCAGCCTATGCTAATATTGCCGTCTCGCTGAACAATACGCAGAGTACAGTCATGCAATTTCAGATTAGCGCAAGCGAAATCAAACGTGCGCAACTGCCGCACAATCTGTTCATCACAGGATTGTTTGTCTTCAACCTGCTGATGGTCCCTGCCGTCATCCTGTTAAATGCCGGCATAGCGGGATTGCTGATTCCGCTGTCGTGTTCGGGCGCAATGATCGCCTACCTTTACCTGCGCAGTAAAAAAACTACCAACTGGTTCATCGATGCTCATTGGCTGCTGGCTTTCAGGAAGAGTCGGTGGCTGATGCTGGGCTATGCCGTCACGGCAGTGTTGATTTTCATCGCCTGGCTGATTAGCCTGACCGCACAAGAAGCCAGCATGGCGCATATTTTATGGACCGCACTGACGCGCATTGCCCTGCTGCCGACCTTGATCGCGGTCATGGCGACAGCCATCGCGGAAGCCAGCGCAATCAGCCTGGCAAGCAAGCGGGAAGTACCTGACAAACTGGCAGCACTTTTCCCGCCGCCTGCATCCTGATCACACCGGTTGAAATTCGTCAAAGGCGCGCAACACTTCGGCCGCATACATCAGCGACGGGCCTCCGCCCATATAAACCGTCACCGCCAGCATCTCATTGATCTGTTCGCGGGTCGCTCCCATGCGCACCAACGTCCTGACATGAAAACCGATACACCCGTCGCAACGGGTCGCAACGGCAATCGCTGTCGCAATCAATTCTTTGTTCAACGCTGACAACACGCCCTCTGCCATCGCTGCTTTGGCCATCGCGTCAAAACCCACCATCGGCGCCTCCACCTGTTTGCGAAAGGGGGTCAGCGCTTTGCCAATATCCTGGGTAATAGTTTTGAATGATTTGCTCACAACAGACTCCTGAAAAAATTGGAAGAAACAATATATTAACATTATCTAATATATTGCCATAAACAATTTCCCTAACAAAATCAGAATGATTCGCAAAAAACGGCGGCCTGCCCGTGATAAATACCGTCCGCATCGAGCAGATTCCATACCGTCGCATTCGTGATCATGAAGCGTCTTCCGGTGCTGCTGATACGCATGCCTGAATAATCGTCCACAAACCCCTGTCTGCTGACTTTTTCCAGCAAGGCGGCACGCGCCTCGCGCCCCATCGGCTCGGCTGAAAGACGCGAAGGTAGCCGCGCAAAATCGGCGAAACTCATCTCGAACAGCTGCAATGCCATCCGGTTGCCGTAAAAAAATACCGGGTCGGCTTCCGTGCCATGCGCGACGATGGCAAACGGCGCATTCCACAGCGCCTGCGCATCAAACGCGTCGAGCAGGGGCTTGCCCGTCAGACGAAGGTAGCTCCCGGCAATCAGCGCGAGCCGCGCATCATCCGGGGCACCGGCCTCATGCCCGCTCATAACGCTTCAAGTTTCGCATATTCCAGCGACAGCCATTTGCTGCCGGCATGCTTGAAATTGACCTGCACCCGCGCATCCGGGCCGCTGCCCTCCACGCCGGTAACCATGCCTTCGCCGAATTTCTGGTGCATCACGCGCTGGCCTATGCGCCAGCCCGTGCCGCTCACAGTACGTTGCACCGGCGCTGCCACCGCAGAAGACGGTGCAGAATAGCCGAACGCGGTGAACGGGTTGCGTGCCACCTGACGCGGCGACAACCAGTGGACCAGTTCCTCCGGCAGTTCGCGCAGAAAACTCGACGCCATACCGTAATTGACCTTGCCGTGCAGCATGCGGCTCTGGGCGAAGGTCAGATACAGGCGGCGGCGCGCCCGGGTAATCGCCACATACATCAGGCGGCGTTCTTCATCCAGCCCGCCGTTCACATTCTGGCTGTTCTGGTGCGGAAACAATCCCTGCTCCAGCCCGGTGATGAACACCGCGTTGAATTCCAGCCCCTTGGCGGCATGTACCGTCATCAGATGCAGCGCGTCATCCTGATCGCCCGCCTGATGCTCGCCCGCCTCCAGCGAGGCATGCGTCAGGAACGACGTCAGGCTGTCGTCCTCGTTTTCGTGTACGAACAGGGTCGCCGCCGTGACCAGTTCATTCAGATTTTCCAGCCGTTCTTCCGCCTCGCGTCGCTTGGAGGGGCTGGTTTTTTCGCTCTCGTAATGCGCGATCAGCCCGCTATGCGCCAGCACATGATCAATAATCTCAGGGAGCGGCAAGTCTTTGGTCGCCTGACGCAAGGCTTCGATCAACCCGACAAAATTCGACACCTTGCCGCCGGCACGGGCGGCAGCATCCCACAGCGTCGTGTTGTTTATCCGTGCCGCCTCCTGCAACTGCTCGATGCTGCGCGCACCGATGCCGCGCGTGGGGAAGTTGATGATGCGCAGCAGCGCATTATCGTCATCGGTGTTCTCCAT
This sequence comes from Gallionella sp., assembly GCA_030653355.1. Lineage (GTDB taxonomy): Bacteria > Pseudomonadota > Gammaproteobacteria > Burkholderiales > Gallionellaceae > Gallionella. The sequence goes on along the minus strand of JAURZN010000026.1, from coordinate 27,165 downwards.
CAGCCGCAGATAGGCCAAGGCATGCTTGATTTCCTGACGCTCGAAGAAGCGCAAGCCGCCATACACCCGATACGACAGCCCCGCCGACACCAGCGCGTGTTCCAGCACCCGCGATTGCGCGTTGGAACGGTATAGCAGCGCGATTTCGGTCAGCTTCAGCCCCTCGGATTGCAGCTGTTTTATTTCGCTGACGATATAGTTCGCCTCTTCCACGTCGGTGGGCGCTTCATAGACGCGCAGCTTTTCGCCGCCCTGCTCCGCCGTCCAGAGATTCTTGCCCAGACGGTTGCTGTTATTGCTGATCAGCGCATTGGCCGCATCGAGAATATTGCCGTGCGAGCGATAGTTCTGCTCCAGCTTGATCACCGCCTCGACATTAAAGTCGCGCAGCAAGTCTTTCATGTTGCCGACATTCGCGCCGCGAAACGCATAAATGGACTGGTCGTCGTCGCCCACCGCAAACAGGGCGTTATGCTTTCCGGCCAGCAACTTCAGCCACTGATACTGCAAGGGATTGGTATCCTGAAACTCATCCACCAGTATGTGCTTGAAACGTTCCTGATAATGTTCGCGGATAGCCGCATTGCGCGACAGCAACTCATAACAGCGCAGCAGCAGCTCGGAAAAATCCACCACCCCTTCGCGCTGACACTGCGCATCGTATTCTGCAAACACTTCCACCTTGCGGCGGGTATACGGGTCGTAGGCTTCCACTTCATGGGCACGCAGCCCCTGCTCCTTGCTGCCGCTGATGAAATTCTGTATCTCGCGCGGCGGAAATTTTTCATCGTCCACGTTAAGCGCCTTCATCACCCGCTTGATCGCGGAGAGCTGATCGCCCGAATCAAGAATCTGAAAGGTCTGCGGCAGATTTGCTTCGCGAAAATGCGCGCGCAACAGTCGGTTGCACAGCCCGTGAAACGTGCCTATCCACATGCCGCGCGTATTGATAGGCAGCATCGCGGAAAGGCGCGTGACCATTTCCTTGGCCGCCTTGTTGGTAAAGGTCACCGCCAGCAGCGCGTGCGGACTGACTGCGCCAGTGCTGATCAAATAAGCGATACGCGTAGTCAGCACGCGCGTCTTGCCACTGCCCGCGCCCGCCAGAATCAGCGCGGATTGCAGGGGAAGCGTGACCGCTTGCAGTTGTGGAGGATTGAGGCCGGATAAGAGAGAAGTATTCATGACCGAATTATCCCATAGCCTGAGAACGGCCGCTTTATTCAGGTCGATCGGGTACAGTGAATATCGGGAGTCGAGACAGTTCAGTCATTGGCGACTGTCGGCTATCTGAAAAGCAATTTAGTGGGACGAATTTCTACAAACACTCCAAAGCTGGCGATGACTCGACTATCGCGGATGGCATCCGCCCTTACGCCCGAGTCAGCAGATGCACATTAAACTGCTCAATTGGAACCGGCTTACTGAATAGGTATCCTTGAAATTGATTACATTTGCTCTGTAAAAGTTGTTGGCGCTGCGCTTGCGTCTCAACACCTTCAGCAATGACATTGATGCCCATACTATGAGCCATAGCAATGATGGTGTTAATAATTGCTTTGTCGTTATCATCAATTGCAATGTCTTTTACGAAAGATTGGTCTATCTTGAGCTGCTCGAGTGGCAAACGTTTGAGATACTGCAAAGAGGAATAACCGGTTCCGAAATCATCCAATGAGAACCGGATACCAATTTCGTTCAATGTCTTCATGCAGTAAATGGTTTTTTCGATATCTTCCACCAACATGCTCTCAGTCAATTCCAGCTTGAGCAACTCAGGGTTAATCCCATGACGTTGTATCGTTTCCTGCACCTGACTTGCAAAACACTCCTGATGGAACTGCTTGGCACTTACATTCAATGACAGACTGAGATTGCGGGTAAGAACGTCTTGTTCCCATGCTTTTAGTTGCGCACAAGCCGTTTCCATCACCCATTGCCCTATGGGAAGTATGAGCCCGATTTCTTCCGCAAGCGGAATAAACCGCAGAGGTAATATCGTGCCACGCTCAGGGTGCACCCAGCGTATCAACGCTTCCGCCCCTAGAGGTCGATGTGAACCGTCAACCTGAATTTGGTAGTATAACTGAAACTGTTGCTGTTCAATTGCTGTGCGCAATTCGCCCTCGAGAGCTGAACGCACATTGATGCTTTCCTGCATCTCGGGGTTAAAAAAACGCAGCGTGTTACGGCCTGCCGCCTTGGCCTGATACATCGCAATGTCCGCTTGCTTGAGCAATTCATCAATCTGCTGATGGTTGCCGTTGAACAACGTGGCACCAATACTGGGCGTGCTGCGGCATTCCTGCGAGGCAATGAAATAAGGTTGACCCAGAGAATAGAGAATTATCTCGCCAACTGCTTCTGCTTTTTTCGCAGCCTCTAGCGATTGACTACCCAAATCTTCCAGTATCACCACAAATTCATCGCCGCCAAGACGGGCTACCGTATCGCAATCACGTACACAGGACAGCAAACGTTGAGCTACCTGCTGTAACAATAAATCCCCTACGTTGTGCCCCAGGGTGTCGTTCAGCGTTTTAAAGTTGTCCAAATCGATGAACAGCAGTACGGCTTCCCGTCCACTGCGTACACTGCTGGCTAATGCATGCTCAAGACGATCACGCAACAGTCGCCGGTTAGGCAGACGAGTCAGTGGGTCGAAATATGCCAATTCCTTGATCTCTTCTTCTGACCGCTTACGCTCGGCAATATCAACGTGCGACCCGACATAGTGAGTAACCGCACCATCTTTCCCTTTAACTGCTGAAATAGTAAGCCACTTAGGAAATATTTCTCCGTTTTTACGCCTGTCCCATATTTCACCATGCCAGGTTCCATCCTGATGAATAGATTCCCACATTGCGGCATAAAACGCAGCATCATGACGACCAGACTTTAGAATGCTCGGTGTTTTTCCTATGACGTCCTCGGCTGCATAGCCGGTATTCCTTGTAAATTCCTGATTGACACGAAGAATCACGCCGTTGGCATCGGTAATTATCATGCTTACCTGCAACTCGAAGGCCGTAGCGGCGACGCGCAGGTCGGTCTCTATTTTCTTGCGTTCAGAGATGTCCCAGTCAAAGGCAACGTTGTATTCCTTATCACCGAACTTGACGTAGTTGGCTATCACTTCGACAGGGAATATCTCTCCGTTTTTGCGACGGTGTTGGGTTACAACCGGAACGGATATCTTGTTTTTCAGATCCTGCCAGTGCGCAGCCCATACATCCATCGGAAATAAAGGATCGATATCAGGAATATCCATCTGCAACAATTCTTCTTGGGTATAGCCTAGGGTTTCACAACTGGTTTTGTTGATGTAGCAGATACGCGCATCTTCGTTAAGATAAGTGATATTAATCGGTGCGTTATCTAGGACAAACTTGGCCAGCTGTAATTCGTGTTCAACACGCTTGCGCTCGGTAATGTCCTGAAAGGTGCCCGATAAGTGATGGTGCATGCCATTGGCATCCCTGAGTAATGCGACTTGCCCCTCAATTTTACGAACCTCACCATCAGGCCGTATCGCACGAAAGAACAGCGCATCAGGGCTTTTTCCTGCGAAGCAATTCTCTAACCAGGACTGCATGAAAGTCTGATCATCATCGAGCAACAGACTCATCAAGGAATTAATATCTGGCATAAAGGTTTCAGGAGAAACACCGAGAATCCGGTACATTTCATCTGACCACGTCATGCGGAAATTGGTATCCAAAGCCCAACTTCCCATGTGTGAAACTTCCTGAGCCTGCCTTAAGTTAAATTCGCTGTCGCGCAACGCTTCTTCTGCATGTTTGCGTTCAGTAATATCCATGACCGTGCCATGAATCTTGGATGCAGACCCCGTCGAATTTGAAGCGGGCTGAACGTTGGTATGAACCCAACGGACACCGTTATTTCCATATGGAATGCGAAGTTCTATTTCAAAACTTCTGCCATTTTGCAAAGCGATATCGACAGCTGAGATGAATTTCTGCCTGTCACTGTCATAAATACAGTTGATAAAATCTGAATAGCTCGGCGTAAGTGATGAACCTGAACTGTTGAAGATACGCAGACACCCGTCCGACCACTGCCCTGTATTGTGCTGCAGATCAAAAAACCAGTTACCCAATCCTGCAATGTGCTGCGCTTCGGATAAGCGCAGACAGACATCCTCGGTTTCACGGAAAGCCAGTTCCTGTGAGCGGTTAAGGAGATAACGCTCCTGATCGGCCTCACTGTAGGTTCGGCTGATCCGGCTGAGTAACTCGTTCCACTGTTCAGGTGAAAGCGGCGGGCTACCTTCACTCCACCCGGCTTTCCTGAGCTGACGAAGCAGCAAGGGATGAAATGACAAAATCAGATTTCCTCGAAGGTCGTCAACATCATCGTCTGGTTATGGAAGTCGCAGGAACCTGTCGAATAAGGCGAAATGCCGCCGTAGCCGTAAAGACCGACCAGCTTTGTACCTTCAGGCAGATACTTCAGCATCGCTTCTGTTTCATCCTCGACATGCTCCCCGAGAACTAGCCTGCGCCCGACACAACTGGCAGCAACTGCCAGCATGGGGCTTCGAATATCCATGTTTTGCTGGGAGAGCTTTGCAGACTCAACAGCACCATCCACCAGCTTGTCAAAACTGGCACGCATCAACCTCGCCAGATAGTTTTCAGGAACATCTCCGGCAAAAATGAGTGACTGATCCCCCTCGTTGACACCCAGAATGGTTCGAATCAGGCATTTTGTGTCGTTATATCCATTGCGAATAGCCAGCGGGAACTTCAGACCCGAAGAGGGAAGATCATTCGCAAGCTCACCCAGATATTCCTTGTACAGAGCCAGTGCTGGCTTGCCATCCAACTCGTAGAGAATGTTATTTTCAGCGCGTGTGACTTTGCGTTCCGGACCAAAAGATTCCCATCCACCGCGCGCACCATGCGTCATATGGAATTTGTCACCGTAAAATCCGACCGCCGTCACCATGCCGGTCGTTGGCCGACCTTCGTGTATGACCCATGTACGCTTAAAATTTGCACCATCTGCAGCCAACCCGCCCGTAACAGGGACATGATGCGGAATATGCCCCAACCCGGTAACCAGTTGGCTACCGTTAACTTTAAGTCCATCGGCAAGGACAAATACACCGCGCAGCCCTTCAGCCGGAAGTTGTGTCGCCAAATATTCACCCGCCGCGCAGGAGTCGGAAGAAGATTGCAAGGTGGTTGAAGTGAATATAAGACTGCTATGTTCAAACTTGACTACCGCAACGGAAAGACTCTCATCGTTAACCTGTGCGCCTGAAATCTCACCGGCTGTCGAGCATCCCATGACTATTGATTTTGGGTAGGCTTTGCAGAGTTGTTCGATGGGTGCGGCATCATCAAAAAACGCGGGTGCCGCAAAAATCAGAACAAGCGTCCGCTCCGAATCCATATTAGGAAAGGTTTCAACCGACCATCCATGGCCAGCTTTAAAAGTGAAAGTATTGATTAACATAGCGTCCGAATTTCCTTAAGTGGCACGTTATTAGAACAGTCGAATGGAACTATCGGCATGACTAGCGATTGAATAGTGAAATGCCTATTTTTTTAAAATATTGCGCACCTAGACCATTAGCTATTAACAGCTTGTAAGGCGCCACGAACGACAGGTTGCTGCCTGAACAATTACACTCAGCGCCATCTCCTTATGGATGGAACATTGTTACTAGCCACGAACGTCAGCATTATTGTTGTGTATTCTACACTCTGACTGGCTGCAAATGGCACTTTGCCGTCCGTCGTGAGTATCGGCTTTATGCCGCAAATTTTGGCTCTGATTGTACGCGCCTTTGCGAAAAATAACGGGTGGAGAAATGCTGGACTGGGTCTGGCTGAGGCCGTTGCGATTTTCCGGTTGGTGAATTGCACTTGCCGGATTTTGAATCCGGCGACCAGCAGCTACCGGCAAAAATAAGCAGTTCTCCATCCGTTCCGGGTTTGGACAGCACACCTGTACAACACCTGCTGACTGAGCCGTGGCTTGAGAACGCAATGATGGGATGTTTCGCTCAGGAAACACATTCAATCAGGGATTCGCGCACGATGACCAGCTTGTGACTGGCGCTTAGCTCGACGACTTGCGGCCAAACGCGATGCAAAAATGCAAACAGGTCACGCATGCGCATATTGCCAGATAGATGAATCCGGCAAATCGTCACCGATATCGAAAACACGCGCGAATGTCTTCGGCTTCGAGGCTTGGGTATTGTTCAAGAATCTCCGCTTCGCTGTCACCTTCGCTCAGGTAACCGAGTATGGTTTGCACGGTAATCCTTTTCCCGCGCAGCGTAGGCTTGCCATTGCAAATATCAGGCTCAAGCGTAATGCGCCCGTCAAAAAATATTTGTGATTCCATGTTTATTCCTTTACGTGTTGAAAGTTTGACACCCGGTATCGTTCTGCGCCCTGTATGCATATGCAGAGTTGGCAATAATATACCCCAGTCAACCACATATCTCTGAGCGATCATGCATTTTTAATGCATCGATTCAACCCGGATCGCCCCTGCCGCCACCGGTAAAAACAAGCAACTTTCCAGTGGGGTCTGGCTGAGACCGTTGATATTTTCAGGGTGGCAAATTGCAACAAACACGCCGCACAAGCAATGCACCGATGTCAGTATTCACCGATGACTTTGTCTATGGCGGGTTTTATCTTGGCGCGATCCATCAGGTTCAGCGTAGCAACGGGCATCTTGAGTCTGGCGGCATCAATCGCAAAAATTTCATCAGCAGATAACACGAACTGCCCTTGTCCAGCCACCTCAACTAGCGGCGCCATAATCTCCACCGGCTGCGCACCGGCGCGCAGCGGAATCACCACCGTTGCCCCTGTTTTGCTGGTGATATGGTCGTTCTGAACGGAAACCAGATAGGGAATTTCCACCCGCCTCATGCCTGGATTTGGGTAAACATCGAATTGCGCCATGGCTAGATACGCTCGAATTCGGTGCCTGCCAATCCAGTTTTGGCGATGTCCGCACCATGCGCCGCCAGCATATCGGCATTGCGCTCCGCCCAACTGCGATTTTCCAGCTCTTCCAGCATACGGGCCAGCATCAGCTCTGCCTGTGCCGAAAAGTTAACCTGCTTCTTGTACGGCTCAAACCTGTCCAGCAATTCTTGATTGATGGACAGTGAAAGGCGGCCTTTTTTGCTGGCAGCAGCGTAATTGGTTTGCATGACATCAATGCCTGCGTGATCTAAGTACGCCTGATAATACGCATCTTTATACACACGTCAAGACTTCTTCGGCTAACCGTGTTTTTCGAGATAGCTGGCGATTTTCGCCTTCGGCACTTTTTGCAGCGCACGCAGCTGTTCATGCGTAACGCCCCTGAGACCATGCCGGTTTTCGAGGTCCGACACCATCCTGAGCCACAGGTGAGCGGTCATTCCGGCGTCCGCCAGCGCGCGGTGATGGCGTGCCGTATCCGGCAACCCCAGATGACGGATCAGCGTACCCAGTTTGTGATCGGGCGATTCAGGGTAAATCCTTCTGGCCAGCAGCATCGAGCAGGCAAAGGGTTGTTGGCGACGATGGCCGATACGCGCCCATTCCGCATCGAGAAACCGGCAGTCAAAACCGGCATTGTGCGCCACCAGCGGAACGTCGCCGACGAATTCCGCCAGCTCGCGCATCACCCCGTCTGCCGGCGGCGCTTTGCGTATCATCGCGTTGGTGATGCCTGTCAGTTCCTCGATGAATGACGGAATGTATGCGCCGGTATTCATCAGACTCTGGTACTGGTCGACTATCCTGCCATCCGCCACAATCACCACAGCCACTTCGGTGGCACGGCAGCCCTGATCGGGCGACATGCCGGTTGTTTCAAAGTCGATGACGGCGACGGCGTTCATGCGTTTCTCCTGCCCGATCTGTGTATCAGTAAAGCGACCGTGTAAAGTGAATGGGCCTATTCCCCGGTCAACTCACGCGAGGTTACTCGGCCCGTAACCATTCTGCCATTTGCGCGAGTCGTTGCCGTGCCACCGGGAAGCTGCGTCCCTCCGCTTCGGCCTGTTCCAGCAAAGACCTGCCCTCGTCGATCAGCATCGAAAGGCGCTCTGGCGGAAATAAGGCCAGAACGGCCTGTAGCGCCTCTTCCGATTCGTTTAACAGCGTGGGGATGATCTCGTCGTCACGGATCACTTCATCCGGGTTAAGCAGATCAGACACAATCACGTAATCGCATAACTGAAGATGGATCGCGGTGTGCGCTTCGTCGGCGCTTAATTTTTCCAGCGCCTCGGGATCGTCTTTTGAAGCGGCACGCAAGGTAGAGCTGATGACATCGATCAGCTTCCTGATGGCATCCCGTATCGCAGCATGCTCACCGGGAAGACCGGCACACACGGCGTACTGATGTTCCAGTTGCGCTTTCAGCAACAAGATCACGTCGCCTTCGACATTTTTATCCAGTTCGACGACACGCTGAACCAGCTCGCGAAATTGCTCCATAAACAGTTGCATGGCAAGCTGATCACCTTGCCGCGCATCACGAACAGCTTGCTCTGTAATGCTGGCGCAGGCGCTAAACAGCGGATTATTCAGCTTGCGTTGCAGCTGACGCTCTCTTGGGCCGGGTTGCAGTGAAAAATTAACAGTCATCTTCTTTCCAGTTGTGTTGCATGCGGGTCTGATCAAGTTGCCTGGGCAAATATAAAACGGGGAGTCAGACTTTCATCCGACTCCCCGTTTCGCTGAACACCGAAACCAGTCCGGCGTGACAGTGTTACTTCTTCTTGTTTTCGATCATGTCATGCATGACGGGCGCCAGTATGACTTCCATCGCATGGCTCATCTTGCCGCCAGGCACTACCATGGTGTTGGCACGAGACATGAATGAACCGGGGATCATGGCCAGCATGTACTGGAAGTCCACGCCTTTTGGCTCGCGGAAACGAACGACCACAAAGCTTTCATCAGGCGTAGGAATATCGCGCGCGATAAATGGATTGGAGGTATCTACCGTCGCGATACGCTGGAAATTGATATCCGTGTGTGTGAACTGCGGCGTGATGAACTTGATGTAGTCCGGCATACGACGCATGATGGTATCCACAGTCGCTTCTGCTGAATAGCCACGCTCCGCCTTGTCGCGATGGATTTTCTGGATCCATTCCAAGTTGACTACTGGCACGACACCGATAGCCAGATCGACATACGGTCTTGCGTCGATGCCCTGCGCCTCATCCTTTGCCAAACCATGCAGACCCTCGTAGAACAACAGGTCTGAATTGGCTTCGATGTCTTCCCATGGTGTGAACACGCCTGGCGTCAGATCGGTCAGACCGAAATGCTTGTTGTGCTCAACCGCCTCAGGTTCGCTGTGAACATAATAACGACGCTTGCATGTGCCGGTTTCGCCATAGGTCTTGAACATGTCCTGAATTTTGTCAAAGTGGTTAGCTTCCGGACCAAAGTGACTGAATGTGTTGTTGCCCGCCTTGGCGGCTTCGGCAGCAGCGGCGCGGAAGGCCATGCGATCCAGACTATGCAAGCTGTCACCCTCGATAACCGCCGCCGTAATCTTCTCGCGACGGAAGATATTTTCAAAAGCACGTTTAACGGTGGTGGTACCTGCGCCGGACGAACCGGTAACCGCAATAACGGGATGCTTGCTCGACATAATGACCTCTCCTGAACGTAATGATTAAATTTTATGGACGGTGATTTTATATCAAACCAACCATCACCACTACTAAGATTGTCCGGTTTATGCATTAAAAATGCATTTATCCATCCTGAAAACCGTTCATGCCACATAACCAGCAAGGCTCACAGCGCTCGCACACTGCGTCATCCAGCTAGCGTGATTCGCCGCTGAACGGCGATGTCGCTATAATGTCGCATCCGAAATTTATGCCTGTCCGTAAAACCATGCAATCCAACTACCACCCCGCTTCCATCGAGCAGCAAGCCCATCAGCACTGGGATGACTCCGGCACATTCCGCGCCTCGGAGACCAGCGACAAACCAAAATATTATTGCCTGTCGATGTTTCCCTATCCCTCCGGCAAGCTGCATATGGGCCATGTACGCAATTACACCATCGGCGACGTACTCTCACGCTATCACCGCATGAAAGGCTATAACGTGATGCAGCCCATGGGCTGGGATGCCTTCGGCCTGCCCGCCGAGAATGCCGCACAGGCGCATAACGTGCCGCCCGCCGCATGGACGTATGACAACATCGATTACATGCGGACACAACTGAAAAGTCTGGGACTGGGCATAGACTGGTCACGCGAAGTGACTACCTGCACCCCGGAATATTATCGCTGGGAGCAATGGCTGTTCACCCGTTTGTTCAAAAAGGGTGTGATCTACAAGAAAACGGCCTCGGTCAACTGGGACCCGGTCGACCACACCGTACTGGCCAACGAGCAGGTGATAGACGGACGCGGCTGGCGCTCCGGCGCGCTGGTGGAAAAACGCGACATACCGATGTATTTTTTCCGCATCACCCAGTACGCCGATGAATTGTTAAATGATCTGGATACGCTGGACGGCTGGCCGGAGCAGGTTAAGACCATGCAGGCCAACTGGATAGGCAAGAGCTTCGGTTGTGAAATAGGATTTAGGATCGAGGACAGTGTATTGAGCAGCGCCGCATCCGACCCCCAATCCACAATCCTCAATCCTGTTCTTAAGGTCTACACCACGCGCGCCGACACCATCATGGGCGTGACCTTCGTCGCCGTCGCCGCCGAACATCCGCTGGCAACGCATGCGGCAACGAGCAATCCCGAACTGGCCGCATTTATCGAAGACTGCAAGCACGGCGGCACCGCCGAGGCGGACATGGCCACGATGGAAAAGAAGGGCATGGATACCGGACTGAAAGTCACCCATCCGCTCACCGGCGAACAAGTGCCGGTATGGGTAGGCAACTATGTGCTGATGGGCTACGGCGAAGGCGCGGTAATGGCCGTTCCGGCGCACGACGAACGCGACTTCGGCTTTGCCAAGAAGTATAACCTGCCGATCAAACAATCCATCGCAGTCAACGATCAAGAATTCAGCGATGCGGCATGGCAGGAATGGTATGCGAGCAAAGACGGCGTATGCGCCCACTCCGGAAAATACGACGGTCTGAATTACGATCAGGCGGTGGATGCGATCGCCACCGATCTGACCGAGAAGGGCCTGGGCGAAAAGAAAGTACAGTTCCGCCTGCGCGACTGGGGCATCTCGCGCCAGCGTTACTGGGGTTGCCCTATCCCCATCATCCATTGTCCGAGCTGCGGCGACGTGCCGGTGCCGGACGATCAACTGCCGGTGGTGCTGCCGGAAAATGTGGTGCCGGACGGCGCAGGTTCGCCGCTGGCAAAGATGCCGGAATTTTACCAGACGACCTGCCCAAGCTGCGGCGGTGCCGCGCGGCGCGAGACCGACACCATGGACACCTTCGCGGAATCGTCATGGTATTACGCCCGCTACACCAGCCCGGACTGCACCACCGGCATGGTGGACACGGCACGCGCGCAATACTGGCTGCCGGTAGATCAGTACATCGGCGGCATCGAACACGCGATTTTGCATCTGCTGTATGCGCGCTTCTTCCACAAGCTGATGCGGGATGTGGGGGTGTTCGGCGAGGGGGCTCAACCCCTTACCCATCCCCACTCTAACTCTCCCCTTGAAGGGGAGAGGACGACCGGCTCGCTACGCGAGGCACAAACCCTAGATGAGCCATTTAAGAACCTGATCACGCAGGGCATGGTGATCGCGCCGACGTTTTACCGCGAGGAGGCCAACGGCAAGAAGCAGTGGATCAATCCGGCCGACGTGGATGTCACAACCGATGATAAATCCCGCCCGATGGGCGCCACGCTCAAATCCGACGGTCAGCCTGTGATCATAGGCGGCACGGAAAAGATGTCGAAATCCAAAAACAATGGCGTGGACCCGCAATCCATTATCGACGAATTTGGCGCGGACACCGCCCGCCTGTTCATGATGTTTGCCGCCCCGCCGGACCAGTCGCTGGAATGGTCAGACGCCGGCGTGGAAGGCGCGTTCCGCTTCCTCAAGCGCGTATGGAAGGCCACGCACGACCACGTCGAGCAAGGCGTGGTGGCCGCCTACAGCAGTGGTGAGCTGAGTGCCGCCGCCAAAGCGATGCGTCTGCACTTGCATCAGACCATACAGAAAGTGGGCGACGATATCGGGCGTCGCAAGACGTTTAATACGGCGATTGCCGCGAACATGGAACTGCTCAATGCGCTGGGCAAATTTACCGACACGACGCCGGTCGGGCGTGCCGTTGCACAGGAAACGCTGGAAGCCATCGCACTGATGCTCAACCCCATCGTGCCGCACATCTGTCAGGCACTGTGGTCAGGCTTGCGTCCCGGCAGCGATATGCTGGAACAGGCTTTCCCGGAAGCCGACCCGAACGCGATGGTGCAGGATGAAATCACGCTGGTGATACAGGTGAACGGCAAGCTGCGCGGCAATCTGACGGTCGCCAAGACCACCGACAAGACCACGCTGGAACAGCTGGCCGTCGCGCATGAGGCGGTACAGAAACAGCTGACCGGCGCCGTGCCGAAGAAAATCATCGTCGTGCCCGGCCGTTTGATCAACATCGTAGCCTAGGAGAACCGCCATGCGCCGGATGCAATTACCGTTCATAGCCGCACTGGCCCTGTTGCTCAGCGCCTGCGGTTTTCACCTGCGCGGCGATACAAAAATGCCGTTCACCACGCTGTACATCGAAGCCCCCGGATCGCCGCTGATCAGCGAGCTGCGCGATAATCTGCAAGCCAGCCATATTCAACTGGTTAGCAAGGCCGATCAGGCCGATGTGGTGCTGAACATCGTTTATGATCTCCCCGAGAAACAGATTCTGACGCTGGGGGGTAGCGGGCGCGTGAGCGAATTCCAGTTGCGCTATCGCGTTTCATTGCGCGCCTATGACCTTCAGCAAAGGATATGGCTGCCTGCCGAAGAATTGCAGATGCATCGCGACTATGCCTATGACGACACCAAAATTCTCGCCAAGGAAGCGGAGGAAGCGCTGCTCTACCAGAGCATGCGTTCCGATATGGTGCAACAGATTATGCGCCGCCTGAGCCGCGCAAAACCTGTGGATCAGGAGCAGAAATAATGCAATTAACCGGCGAAGCGCTGCCGCGCCACCTGGCCTCCGGGCTAAAGCCACTGTATGTGGTGCATGGCGATGCGCTGCTGCTGGTCATCGAGGCGGCAGACAGCATACGCGCAGCGGCTCGTAACGCCGGTTATACCGAACGCGACACGCTGATCGCCGAACAACATTTTAAATGGGACGAATTGCGCAATTGCGCGCAAAGCCTTTCGCTGTTCGCCACGCGCCGGGTAGTGGATTTGCGCATCCCCTCCGGCAAGCCCGGCATCGAGGGCGGCAAAGCCTTGCAGGATTATGCCGCCGATCTAAAAGAGGACGTGCTGACGCTGATCACCCTGCCCAGACTGGACTGGACCGCGCAAAAGAGCCAGTGGTTCAGCGCACTGGCGCGGCATGGCGTGATGATCTGCGCCGACGACATTCCGCGCAATCAGCTGCCGGAGTGGCTTGCCGGCCGCCTCCAGCGTCAGGCGCAATCAACCGACAAAGCCACGCTGGAATTTCTTGCGGATCGCTGCGAGGGCAATCTGATCGCCGCTTTTCAGGAGATACAAAAACTGGGGCTGCTTTTTCCGCCCGGCCTGCTTTCTTTTGAACAGGTTAAGGAAGCCGTGATGGATGTGGCGCGCTACGATATTTTCAAACTCACGGAAGCCATGTTGAGCGGTGATGCCGCGCGTTACGCACACATACTCGAAGGTCTGCGCGCCGAGGGCACGGCCAGCGTGCTGATGCTATGGGCGATCAGCGAAGAAATCCGCACGCTGGGGAAATTGCTGCATGCCACCCGGCAGGGCGGCAATCTACGCGATGCCCTGCGCGAGGTACGGATACGCAAGGAAAGGCTGGGGCTGGTAGAAAGCGCGGCGCGGCGCCTGACATTCACGCACATTGAACGCGCGCTCCAGCATGCGGCCAGACTGGACAAGACCATCAAGGGATTAAAGTCAGGCGACGTGTGGGACGAATTGCTGCAACTCGGCTTACGCTTCGCAAAATCATGAGCGACATTTTATTAGTAATCACCAACATGCCCGATGCCGAGTCGGCCGACCGGCTTGCGCGGCAGCTGGTCGAGGCGCGTGCCGCGGCCTGCGTGAATCAACTCGCCCCCTGCACCTCGACTTACCGCTGGCAGGACAAAATCGAAACCGCCAGCGAAGTACCGCTGCTGATCAAGACCACGCAGGCAGCCTATCCGCGCCTCGAAACCCTGATCCGCGCCGCCCACCCCTACGAACTTCCCGAAATTATCGCTGTCCCTGTATCCGTCGGATTGCCCGCCTACATGGACTGGGTCAGTCACGAAACAAATAAGGAATAAAAATGCGCTTTGTATTCGTACTCTTGCTCTGCCTTCTCGCTCCCGCAGCGCACGCCGAGAGCATCCTGGACAAACTGCCCGCGTTTGGCGGCGGGCAACAAGCCGCATTCCTGCCGCCCGACCAGGCCTTTGCGCTGGAAGTGCAGGTGCAGGATGCGCATACGCTGCAAGCCAGCTTCACCATTACGCCCGGTTATTATCTGTACCGCGACAAGGTCAGCTTTACGACAGACGACAGCACAACGAAAATCACCTCTGTCAGCCTGCCCGCAGGCGAACTGAAACACGACCCCAATTTCGGAGACACCTACGTATTCCATCAACCGTTCCAGGCGGTAATCAACCTGAATCGCAGCCTAGATGCGGCGACCCGCATCACGCTGAAGGCGTTTTATCAGGGTTGCAGCGATCAGGGCTTATGCTATCCCGTTCAGGAAAAAGTGCTGACAATTGACCTGCCTGACACAGCGCAGCAAGCGCAGGCTGCCGCGCAGGTTATGCCTGATCCGCCAGCCGACGATATACAGAAGACGATTATCCAGGCGGCGCAATCCGACAACTCAAAAATCGCCGAGTTGTTCAGGGATGGCAGTTTCTGGCTGATTATTTCTTTCTTCTTCGGTGCGGGACTGCTGCTTGCCCTGACCCCTTGTGTGTTCCCGATGATCCCCATCCTGTCCGGCATCATCGTCGGGCGAGGCCACAAGATAACCAAAATGCACGCCTTTATCCTTTCCCTGTCCTACGTGCTAGGCATGGCCATCACTTACGCCGCCGCCGGAGTCGCCGCAGGACTTAGCGGTGATCTGATCTCCAGCGCGCTGCAAACCCCCTGGGTGCTGGGAAGTTTCGCGGCAATCTTCGTGTTGTTATCCTTGTCCATGTTCGGATTTTACGAACTGCAACTCCCCAGTTCATGGCAAAGCAAACTCAGCGAAACCAGCAACCATTTGCACGGTGGTCATCTGTCCGGTGTATTCGTGATGGGCGCGCTCTCTGCCATCATCATGGGGCCGTGCGTCGCTGCCCCGCTGGCAGGCGCCTTGCTCTATATCGGCCAGACGCATGATGCCGTGCTGGGCGGGGTCGCCCTGTTTGCGCTGGCACTCGGCATGGGCGCGCCGCTGCTGTTGATCGGCACCTCGGCGGGCGTGCTGCTGCCCAAAGCCGGCGCCTGGATGGACGGCGTCAAACGATTCTTCGGTGTGCTGCTGCTGGCACTGGCAATCTGGATCATACAACCCCTGTTGCCTGTGTCCGTGCAGATGCTGCTGTGGAGTATTCTATTGATCCTCTCCGCCACCTATCTGCACACGCTGGACGCTCTGCCGCACAACGCCACAGGCTGGACCAAGCTCCTCAAAGGTATCGGCCTGCTGACACTATTGCTGGGCATCGCCTTGCTGATCGGCGCATTATCCGGTGCGCGCGATATACTGCGACCGCTGGATTCTGTCTGCGCCGTTTGCAGAGCAGACACGCAGGAACACGTAACCTTCACGCGCATTGCGGATATTGCAGAGTTGGAACAAAGACTGGCAACGGCTGGCGGCAAAACCGTGATGCTGGATTTTTATGCCGACTGGTGTGTTTCCTGCAAGGAAATGGAACGCTTTACCTTTTCCAACCCTGCCGTACAGGCTAAACTAAACTCCGCCATTGTGCTTCAGGCCGATGTCACCGCCAATAGTGCAGCCGACAAGGCATTACTTAAACGCTTTGGTCTGTACGGCCCGCCCGGCATTCTTTTCTTTGACGCAAAAGGTCAGGAAATGAGCGATTTACGCGTGGTAGGCTATCAGAATAGCGAGCAATTTCTGAGCACCTTGCAGAGCGTGGGCCTTTAACACTTTTTATCTATTTACATAAAAAACATAGACAAATAACCTCAATTTACGGCAAACTGCGAACATGAAAGCCATTCTCGTCCTGCACGGCCCCAACCTGAATCTGCTCGGAACGCGTGAGCCAGATATCTATGGCAGCACAACGTTGGATGAAATTAACGCAAGGTTAACGACATTAGCCGACAAGAACGGGGCACACCTCTCTTGTTTCCAAAGCAATGCCGAGGTCGCGCTGATTGAGCGCGTGCATCAGGCGCGCACCGACGGCACACAATTCATCATTATCAATCCGGCGGCATTCACGCATACCAGCGTGGCCTTGCGTGACGCACTGGCAGCCGTTGCGATTCCTTTTATTGAAATACATCTTTCCAACGTGCATGCGCGCGAGGCGTTTCGCCGTGAATCTTTTTTTTCCGATCTCGCCGCAGGTGTCATCAGCGGCCTGGGCGCGAGCGGATATGAATACGCAGTGCAATATGCGCTGAACTATAAAAACTAAGCGAGGAGAATAGTATGGATTTACGCAAACTCAAGACACTGATAGAGCTGGTTGAAGCTTCCGGTATTGCCGAGCTGGAAATCAGCGAAGGCGAAGAACGCGTGCGCATCACGCGCACGGTCGCCTCCGGACAACAGATGTACGCACCCGCGCCGCAACAGCAAATCATGGCAGCCCCTGTTGCGGCAGCACCCGTCGCAGCACCGGCGGCACCCGCCGCCGAGGAAGGCCATGTCGTCAAATCACCCATGGTGGGAACCTTCTATCGTTCTCCGTCGCCGGGTTCCAAGCAATTTGTGGACGTAGGTCAGAACGTGAATGCGGGTGATACCCTGTGCATTATCGAAGCCATGAAACTGCTCAACGAAATTGACGCCGATCATACCGGCGTTATCAAAGCCATCCTGGTAGAAAACGGTCAGCCCGTCGAATTTGGACAACCTTTGTTCGTTATCGGTTAATGCCGTCACGGGTGCGCCACTGCGACGCAACGCCGCACCCCTTATAGTCCGGAGTATTCAAATGTTTGAAAAAATATTGATCGCTAACCGCGGTGACCAACCGCCGTCAGGCGTTGCAGCGGCGCAGCCAAATTGCCCTGCGGCTGTAGGCCGCAAATGCTATTTCATCGCGGAGATAAAACATGTTTGAAAAGATACTGATCGCTAACCGCGGTGAAATAGCATTGCGCATCCAGCGCGCCTGTCGCGAGATGGGTATTAAGACGGTAGTCGTGCATTCCGAAGCGGATGCCGACGCCAAGTATGTAAAACTGGCCGATGAGTCTGTCTGTATCGGCCCCGCGCCATCTAGTCAAAGCTACCTGAGCATTCCAGCCATCATCAGCGCAGCCGAAGTAACCGATGCTCAGGCCATACACCCCGGCTACGGTTTCCTGTCCGAAAATGCCGACTTTTCCGAACGCGTGGAAAAAAGCGGTTTTGTGTTCATCGGGCCACGCGCTGAAACCATACGCCTGATGGGCGACAAGGTCTCCGCCAAGATCGCGATGAAGAAAGCGGGCGTGCCCTGCGTGCCCGGCGTGGAAGGCGCGCTGCCGGACAACCCTGCCGAAATCATCAAGATTGCACGCAGCATTGGCTACCCTGTCATCATCAAGGCATCCGGCGGCGGCGGCGGACGCGGCATGCGCGTCGTGCACACCGAAGCGGCCCTGTTGGGCGCAGTCACGATGACCCGCACCGAAGCACAGGCCGCGTTCAACAATCCTGTGGTGTACATGGAAAAGTATCTGGAAAATCCGCGCCACATCGAATTTCAGATACTCGCCGACCAGCATGGCAACGCCGTCTATCTGGGTGAGCGCGATTGCTCCATGCAACGCCGCAACCAGAAAATAATCGAGGAAGCGCCGGCCCCGCTGCTCAATGCACGCCTGCGCAACAAGATAGGCGAGCGCTGTGCCGAAGCCTGCCGCAAGATAGGGTATCGCGGCGCAGGCACCTTCGAATTTCTGTATGAAAACGGTGAATTTTTCTTCATTGAAATGAATACCCGCGTGCAGGTGGAACATCCCGTTACCGAGATGATCACCGGCATCGACATCGTGCAGCAGCAGATACTCATCGCGGCGGGCGAAAAACTGTCCTTCCGCCAGCGCGACATACAGTTTAAAGGGCACGCCATCGAATGCCGCATCAACGCCGAGCATCCCTATAAATTCACGCCTTCACCGGGGCGCATCACTTCCTGGCACGCGCCCGGCGGGCCCGGCATCCGGGTTGATTCCCACGCCTATAACAATTACTACGTGCCGTCGCATTACGACTCCATGATAGGAAAAATCATCGCTTACGGCGACACCCGCGAACAGGCGATGGCGCGCATGCGTACCGCTTTGTCCGAGATGGCCGTGGAAGGCATCGATACCAACATCGCATTGCACCGCGACCTGTTGCTGGATGCGGCATTCATGCGCGGCGGAACCAGCATTCACTATCTGGAAGAACGTCTCGCTGAACGCGGCAAGGGCAAATAATGTCCTGGCTGACACTCATCGTTGACACGGATGCCGCTCACGCCGAAGCCTTGAGCGACGCCCTGCTCGAACTCGGCGCCCTCTCGGTGGATTTGCTCGATGCTGATGCCGACACACCGGATGAACAGGCTATCTTCGGCGAACCCGGCGAACCGCCTCCCGGTGTCTGGCAGCACAACCGGGTCAGCGCCCTGTTCGACGCCGACCGGGATGTGGCCGCAATCTTTCGCACCGCCGCCGCCCAAATCGGCCTGACACAACTACCCGGCCACCGCATCGAGACGCTTGCCGACAACGACTGGGTGCGCCTGACCCAGTCTCAGTTTGAGCCCATCCCGATTTCATCCCGGCTGTGGATCGTGCCGACCTGGCACACACCGTCCGACCCGAATGCGATCAACATCGTACTCGACCCCGGTCTGGCCTTTGGCACCGGCAGCCATCCGACCACGCGTTTATGCCTGCGCTGGCTGGATGACCACATACAAGGCGGCGAAAGCGTGCTGGATTATGGCTGTGGTTCCGGCATCCTCGCGATTGCCGCGCTCAAACTGGGTGCGGCGCGTGCCGTCGGCGTGGATGTGGACGCGCAGGCGGTCACAGCCAGTCGCGACAATGCCATCGCCAATCAGGTTGAAAATGTGCAGTTCCATCTGCCCGACGCGGCCCCGCGGACGAACTATGATCTGGTGGTAGCAAACATCCTGACCAATCCGCTGCGCCTGCTCGCGCCATTGCTGGCGGATGCCACGCGGCAAGGCGGTCAAATCGTGCTATCCGGCATACTGGAATCACAGGCGCAGGATGTGATGAACATCTATCAGCAATGGTTTGACTTGAATCCGCCTATCTTCGAAGACGGCTGGTCATGTCTGTCCGGCCGCAAGCGTTGAGTTCAACACTAATGAGTGGCACGACGCTCTGTCCGCACTGCACAACCCGCTTCAAAATTAGCGAAGCGCAACTGGGCACGCATCACGGCATGGTACGCTGTGGCCACTGCCTGGAAGCCTTCGATGCGCGCCCAAGCTTCGTCGCGGAACAACCCAGCCCGCAACTCGATATGCTCACCGATGAAGTGAGCGAACAGGGTATGGCGGAACAGCACGAGCAGGTTCTATCCGGCGTAATTGACGCGCCCGATACCAGCCCGACCGATGAAGACGAACTCTCACCCCGGACCGAAGAAAAAGCCGCTACGACCCGCGAAGATGCGCTATCTGACAGCATCATCTCTGATGAATCCGCGTTGCCTGTTCATGATGACTCACTGGATTTCAGCCATCCGCATGCATCCTTTGACTCGCGAGCCGACGATTTTTCCGTAATGCCGACCGACGCCCCGACTTCCGAAGAACCGCCTGCCCAGACGCTGGCGGAACAGGTAGTCGTAGTGCAAGACGAGATTGAAGACGCACCCCCAGCCTCACCCGAACAACACACCGCGCTCTGGGCCATTGCCGCGTTTGCACTGTCCCTGCTATTGATAGCACAGGCAGGGTATTTTTTCCGCGTCAGCCTCGCCGCACATTTCCCCGCACTCAAACCCGCACTGGTCGGCTACTGCCAGTTACTGAATTGCAGTGTGCCGCTACCGCAAAATACTGAACTGATAGGCATAGAGTCGTCCTCTCTCGTCGCAGAAACCGAACACGAGAACCAGATCACCCTCGACGCCTTGCTGCGCAACCGCGCCAGTTATAGCACGGCCTTCCCCATGCTGGAACTCACCCTCAACGACAGCAGGGACAAACCGCTGGCACGCCGTTTATTCCTGCCCAGGGAATATTTGCCCGCTGATGAAGACGAGCAATCAGGCTTTCCGAAAAACCATGAAATCAATCTCAAGCTGCACATGGATATTGCCGGTCTCAGGCCGGAAGGCTATCGGCTGGAATTGTTTTATCCGCGCTAATCTCACACCCGTAAACCTTCAGAGCTGACAGAAGGCCGAAGATCAACCTTGGCCTTCTGCGATTCGAAATTTATGCCTGACCGGCGACGCTGTCGTCAAATGCCACATCACCCTCTGCCACTTCCTGACCCACCAGCATTCCCTTGAAATCGAACAGCTTCCCGTCCAGTAAATGCGAGGGCGCAACGTTCTGCATCGCGGTAAAGATAGTCTGGCTGCGGCCGGGATATTGGCGCTCCCAGTTGGTGAGCATTTCCTTGATATTCTGGCGTTGCAAATTTTCCTGTGAACCGCACAGATTGCACGGGATGATGGGAAATTCCATGCCTCGCGCATAACGGGCAATGTCTTTTTCCACGCAATAGGCCAGTGGACGAATCACGATATGATCACCCTTGTCCGTCACCAGCTTGGGCGGCATGGCCTTGAGCTTGCCGGCAAAAAACATATTCAGAAACAAGGTTTCTATCATGTCGTCGCGGTGATGACCGAGCGCGATCTTGTTCGCGCCCAACTCGCCCGCCACCTTGTAAATAATCCCCCGGCGCAGCCGTGAACACAAGGAACAGGTAGTTTTTCCCTCGGGGATTTTGTCCTTGACGATGGAATAGGTGTCTTGCGTTTCGATGTGATATTCAACGCCGAGCGACTTCAGGTAATTGGGCAATATTTCCGCAGGAAAACCCGGTTGTTTCTGATCCAGATTCATCGCGACGATACGAAAATCGATCGGTGCACGTTTGCGCAAACTGAGCAGAATATCCAGCAGGGTGTAGGAATCCTTGCCACCGGAGAGGCACACCATCACCGAATCGCCGTCTTCTATCATATTAAAATCGAAGATCGCTTTGCCGACCTGATGTTCCAGCCGCCCCTTGAGTTTGTTGAAGTTACCGGAATGGTCAAAATGGACAGCTTGTGCGATTACGCTCATAAAATTTCCAGACTAAATGTTAATACTACGGCCGCCATCAACCGCGATGACCTGCCCGGTGATGTAGGGTGCATCCTGTATCAGAAAGGCGACTGTCCGGGCGATGTCATCCGGTTCGCCTTCGCGTTTGAGCAGCGTATGCGCAACAATTTTTCGCCGCTCTGTTTCATCTTCCCATTGTTCGTTCTCAGGCCAGAGGATCACGCCGGGCGCGACAGCATTCACGCGTACCTGCGGTGCCATTTCCTGCGCCAGGCCACGCGTCAGCGCGACCAGGCCCGCCTTGGCCACGCTATACAGCAGATGTCCGGACATCGGGCGCTCCGCGTGTATATCGACGATGTTGACGATGCAGCCATGCCGGCGACGCAGTTCATCCGCTGCCGTCTGCGCCAGAAACAACGGAGCACGCAGGTTGGTGCCGAGCAGATCGTGCCATTGCTGTTCGTCCACGCCGGCCAGCGGGGTTGCGTAAAAGCTGGAAGCGTTATTAACCAGTGCATCCAGCCGTCCAAAGCGTGCGATGATTTGCTCTATCAATGGCGGCAAGGCCGCCAGATCAAGCAGATCGACCGAAAAAACCGCAACGCTGTCCGGTCGCAGCGCATTCAGTTCATCCTGTAACAGCAGCGCCTCTTGCGCAGATGACCGGTAATGCAGCGCGATATTTGCGCCTGACGCGTGCAGGCGGCGGCAAATCACTGCTCCGACCCGCTTGGCGCCGCCTGTCACCAAGATAACTTTGCCTTGCAGCCAGCCCTCCATTAAACTTGCAAACCCTGCGAATTATACCTGACCATGACCACATCACCCGCCACTTCACTTCCCGAACCCGGCGCTGAAGCCGCACAACACAGCGCACGCCTGATCGACACGATACGACACGAGATCGCGGCACAAGGCGGCTGGATTTCCTTCGCACGCTATATGGAACTGGCCTTATACGCGCCGGGGCTGGGTTATTACACCGCGGGCGCTCAAAAATTCGGCGAATCAGGTGATTTCATTACCGCGCCCGAGCTCTCGCCGCTGTTCGGACGCACGCTGGCCAGGCAGGTTGCTGAAATCATGGTGGGCAGCGCGCCGCATATTCTGGAACTGGGCGCGGGCAGCGGCAAGCTGGCGGCAGACATACTGAGTGAACTGGAACAACTGGATTGCCTGCCGGACAGCTACGATATTCTCGAAGTCAGCGCCGACCTGCGCGCGCGTCAACGAACCCTGTTGCACCAGCGCCTGCCGCATTTGCTGGATCGCGTGCATTGGCTGGAAACCTTACCGGAAACATTCAGCGGCGCTATTGTTGCCAACGAAGTGCTGGACGCACTGCCTGTGCATCTGGTGCACTGGCAGCAAGGCGCATTGACCGAAACAGGCATCGCCTGGGCTGAACACGGCCTGGCACGGGAACAACGCGCCATCAGCGATAGCACGCTGCTGCACGCTGCCCGTAACATCGATAATGCAAACAAGCTGCCCGACCATTATCTCAGCGAAATCTGCCTTGCCGCGCGCGGCCTGATCAACAGCCTGTCCGGCCGATTGATGCAAGGCGCGATGCTGTTCATCGACTATGGTTTCGGCGCGCGCGAGTTCTACCATCCGCAACGCAACACAGGCACCCTGATGTGTCACTACCGGCATCGCGCCCACGACGATCCGTTTTTTCTGCCCGGTTTGCAGGACATCACCGCCCATGTCAATTTCACCGACATCGCGGAATGCGGCATAGACGCCGGCCTGGAATTGCTGGGTTACACCAACCAGGCCTTCTTCCTGATCAATAACGGCATTACCGAACTGCTTAAAGACACGCCGCCCGAGAACCTGCTCGACTATTTGCCGCTCTCGTCACAATTGCAGAAGCTGACCAGCCCGGCGGAAATGGGCGAACTGTTCAAAGTCATCGCACTGGGGAAAAACATGGCGCAACCCTTATCCGGATTCGCCCGTAGCGACCTGAGCCGATTGCTGTGAATTACTGCATCGCACCAGACGCTGCATCCGCATTGCCCTTCGCGCGCACATAATCGGCGATTTCCTTCATGACCAATTGTTCGTCATGATTGCTGTCTATCTCGTCGAAATTTGCGCTCATGTTGGGCAATACCTTAGTCTCATCGCGTGACAATTTACCATCTTTATCCTTGTCAGCCGCATCCAGATTGCGGCTAAACTCGCGCCGCTTGTTATCCGCCGCCAGAAAAGCATCCTTGATTTCCTTTTTTGTCAGTCCGCCATCGTGATTAACATCAATATGATCAAAGTTTTCTGCTATGGCAGGCGCTTTTAGCTCGGCTTCTGCCCTGGATATCTTGCCGGTATTATTGGTGTCCAGATTATGGAACATCTGGTTAAATCTCAGCTCCTGATTGCGGCTGGCGGCCGGTTCTGCCGACCACGCCATGCATGGCGCGGCAACCAGCAATACACCCATTATCCATTTACCCATTACTGCTCCTTCCCTTGTTTGATCATCTCTTCCTTGATCGCGCTGATGCGCGCCTGTTCGACAGCGGCGGGTATTGAACCCTGACATGAGCGCGCAATCTCGCCCGCATCCAGCGCACGCGCCACCGCCAGTAATTGCAGCAAATAATCCGCTTGCGGATAAGGTTCATGCTCGCTCCCGCCGCGCCCGCGTGCGTCGGAGGCGCAGGCTTGCAGCAACTGTGCGAACCGCTCCGGGCGACGCCAGGCATCGGCAGACTGGAACAACTTGACTATCGTATCCGCGCGCAGTTCCATGGCGCGATGAATATCACCGTGATAACGCGCTGCCAATAAGGCCAGATCGCGGCATTCCCCCGTCACACGCAAGCGCTGGGCCAGCGTCTTCACCAGGCCCACGCTGCGCAACTCATGGCCGATATGGCGCGGCCATTCCTGTCTGGGTGTCGTACCCTTGCCCAAATCATGCGTCAGCGCGGCAAAACGCACTTCCAGCGCGTAGTCATGGCGCGCGGCATCGTCAACCACCATCATGGTATGCACACCGCAGTCGATTTCGGGATGATATTTTTCCGGTTGCGGCACGCCAAACAAGGCATCCACTTCGGGCATTATCTTCGCCAATGCACCGCAACTGCGCAGCGTGGTAAAAAAACGCGAGGGGATTTTCTCCATCAACCCCCGCGCCAGCTCCTGCCAGACACGTTCGGGCACCAGCGCATCCACTTCGCCGTTGTTCACCATGTCGCGCATCAGCGCCAGCGTTTCCGGCGCAATGGTAAAACCAAATCGCGATGCAAACCGCGCAGCGCGCAAGATGCGCACCGGATCTTCATTGAACGCGCCGCTAACGTGACGCAAAATTCCGGCGCGCAAATCAGCGATGCCGTTATGTGGGTCTATCAGCTTGCCGTCGGCATCCTGCGCAATGGCATTGACGGTAAAATCGCGACGCAGCAAATCCTGTTCCAGCGTGACATCGGCGGCGGCGTGGACGACAAAACCCTTATAGCCGCGCGCCGTCTTGCGCTCGGTGCGCGCCAGAGCATATTCCTCATGGGTATCGGGATGCAGAAAGACCGGAAAGTCCTTGCCCACCTGCTGAAACCCCTGCGCCACCATCGCTTCCGGTGTGCTGCCCACCACGACCCAGTCATGATCTTTTACCGGCAGACCCAGCAGACGGTCGCGTACCGCCCCCCCTACGCAGTAAATACTGCCGCTCATTGCGTCGCCCCCGGAGACTTGTCATCAGCGAGCGTGCTGTCGCCGGGTTTGCCGGTAATGATCCCCACGCGCTGCTTCAGGGAGCGCGGCGGGTCACCGAATTGTCTGGCGTAATACACCGTGTTGCTCATCACTTTCTTTACATAATCGCGTGTCTCGTTGAACGGGATCGTCTCGGCATAAATCGCGCCTTCCATCGGCGTTTCTGCACGCCAGCGCCGCGCCCGTCCCGGCCCGGCATTGTAGGCGGCTGAAGCCAGCACCGGACTATCATCCAGCGATGACAACATATTTTTCATATAAAACGTACCCAGCCTCAGGTTAGTATCCAGCTGGTGTATCAGCGACTCCCGATAATCCTTTAAACCCAGCTTCTTGGCTATCCAGCGTGCCGTCGCCGGCATGACCTGCATCAGTCCCGCCGCACCCACCCCGGATTTTGCGGCCGTCACAAAACGGCACTCCTGACGCATCAGGCCATACACCCAGGCTACTTCCAGGCTGTTTTCCTGAATATGCTCACGCAGCGCGGCACGATAGGGCGCCAGATAGCGCAGACCGAAATCGTGCACACGCACGGTTTTCTCGGCGGTGTTGATAGCGCGATCATACATTTCGTTGCGCCGGGCGATTTCCGCAGCGGCAAGCAATTCCTGATCGTTAAAATTGCGGATGACCCATATCCACTCCCGCATCGCATCGGTACGCAAATCCATACGATACAACGCCAGCGCGCGCTGCACTCCCGGCAACGCCTCTATCGCTGCCACCTCATTCTTACGCGGCTGATAAGTCGTCTGCTGCGCACTGAGCACCGGCGTGTCAGCCAGCTCATCGCTGACCATCTGACCATAGAAGTCATATTCCGCGCTCAGCGGCACGAAGATTTTCGCCGCTTCAGCACGCCTGCCCAAGGCCTGCAGCGCGCGCGCCTGCCAGTATCGCCAGGCGGTTTCGCCGCGCTGTGCCGCGCTCATCACATTAATGGCTGACAACACTTCGGGCCAATCCTGCGTACGCAGTGCTGCACGCACCCGCCAGGCGGATTGTTGCTCATTGAGCGATATCGTACCCGCCTCCCTGAACCATTGTGATGCGCGCACGTCATGCTTGCGCGCCCCCTCATAAGCCAGCCAGCCGAAGAAATAATGCTGTTCGCTTTCAGGAAAATGGACCGCCAGTTTCTCCCATTGTCTGGCCGCCAGATCAGGCGATTGCTTGGCCAGGCGCTGCAAGGCGAATAACGCAACTGCACGCTGGCCTGCGCTGGCGCTATCGAGCGACTCACGTTCCAGATAACGGCCGGGGTTTTCCATCGCACGGCTCAGCGCCTCCGGCGAGATTTCGCGTTCGCCCACAAGTTGCCCTGCAAGATATTTCGCCAGCGAGGCATTGCCAGCTTCCAGCGCCAGGCGCAGCCGTTGCCAGATATCCTGTTGGGTGATCACGCCGGCAGTCAGGGCCGCCTCGAACACTGTGCCGCAGCCCTCCGGCATATCCTTGCCGCTGAACCACAAGTCACGCACCTCATGCAACACGGCCTGTTGCTGGCTTCTCAGACGCGATTGCAAGGCATAACAAGTCAATTCCGCATCGTCAGCCAGCAGACGCGGGTACTCGCTATCGAACAGCGCCCATTGCTGTTTCCTGCCTAGCGTTCTGAGCCACTCGGCGCGCATTTTGTCTATCAGCGGCGTATCATCAGGACGCGCCAAATAAGCACGGATAACCCCGACATCAACCGTTTCCAGCTTCATTCTCAACTGGTAATAGGAAATATAAACTTCCAGCGGCGTATGCTGGAGACGCTGTGCAAAAAT
>JAURZN010000088.1 GCA_030653355.1 Gallionella sp. | reverse complement strand
AATGGCATTGGTTAAACCGCACGGCGGCGGCGAGTTAAATCCCCTTTTACTAAAAGGGAAGGCACTCGCAGACGAACTGGAACGTGCACGGGCATTACCGCAAATAACGGTGAGTTCACGCGAAAAAGGTGATTTGGTGATGTTGGGCATAGGCGGCTTCACCCCGCTTGACGGCTTTATGTCCTACACTGACTGGCAAGGTGTATGTGCCGGCATGAAAATGGCAAACGGCCTGTTCTGGCCCATCCCCATCACACTCTCCATAGACAATACCCTCGCTTCAACTCTACATACCGGTAGCGATATCGCGTTGCTTGACCCGGACGATGGCAGCCTGCTGGCAACCATGCGCATCACCGAAAAATACACCATCGATAAAGAGCACGAGTGCGCGATGGTGTTTAGCACCACAGACCCGGAACATCCCGGCGTGAAGATGGTGATGGAACAAGGCGAAGTCAATCTCGCCGGTCCGGTCAGATTGCTCTCACAGGGCGGATTCGATAAAAAATACGGTTCACTTTTCATGTC
Source organism: Gallionella sp. (assembly GCA_030653355.1). GTDB lineage: Bacteria > Pseudomonadota > Gammaproteobacteria > Burkholderiales > Gallionellaceae > Gallionella. The sequence continues at coordinate 7,574 of JAURZN010000088.1, read as the reverse complement.
ACCGCAGCAGACGCGCGAAACCTTTGAGGCCATGGGCTGGAGCAAGGTGGCCGCATTCCAGACACGCAACCCGATGCACCGCTCGCACGAGTATCTGGCCAAGATAGCGATAGAAATTTGCGACGGTGTGCTGATCCATTCTCTGCTCGGCAATCTGAAACCCGGCGACATTCCCGCCGACGTGCGCACCGAAGCCATAGCCACGCTTACCGAAAATTATTTTGTCGGTCAGACCGTGGTACAGGCCGGTTACCCGCTGGACATGCGCTACGCGGGGCCGCGCGAAGCGTTGCTGCATGCGCTGTTCCGCCAGAACTACGGTTGTTCGCACCTGATCGTCGGCCGCGACCATGCCGGAGTCGGCAACTATTACGGCCCGTTCGACGCCCACCACATCTTCGACAAAATACCCAAGGACGCACTGGAGACCCAGGCGCTCAAGATAGACTGGACATTCTGGTGTTACAAATGCGGTGGCATGGCCTCCGCACGTACCTGCCCGCACGAGGGGAGCGACCGCCTGCTGCTGTCCGGCACCAAGTTGCGCAAGATGCTCTCGGAAAATTCCGAAGTGCCGGCCGAGTTCAGCCGCCCTGAAGTACTGGAAGTGCTGCGCGCCTACTATGCCGGTCTGGCTGACGATGAAAAGGTGGAAGTCAAACTCAGCGGGCACTCGGGACGCTAGAAAATACCCCATCCCCTTGGATCGTGGTTGTATAGCCGCTGAAACGGCAACAACTCCGCATACGGGGGTGGACAGGGAGCTGTTCATTTGTCCCCATGGTTGCCAATTTTTATTTGGATGATTCAGTGAAGTAATGGTGGTAGGTTCGTAGGGTCAAGAGTTTTGTGAATGATGATTTTTAATCTTGCGTTTAAATTTTTAAGGAGAACCTAATGTTCATGAGCAACCCCTTTGCCGAACTTTCGGCATCAATTCCAACCGTTGTCATGCAGGGGTACATCATCTTGATGGTCCTGCTGGTCATGGGCGGGACAATACTGGACATGATGCATAAGAAAAGCGCGCAGTATTTTTTCGAGAATGCAAAAAAAGCCAAGAAAAACGCAATACGGTCAGTCAGTGGCGGAGAGAAAGCTGTAATCGCCGCTTCAGTACTGATGAATGAAGTTTTGACGTCTGGCGAATTCAGTAATCCAAGGCGCAGGCTTTCCCATCTGTTGACCATGTACGGGTTCATCATTTTCGCCGCGACGACCGCGATCATGATTTTCGCCTACCCGACGCCTGAAACACCCACCCCTGCCCTGCTGCCACAGCTATGGCACATCGGCGCACTGATGCTAGCCGTTGGCGGATACTGGTTCTGGATTTTTATCCGCGTAGATGTGTCTGCGGAAGGACTTCCATGGTTCCGTTTCGAGCGTGCAGACTTGTTTATTGTCTCGCTGCTTGCCACCTCGACTTTCGCATTGATCTGGTCGTTCACCGGCGGTGGATTGGGCATCCCCTTCGCCTTGTTCATCCTGTCCAGCACCGTTCTGTTTGGCGGTGTCTATTGGTCCAAGTTTGCCCACATGTTCTTCAAGCCTGCTGCGGCCCATCAGAAGAAGATCACCCGCGCCGATGGTTCCCGCGAGAATTTGCCTCCCGACTATGATCTGACGGATCCTGAAGTACAGCGCAAATTCCCGGACATTCCCACGTATATGGGCAAGAATCCGCCGAAGATGGGGCTTTGCATCAAGGCTGAAAGAGCAAACCACTACTGACACTGACTCTAACAATTATCTATAAAGAATAGAGGAATAAATTATGCCAACCTTTGTATATATGACGCGTTGTGATGGCTGTGGAGAATGCGTTGACATCTGCCCATCGGACATTATGCACATCGACAAGAAGCTGCGACGTGCATACAACATCGAACCAAATATGTGCTGGGAGTGCTACTCCTGCGTAAAAGCCTGCCCTCATCATGCCATTGACGTGCGTGGCTATGCCGACTTTGCACCACTTGGACACAGCGTTCGAGTGATCCGTGACGAAGACAAAGGCACCATCGCGTGGCGCATCAAGTTCCGTAACGGCAAGAAAGATATGGAGCTGCTGGCGCCTATCACGACCAAGCCCTGGGGCTCGGCGACACCGAAACTCGCGGACGAGCCTGCTCCTAGCAAGGAGATGCGGGACAGTCAATTACTGTTCAACGAACCGAAATATATCCGCATGGATGAAGGTGGTTTGCATACACTGGAATCCAATGGACTGGAAATCAAAGAGGGAGTGCAATACTAATGAGCTGCTACCAGACAATTATTGAAGACGATATCGACATCCTGGTTGCCGGTGCCGGCCTGGGCGGTACGGGTGCTGCATTTGAAGCAAGATATTGGGGTCAGAACAAAAAAATCGTCATAGCCGAAAAGGCGAACATCATGCGCTCCGGTGCGGTAGCCCAGGGTCTGTATGCAATCAACTGCTATATGGGCACACGCTTTGGCGAGAACAACCCCGAAGATCATGTGCGTTATGCACGTATCGACCTGATGGGTATGGTGCGCGAGGATCTGGCTTTTGACATGGCGCGCCACGTCGACTCCACCGTGCACAACTTCGAAGAGTGGGGCCTGCCCATTATGCGCAACGAACAGAAGGGTTCATATCTGCGTGAAGGGCGTTGGCAGATCATGATCCACGGTGAATCCTACAAGCCTATCGTTGCCGAAGCGGCCAAGAAGTCGGCCGACAAGGTTTTCAACCGCGTCTGTCTGACCCACCTGCTGATGGATGAGTCCAAGAAAAACCGCGTCGCGGGAGCTGTGGGCTTCAATGTCCGCACGGGCAACTACCACGTATTCAAATCCAAGACTGTTGTCTGTGGTGCCGGTGGCGCTTCCAACATCTTCAAGCCGCGTTCCGTCGGCGAAGGTGCGGGCCGTGTCTGGTACGCCCCATGGTCATCGGGTTCTGCCTATGGCCTGATGATTGAAGCAGGCGCGAAGATGACTCAAATGGAAAACCGTATCGTGCTGGCCCGATTCAAAGATGGTTACGGCCCTGTCGGCGCCTACTTCCTGCACCTCAAGACCTACACGCAGAATGCCTATGGTGAAGAGTACGAATCCAAGTGGTTCCCTGCACTTCAGGAAATGGTCGGCAAGGAGTATCTGGATCCGGAAGTCTCGCACCGCACGCATCGTCCTATTCCGACCTGCTTGCGTAACCACGCGATCATCAATGAAGTGAATGCCGGTCGCGGCCCTATCCACATGGTAACCATGGAAGCCTTCCAGGATCCCCATCTGGAAGAGATAGGCTGGCACAACTTCCTGGGCATGACCGTCGGTCAGGCCGTGCTGTGGGCAGCCACCGACGTGGATCCCAAGTACGAGAACCCTGAACTGACCACCTCCGAACCTTATGTCATGGGTTCACACGCCACCGGTTGCGGTGCATGGTGCTCTGGTCCGGAAGACATATCGCCGCCGGAGTACTACTGGGGCTACAACCGCATGACGACCATCGAAGGCCTGTTCGGTGCCGGCGATGCGGTTGGCGGTACGCCACACGCGTTCTCATCAGGCTCCTTCACCGAGGGTCGCCTGGCTGCCAAGGCTGCCTGCAAATATATCGACGATGGCAAAGCCGAGGGCATCCGTGTTTCCGACGCGCAAATCAATCGTCGCGGGGAACAGATCTTCAAGCCACTGGAAACCTATCGTGTCTATAGCAACGAAGTCGTTGGCGGGTCGGTCAATCCGAACTTCATCAATCCGAAACAGGGACTGGATCGTTTACAGAAACTGATGGATGAGTACTGTGGCGGTTTTGGCGTCAACTACATGACTAACGACAAGCTTTTGAATATCGGTCTGAAGAAGATGTCCATACTGGGCGAGGATCTGGAAAAAGTCGCCGCTTCGGATATTCACGAGTTATTGCGCGCATGGGAATTGAAGCATCGCTTCCTTACCTCTGAAAGCGTGTTCCATCACACTTTGTTCCGCAAGGAAACACGTTGGCCGGGATACTACTACCGTGGCGATGCAATGAAGCTGGATGATGAGAACTGGCATGTGCTCACGGTATCTCGTCGCGATCCTGAGACGGGTGAGTACACAATGGAGAAAGCACCGCTCTACCACTTGGTAGGTGATGCGGAGACAGCGCCACCGACAGACCACCACTAGGTAACGCAGGCTTGATTTACCGGTTTTGTAAAATCAGGCTTACGCAAAGATATTTGTGATAACTTGGTAGTACATTAAAGAGGACCGGCATGCTTCATGTTGGTCCTCTTTTTATCTCTTTCGCAAAATTGGAGTTGGTTTGATGAATATCATTGATAGGACAGATGAAGAGATATTGGAACTCGCACACCCGATGTGGGCGGATCTGGTCAAATACTCGAACGAGGGTAACTACGGCGCGTTCACGCGCAACTTTTCCAGTACGCTTATTGCGGGTGCGAACGAAGTGGAAATGGGCAAGCAGTTCGCACGAAGCGAACTGGCGAAAAACCTGTCAGCAGACCATGAGTATCTGGGCATCATACGTCGCGGCGAATATGTCACCGTGCTCTACAAACAGAGAAGCATGAAAAAACCCGGAGAATGGCTGGGAAGGCTGGTGCTGGGGTATGAAAAGGACAAGGTAAGGATATTTGGCGCCACCATTTTCTAACTCAAGGTTTATATAAAGATTTGATATGTCAGATACCGTTGAAGACACAAAATTCGTTGAACTGAATTACAAGGTCATCGATAACAAGACCGGCAACATCCTGGTTACCGTGGATTATCCGCTGGGTTATGTGCATGGCGTGAATGATGTGATGTCCGAAGAAGTGACCAAGGAGCTATACGGTAAAAAAATCGGCGACATCATCGAGGTGTCTATCGACACAGCCAAGCTGTACGGCGAACGGGATGAATCGCTGGTATTCACCGATCATATAGAAAATGTCCCGGAAGAATATCGGGAGATCGGCATGACCATCACCATGGAAAATGAAGAGGGTGTGCCGAGGAATTTCATCGTCACCCGATTCGACGACAAGACATTGACTGTCGACGGCAACAACCCGCTTTGCGGCAGAGAGGTCACTTTCATGCTGGAAGTGCTGTCCATACGTGATGCCACCGAGGAAGAGATCGAACTGGGCGGTGCGGTCGGTGCCGATCCGGAATTGAACGAGATACTTGATCGAGCAAAATGAGATTCTCAACGAATTACCTACTCTACCCTGAGAACAAGGCGCTGGAACGTTCCATCGCGCGCACCTTAGCTCTGCTGAGTGCTGAGACAGCCGCTGCAGCGGCTCCGGATACCAAAGTCGCTGTTGCGGATAATTTTCGCTACACACGCGGCAATTATGAGCAGCACCGTTTCAGTTCCAGGATATTCGAGAGTTTACTCGAAGCGCTTGAGCTATCGCTGACAGACCAATTTCACGAACAGGAACCACTAGCGTGGGCTGAGACCCAGAACAATATGGGGAACATCCTTGCGGCACAGGGCCAGCAGCGCAGAGATGCGCAATCGTTTGAACGGGGCGTACAGTGCTTCAACTATGCATTAGCAGAGTTCAAACAGGAATTCTCACCCCTGGAGTGGGCAGCTACGCAATACAGCCTGGGCACGGCCAATCAGGCGCTGGGTCGCTTACTTGATGATACAAGGCCATTGAAGGTCGCTGTCGATGCCTATACCAATGCACTGCAAGTCTGGACGCGGGATGCGTACCCGGAGGAATGGATGCATACCCTGCATCAGCTGGGTGCCACTTTGCATACCTTCGGAACATTGCTCAAAGGTAATCGCCAATTCCAGAAATCCGTTGTTGCCTACAAGAATGCGCTGGCCGTGCTCGACGCAGACAATTACGCATTAGAGCTGACTGCCGCGCATAACAATCGGGCTGCCGCCCTGCAACATCTCGGCGAGTCGGAAGAGAACCCGGAGCGTTTGAAAGAAGCGATCAATTCATATGAGAAGGCATTAACGGTCAGCATGGAACAGCAGTTACCTATCCATGTGGCAGTCATCTGCCGTGTAAACAAGGCGACCGCACAGAATGTACTGGCTCAATTAATGAATGATGCTGTGCTCGCGGAAGAGATCGCGGATGAATTCGAAGTAATTATTGAATGTTTCCGCCACGCGCTACAGCCGCTTTGTTTGAAGCATTGCCAGGAACAACTGAGACTGGCGCAGTCACAGACCGCGTTAAGCAGCCAGGCGGTGGGGTAAATAATGACTCAAACCCGCCCGGAAAGTTTGTTCTCCACCTCGATGAATGAGCCGGTATCCGCAAGGAAGCGGATCGTGCGCGCACCGAAGCCGACTTCCGGGCTGGATTCACCCTTATCGATGGACAAGGTTAGCGCCACGCCTATACGCGGAGACAGATTGTGGCTTTTGCAGACTGCAACGATACTTTCCTTGAGGGGTTCCAGCTGCTTGACGAGGCTGTCGGTCAAGGCAAACACATCCACCTCTCCAGCAGTGGTCTCCGTTGATAACTCCCAGGAACTGATGGCGGGCTTGTCCAACCCGCTGTATGCGCCAGCAGCATTGACGGATGTGGGTTCTATCCCAAGCAGGCGTGTAATGTCGTCGGGGTTGAAATGGTAACCAAGCAGTGCAAAATAAGCCCGTCCTTTGTTCGATGCCAAGATGTTATCCTCGTCGATGATTTTCCTCGTCCGAGTATAACAGGTGTGCAGTCATCATCTGACGCAACACAGAAAAGAGACCCCAATGATCCATGCCTGTTTTGCACAGATCCGCGCGGGTTATCGATACAGCATGAACTGGCCTTCAGTGCACGCGACTCCTACCCGACGAGCCCGGGACACACGCTGGTCATCCCGCGGCGGCATGTTGCCAGTTTTTTCGAGCTGACAGCGGAAGAAGTCGCTGCCTGCATGCACCTCATTCAAGAGGAAAAAAAACTCATCGACGAGGAGTTCAGTCCGGATGGCTACAACATCGGCGTCAATGTGGGGCTGGCGGCCGGGCAAAGCATCTTCCATGTGCATATTCACATTATTCCCCGCTACAAAGGGGACGTTGAGAAGCCACAAGGGGGCGTGCGGCATGTGATCCCGAAGAAGGGACATTACACACGCTAACGAGTACACTACACCGGAAATTTGGAGGCCCTCCTCCCGTTTTCGGCTACCGATTTTTCAACCAAAGGAGTAAAAATCATGAGTGAAGAAAAAAAACCTTTTTGCCGCCCCAAGATTCCTGATGGTCACGCATACCGCGTAACCACCCGTCAGAAAGAAATCGTACCGGGACAGTTTTTTGTCGGCTATGAAACCACCTGGGAACCGGCACAGAAAGAAGTGCCCTACTCCACGCCTAAGACGCCCTAAAGCAATCGTCCGCACGCGGTCGAGCGGCGATTAAATTAAGATTGGTTTTGTGATAAGCACGCTATAAAAAGCGTGCTTTTTTTCTAGCCGTTGGCGAAAGGTGTTGATTTTAGACGCCCGATACACCGCAAACCCGCTCTGAGCCTAGCTCTTGGCGGGTTTTTCATTGACTAAGATTTTATTTTCAATAAAAAAGGCCGCAAACCCAATATGGGCGCGGCCTC
>JAURZN010000078.1 GCA_030653355.1 Gallionella sp. | reverse complement strand
CAGACCAGAACCACGCCGGCGATAATGAATTGACTGGCGCGGCGCAAAAAGTGGGTGACTTCTTGCCAGCCGCGCAGCGCCATCTGGCGGGCGGTAGGGAAGCGGTAGGGGGGGAGTTCCAGTACGAAAGGCTCGCTGTTTTTGAATTGGCCCTTGAACAGCAGGGCGGTGAGAATCGCGCTGGCGAAGCTGAGCAGATACAGGCTGAACAGTACCAGCGGGGCAGCCTGTGCCGTGAACAGCGCAGCGGTGATGAAGACGAATACCTGCAAGCGCGCAGAGCACAACGAGAACGGGATTACCAGCATGGTCAGCATGCGCATCGCCCGCGAGCGCATCACGCGCGTTCCCATTAATGCGGGTACGTTGCAGCCAAAGCCCATCAGCAGCATGACGAAACCGCGTCCATCCAGCCCCATTTTTGCCATTAGTGCGTCCATCAAAAAGGCGGCGCGCGACAGGTAGCCGCTGTCTTCGACGATAGCCATTAACAGAAAGAACAGTACGATGATGGGCACGAACGCGGCGACGGTTGCCACGCCGTTGTAGATGCCGTCCAGCAGTAAGCCTTGCAACATGGCAGGCAGGCTGCTCAATATCGGTACCAGAGCGGTTTCACGGAACCAGGAAAGCAGCTCGGCAACGCCGACTTGCAGCGGTTGGCCCAGCAGGAAAATACCCTGAAACAGCAAATACATGATGCCAAAAAATATCGGTAGCCCCAGCCACGGGTGCAACATTACGCTGTCCAGTTTTTCGGTGAGATTTTCCGGCAGACGCGCGGGAATTTGTACGGCGTGTTTCAGCACGCGCGCCATTTCAGTTTCGATGTGCTCGTCTTGTTCCAGTTGGCTGCGCACTTGTTCGGCCATGCCGGGAGTAGGGTAGCGCAGCGCTTTGGTGATGGCCTGCAAGGCTTCATGATAGCCGGTGCCATATTTCCCGCTTATCTGGTATATCGGTATGCTTAGCAGCTCCGCCATTTTCTTGCTGTCTATGCTGATGCCGTATTTTTTGGCTTCATCAGACATATTGAGCATCACCACGATATTGATGTTGAGCTGTTTAAGCTGCAGCAGCAGACTCATCTGCCGTTCGATCTGTGTGGCGTTGAGGATAACCAGGGCCAGGTTGGGCACATTGTCGTGCAAAAAGTGACGCACTACCTGTTCGTCATCGGAAAAGCCGTGCAGATCGTAGATGCCGGGCAGGTCTATTATTTCCACCATGTCTGCGCCCAGCAGGATTTTTCCGCTGAGCAATTCCACTGTAATGCCCGGCCAGTTGCCAACTCGCGCAGATCCTCCTGTCATACGGTTGAACAGGGTGGATTTTCCGGTGTTGGGCATGCCCAGCAAGGCAACGCGCTTCATGTTTTGCATACCTTTATTTTGGCGGCTTCATTGCGCCGGAGCAGGATGTCGGTTGTGCCGATGCGTACTTGTAGCGGGCCGGAGAAGCTGGCCTTGCGAATCAGTTCTATGCGTTTTCCACTGCGAAATCCTAGTGCGAGCAGGCGCTGATGCAACGACTCTTCGGCATGAATCGAAACGATGGTGGCAATCTCGCCGGTGCGCAGAGTAGCAAGTGTAAGTGCGGGCATGGGATGGAAAATTTCAACAGTAAGCGCATTATTCCACAGCCTTCCCGCTTTTGTCGCGAAAGCCTTATGAGGCGATGCAAAAATGTAGCGTTTTCGGGTAGCACCCCGCAGGGCGATATCCCTGAAAGAATCATTTTATGAGCATCCGCTTTGCAGATTGTATGCTTGTCTGGTTTCATTATCAGGGACGGTATATTTGCCGTGCCCGTTAGGTTAGAATGCCGCCTTTGCTTGTCATGGATAAGAGACTCAAAATGATCAAGGGTAGTATTGTTGCAATCGTCACTCCTATGCATGAAGACGGCAGCCTCGATCTGCCGTCATTTCGCGCGTTAATCGATTTTCATGTCGAGCAGGGAACGGATGGTATTGTGGTGGTGGGCACTACGGGTGAAGCACCAACGGTGAATGTAGAGGAACACGAGTTGCTCATTGCCGAGGCGGTGAAGCATGCCGCGAAGCGCATTCCCATTATCGCGGGTACCGGTGCGAATTCCACCAGGGAAGCCATAGAACTGGCTTCATTTTCACAGCGGGCGGGCGCGGATGCCTCGCTGACGGTGGTGCCTTATTACAACAAGCCAACGCAGGAAGGTATGTATCTGCATTTCAGATCCATTGCCGAAGCGGTGGATATGCCGCATATCCTGTACAACGTGCCGGGACGAACGGTAGCGGACATGAACAATGAAACGGTTCTGCGTCTGGCACAGATACCGAATATCGTTGGAATCAAGGATGCCACGGGTAATATTGAGCGCGGTTCGGATCTGCTGCAACGTGCGCCTGACAATTTTGCCGTTTATAGTGGTGACGATGCCAGCACGCTGGCGCTGATGTTGCTGGGTGCGCAGGGCACAATTTCCGTTACCGCCAATGTAGCTCCCAGGTTGATGCACGAAATGTGCATGGCGGCTCTGGAGGGCGATGTTGCACTGGCGCGTGAAATTAATTTCCGTTTGTTGGGTTTGCACCGCAATCTGTTTGTCGAAGCCAACCCGATTCCGGTTAAATGGGCGGTATCGCGCATGGGTAAGGTTAACAACACCTTGCGTTTACCTCTAACGCCCTTGTCATCGGGCTCGCACAACGTAATTGAACAGGCTATGCGTCAGGCTGGCGTACTTACACCTCATTAGGATTGTTAGGGAAAATTATGAAAGTTTTGCATATCGGAATTTACAGTGTTGCGCTGATCTCGTTGATTGGCTGTGGTGCAATGGGTTCGGGCGACAAGCGTATTGATTATCGTGCCGGTGCCGGGCAAGTGCCGTCGCTGGAAGTGCCGCCCGATTTGACTCTGCCTGAAACCGATGATCGCTACAAGGTCGCAGGCGGTGAGGGTGAGTCGGTAGCGACTTATTCCGCTTACGCCAAGGGTGACGCAACAGGTTCGCCACGCACGGCGGCAGCCAGTGCGGTGTTGCCGGTCGTTGCGGGCGTGAGCCTCGAACGCAATGGCACACAACGCTGGTTGTCGGTGAATGCCAGAGCAGAAAATGTGTGGCCTTTGGTCAAGGATTTTTTGCGTGAAACAGGTTTGAATATTCAGAGCGAAGACCAGTCCGCCGGGCTTATTGAAACGGAATGGGCGGAAAATCGTGCCAAGATTCCACAGGGCGGCATCCGCAGTGTCGTCGGCAAGGTATTCGATAACCTCTATTCTTCTGGTGAACTCGATCAATATCGCATTCGTCTGGAGCGGGTGAAAAACGGCGCCAGTACCGAAATTTATATTAATCATCGTGGCAAGGAAGAAATGCTGGATGCGGATAAAAACACGTCCAAGTGGCAGTCGCGCCCGAATGATCCCGAGATGGAAGCAGAATTGCTGCAACGACTGATGGTGCGCCTCGGTGGCAGTCCGGTTCAGGCCGCAGCGGCTGTGACGGAAGGCTCTGGCGCATCAATGGGTGCTGCGAATTTGCTTGAGATTTTTGACGGCAGCAGCGTTATTGTAATCAATGATGCGTTCGACAAGAGTTGGCGCAGGGTTGGTCTGGCGATAGAGCGCGCTGGTCTGGTTGTTGAGGACAAGGATAGAGCCAAGGGTGTGTATTTCCTGCGTTCCGTCAAAGCTGAAAAAGGCTGGATGGACAAATTGCAGTTCTGGAAGGATGATGAAGATGCCAGTCTGCGTTACCGCGTCAACGTCAAGGATGACGGCGCGTCATGCGAGGTGGGTGTCACCGATCAGAATGGCGTGAGCAACGATGCAAGCAAGCAGAGGTTGCAGGCTATCTTCAAGCACATCAATCAATAAGCGGATTGCAGCTTGAATAGTGGCCCGTCACGCAAAGGCGGGCCATTTTTTGGCTTATCCTGCTGCGAGGTCTTGGCGGGTGCGCTTATTGTTTTTGGCAGATAAGCCATTTGCCTTATATCCTCCGGCTAATCGGGATAGCAAATAAATGAGATTCGCCTCTTTAGGTAGCGGCAGCGAGGGTAATGCGCTGCTGGTCAGCGTCGCTCAGACGCACGTGTTGCTGGATTGCGGCTTTGGGCTAAAGGACAGTATCGCGCGCATGGCGCGTCTGGACATGGCACCCGAACAGTTAAGCGCTATCGTGGTGACACATGAACACGGTGATCATATTGGCGGCGTGGCGCGTCTGGCGCGCAAATTTAACCTGCCGGTCTGGCTGACGCACGGCGCCTTGCGCAGTCAGCCGAAAGCCTTCGCAAATATTGCTGAAATTCACGAAATTGATCCGCATCAGGTGTTCGCCATTCGGGATATGGAAATTCAGCCTTATCCGGTACCGCATGATGCCGCTGAGCCGGTGCAATTTGTATTCGGCGACGGGGCGAGACGGCTGGGTGTGTTGACTGATGCCGGTTGCAGCACGCCACATATCGAAGCGATGCTGAAAGGTTGTGACGCGCTGGTGCTGGAGTGCAATCACGACACTGACATGCTGATGAATGGCGATTATCACTATAGTCTGAAGCAGCGCGTGGGCGGTCGCCTGGGACATTTGAATAATCAGGCATCGGCTGCCCTGCTTGCCAATCTGGATACGCGTCGGCTGCAGCATCTGGTCGCGGCGCATATCAGCGCAAAAAACAATACGCCTAGGTTGGCAGTCGCTGCTTTATGCGGCGTGCTGAACTGTGCGGAAAGCTGGGTGGGCGTGGCTAGCCAGCAGCATGGATTCGACTGGCGTGAAATCGTTTAGTCGCGATACTCGTAGAACTGTGGCGGGGTGTGGTAAGTGGTGAGTGGTAAGTGGTAAGTGGTGAGTGGTGAGTGGTGAGTGGTGAGTGGTGAGTGGTGAGTGGTAATTATTTTTATAATCAATATGTTGTATTGCAGCGCTGCGCTCGCAATGACGGTTTTGGTGAATAAGTCAGCGTACGCTGGGCAATAAAAAAGCCGACTTTCGTCGGCTTTTTTATTGCTTATAAGCGAATTGCTTAGTGAGCAGCTTCAGCAGGAGCAGCTTCAACAGCAGAAGCAGCTTCAGCAGGAGCAGCTTCAACAGCTGGTGCAACTTCAACAGCTGGTGCTTCAACAGCTGGTGCTTCAACAGCTGGTGCTTCAGCAGCTTTTTCGCCACAAGCAGACAAAGCAAGAGCCAACAGAGCAGCAGCAAGAACGGATAACTTCATGGTAATTTCCTTGGTATAAGTTAATAAATTTAATGTTTGTTTGACTTCGCATTTCAGCTAATATCAAAGTCGAAATATTCTACCAGCAAATTATAAAATAGATAGTGTATCTTGCGGTTATAACCCTAATTTTGTTGTGGAAATTGCGGGATGGGAATCCGACCATATTTCCATGTAACGTGATTCGAGTGCGCGTGCATTTTCCGGGTCATTAACAGCCATGAGTCCGCGCGGATCGTCGAAGTGGAAACGACGCACGTAATGTGCGTTGTCTGCCACACAAAATGGCGCGGTGATCTGATTTCTGGTGGTTGTCTGGTGGATGAACATACGGTTGTCGAACTGGCGCAGCAGCATCATCATGCGCGGGCATCGTGTTGACAGGTAATGTGTATCCTGTGCCAGTACGAACAGGCGATTGGCCGGGTTTGCGAGCAGGAAATGGCGCAGGGTCTCATAACGTGACTCAGCGTTGAATGACAGGCCATCGTAATCCATTTCAAACAGATACAGATTGTGCTGTGCCAGCCTGCATAAGGTGTCGAGTGCATGGGTGTAATCCGCGATACCGTCCAGATGCGTATGTTGCAGTGCGTCATCTGTCATTTTTCCTCCTGAAATTCAGATGGGAGAGAGATAGCCGTCCAGATACCATAGATAGAGCAGTTCCAGTAATTCGTTTGAGCACGCGGTCAAAGCTGGCAATTCACGCTGGTCTGCCAGGTCGCGCAACACCTCATAATCGCGGGCTGCGGTTAGCGTCGCTTCGCCGTTCATGAAGATACTGTCGGCATGGCACAGCATCTGGGTTTTCAGGTTGAGTGTCAGACCGCTGTTTTTTATCGATTTCTCGAATTTTTTCAAGCTTAATGCGGGTTCGGGTGCGTCGAAGTAAATATGTGGCTTCGGTTCGCTCAAATAGCAGCCGAGAAAATTGGCAATATCTTCCTTATCCCAGCGTACCTGTTTGACTGCCTGTCCCACCTGTCGCAACATCGCCGCACTGATTTCCGAAGGATGGGCTTGTGTTTTAAGGTCGGGGTCGGCATACATGCCATCCACGCAGATTCGATCCTGCAAATACACCAGAAATTGCTCGGCGAGCTCCTGATAGGCCGGGGTGCGGAAACCGATCGAATACGTCATGCAGTCATCTTCGGCGATGCCGTTGTGCGCACAGTGCGGCGGCAGGTAGAGCATGTCGCCCGGCGCCAGCACCCATTCCTGTTCGATTTTGAAGTCTTTGAGGATGCGCAGCGGAGCGCCTTCTATCAGTGTGCGGTCGGCCTGTGTTGATATCTGCCAGCGGCGATGTCCCTTGCCTTGCAACAGGAACACATCGTAGGAATCGAAGTGCGGGCCTACGCCGCCGCCAGGCGGGGCGTAGCTGACCATCAGGTCATCGAGGCGCGCATGTGGAATAAAGTCAAAATGCTTGAGGAGTGCTGCCGCCTCTGGCAAATGATGGTTCACCCCCTGCACCAGCACTGACCACTTGGCCTTGCCAAAGTGATTGAAATCTTCAGCTGCGAAGGGCGAATATTGCAGATCAAACTGGCCTCGCAACTGGGTCACTAGGCGGGCTTGCACATCTTCTGTGCAGGCCAGCTCGATGAGTTGTTGCGGGCTGAGCAGTCCATTGAAGGATGGAAACGCGCCGCGTATCAGCAGCGGCTTTTTTTGCCAATAATCGCGCAGAAATTCGTTGACGCTGAGATTGCCGAGCAGAGTGAGTGTATTTTTCATGCCGAGCATTATAACTGCCTCATGTTATGCGTGGGTAGATGTGCATTGCCTCAAGTTAAAAGGTTACCGTAGGTGTTGACCCTCGGCGATTCCCAATGCGCCCCGCCGTGTATAATCCACGCCTTTGCGCGCAACTTACCGTGCCTAATTAATAAATAATCGATGATCAAAAAATTTCTCAAGCGCGTATTTCGCCGGTCAGCCAAGGCCAAAACAATGGGCAATGCGCAGGTGATTCCATTTGCCATGCACGGTGTTCTCCGTGAGCAAATCAGCTATGGTGCCAAACGTGTGACGGATGGCTTGCAGGCCGCGGGCTTTCAGGCTTATGTGGTGGGCGGTGCGGTGCGCGACCTGCTGCTGGACAAAACGCCCAAGGATTTTGATGTGGCGACCGATGCTACACCGGAGGAAGTGAAGCGTGTGTTCAGGCGTTCGCGCATCATCGGCCGGCGCTTCCGTCTGGTGCATGTGATGTTCGGCGAAGAGCTGGTTGAAGTCGCTACTTTTCGCTGCATGATGGAAGCGGAAGATGCGCAGACCGATGAGCATGGACGTTTGTTGCGCGACAATGAATTTGGCGATCAGGAGCAGGATGCGGCGCGGCGCGATTTTACCGCCAACGCGCTGTTCTATGACCCGACTACGCAGGAAATTTACGATTACCACCGCGGCTATCAGGATACACGTGACCAGGTATTGCGCATCATAGGCGACCCGCTGGTGCGCTATCGCGAGGACCCGGTGCGCATGTTGCGCGCGGTGCGGCTGTCTGCCAAGCTGGGTATGCGTCTGGATGAAGCAACTGCTGCGCCGATTGCACAGATGAAATCGTTGCTCGATAACGTGCCGGAGGCGCGCATGCTCGACGAAGTGCTGAAGATGCTGCTGTCCGGGCATTCCGTCGAGTGCATACAACAGTTGCGCAGGATGAATCTGCATCACGGCTTGCTGCCGCTGCTGGATGTGATCATGGATCAGCCCATGGGCGAGAAGTTTGTCATGCTGGCGCTGAAGAACACCGATGAGCGCATCAACCAGGAAAAGTCGGTTTCCCCCGCCTTTCTGTTTGCCGCGCTGCTGTGGCACGAGGTGTTGTCTGACTGGAATGCCCTGGTTAAACAGGGCGAACGTCCGGTGGGTGCGATGCACACGGCGATGGATGCAGTGCTGGCCCGCCAGAAGAAAAAACTGGCGATTCCCCATCGTCACGATGCGGTGATGAAGGAAATCTGGTTGTTGCAGCAGCGCTTCGAGCAGCGCGCCGGCCAGCGTCCCTACCGCTTGCTGGAGCAGCCGCGTTTCCGTGCCGGGGTTGATTTCTTGTTGCTGCGCTGTGCCAGCAATGAGGTGGATAACGAGCTCGGGCTGTGGTGGGACGAGTTTCAGGATGCCAGTGAGGAACGCCGTCAGGAGATGCTGCAACCGGAAGGGGCGGGCGAGAAGAAACGTCGTCGTCGCAAACCGCGCAAGAAGCCGGATGCAGGCAGTCAGCCCGCAGGCCAGAATGACAGTGAGTCAGCGTGACACAGGGTATCGCTTATATCGGTCTGGGCAGTAATCTGGGTGAGTCGTGTGATCAGTTGCATCTGGCAATGGACGCTATCGAGCGGCTGCCCGGCACTCGTTTGCTGGCACGCTCTGCGTTGTATCGCAGCGCGCCGGTTGGCTATCTGGATCAGCCGGATTTCGTCAATGCGGTGGCAAAAATCGTCACGACACTGACGCCGCAAGCCTTGCTGGCATCGCTGTTGCAGATCGAGCACCAACATGGTCGCGAGCGCACTTTTCTGAATGCGCCACGCACTCTGGATCTGGATGTGCTGTTGTACGACGATTTGCGGATGCACGAACACGGGCTGACTATCCCGCATCCGCAGATGCATAGACGTGCCTTTGTGCTGCAGCCGCTGCTGGAGATCGCGCCGGATTGCGTCATTCCCGATATAGGCTCTGCGCAACAGGCGATGCAGGGCTGTCTGGCGCAGACACTGGAAAAGCTGCCGGAATATGGCAAACAATTATCAGGCATGGCGCTCTAGCCACGCCCGTCAGTCGAGGAAAACATGCGGACAACATTGAGCAAACTCAACGCGATGCGCGGCAAGGATGAGAAGATCGCCATGCTGACCTGCTATGACGCGAGCTTCGCCAGCCTGCTGGAAGCGCAGGGTGTGGATGTGCTGCTGGTCGGCGATTCGCTGGGCATGGTGTTTCAGGGGTGCGAGACCACGTTGCCGGTCTCGCTGGATGAGATGGTCTATCACACCGCCTGTGTGGCACGCGGCGCAAAGCAGGCATTCATTATCAGCGACATGCCGTTCGGCACATCGCAGGTCAGTCCTCAGCAGACATTTGCTCATGCAGCCGAGCTGATGGCGGCCGGTGCGCAAATGGTCAAGCTCGAAGGCGGTGACGTGATGCTGGAAACCGTGCGCTTCCTGACTGCACGGGGTATACCGGTTTGTGCGCATATCGGTCTGACCCCGCAGTCTGTGCATCAGCTGGGCGGTTATCGCGTGCAGGGCAAGGAATCGGCCGTTGCGCAGCAACTGCTGGAGGATGCCATCGCGCTCGAACGGGCGGGAGCGGCGATGATCGTGCTGGAGCTCGTGCCTGCGCAACTGGCCGCAGAAATCGCCGCGCAATTATCTGTTCCGACCATAGGCATAGGCGCGGGTGCCGCTTGCTCCGGGCAGGTGCTGGTGCTGTACGACATGCTGGACATTTATCCGGGTAAAAAGGCACGCTTCGTGAAGAATTATATGCAGGGCGCGGACAGTATCGCGGGGGCCGTCAAATTGTATGTGTCCGAAGTAAAGAGCGGTTTTTTCCCTGCGCCGGAAAATAGCTTCTGATGCAAGTTATCTCTACGATTTCCGAACTGCGCGCCCGTCTGAGCGGCGAGCGTTCCATTGCCTTCGTGCCGACCATGGGCAACCTGCATGAAGGGCATCTGAATCTGATGCGCCAGGCCGGGGAACACGGCGGTTGCGTGGTGGTGAGTATTTTCGTCAATCCTTTGCAGTTCGGGCCGAACGAGGATTTTGATCAATATCCGCGTACACTGATTGCCGATTGCGCCAGGCTGCACGGACTGGCGGATGTCGTGTTTGCGCCTGCGGTTAACGAAATGTATCCCGTGCAACAAACCCTGTTCGTTGAATTGCCGCCGCTGGCCAATGAGTTGTGCGGTGCGGCGCGCCCCGGTCATTTTCGCGGCATGGCTACCGTGGTGCTGAAGCTGCTGAATATCGTCCGGCCTCAGGTGGCCTTGTTCGGTAAAAAGGATTACCAGCAACTTCATCTTGTTCGTCAGCTCACTGCACAACTGAATTTACCGCTGCGCATTATCGGCGGCGAAACAGTGCGTGCAGTTGATGGTCTGGCCTTGAGTTCGCGTAATCAGTATTTGACGGAAGCGCAGCGAGCAGAGTCAGTTTTTTTGAGCCAGACCTTGCAGGGGATGCGGCAGGCTATCGAACAGGGCGCGCGCAACTTTGAATTGTTGCAGCAGCAGGCCGCTCAGGCGCTCGCGGCCAGAGGCTGGGTGGTGGATTATGTGTCGGTGCGCAATCAATCAGATTTGCGACTAGCCGATTGTGAGTCAGGCGAGTTGGTGATACTGGCGGCAGCGAGGTTGGGAAAAACACGTTTGCTGGATAACGTAGAGGTTGGTCTTGGTGCGTGAGTCAGATATAATCCGCGCCCCCGATTTAAAAGGTAGCCTTTTATGCAAAGAATCATGCTCAAAGCCAAGTTGCACCGGGTGCGTGTAACGCACTCCGAGTTGCACTATGAAGGCTCGTGCGCGATAGACGATGATTTGCTGGATGCGGCTGATATCAGGGAGTATCAGCAGATTGATATTTACAATGTCAGCAACGGGGAACGGTTCACGACGTATGCGATTCGAGCACAACGGGGTTCAGGCATTATTTCAGTGAATGGTGCGGCCGCGCATAAAGCTAATCCGGATGATATTTTGATTATCGCCAGTTATGCGATGTATTCTGAGCTGGAGTTGCAAAAATTTCATCCGCAGCTCGTCTACGTAAATGAGCGTAACCGCATTATCGCAAAACGGGACGAAATACCGGTGCAGGCGGCCTGACAAACATTTGTCAGGCTATTTTGATTGACCGATAGCCCTTTCGCGAGTACGATTGCGCAACTTTAAAAGATGAGTGGAATGATTACGATGCGTCGCAAATTAGTAGTCGGAAACTGGAAAATGTATGGTCGCCTGACAAGTAATCAGGCGTTACTTCAAGGTGTTCTGCAGGGTGTTCGTGAATTGCGTGACGCAGATTACGCGGTTTGTGTGCCCTATCCCTATCTTTCTCAGGCGCAATCCATGTTGCAAGGCAGTAATGTGGCGTGGGGTGCGCAGAATCTGAGTCCGCAGGAAGAAGGCGCTTTTACCGGTGCGGTAGCGCCGGGTATGCTGGCGGATTTCGGTTGTAGTTACGTGATTATCGGACACTCCGAGCGTCGTGGTCTGTTTCATGAAAGCAATGAGATCGCTTCCGCAAAATTCGCGGCTGCACAAAAGGCCGGTTTGAAACCGATTTTTTGTGTGGGTGAGACACTGGCGGAGCGCGAGTCGGGCATCACCGAGCAGGTGGTGGCCACGCAGCTGGATGCGGTGTTGGTGCGTTTCGGTGCAAAAGCATTGGCGCAGGCGGTTATCGCCTACGAGCCTGTATGGGCGATCGGCACAGGAAAAACGGCCAGTCCGGATCAGGCGCAAGCCGTGCATGCCTTTATTCGCCAACGCGTTGCACAGCATGACGCTCAGGTGGCGCAGGGCTTGTGTATACTTTATGGCGGAAGCGTGAAGGCGGGGAATGCGGCGGAGTTGTTTGGAATGCCTGATATTGATGGCGGTCTGATCGGTGGCGCTTCATTGGTGAGCGACGATTTTGTGGCAATTTGTCGTGCAGCGCAAAAATAACTAAGTAGTTTGGAGTGGTAAGTGGAAACAATTGTTTGGGTTTTTCATCTTGTAACGGCGGTCACCTTGTGCGTTTTGGTGCTGGTGCAGCATGGCAAGGGCGCTGATATGGGTGCCGCATTTGGTACCGGTTCGGCCGGTAGCTTATTCGGCTCCGGTGGTTCTGCAAATTTCCTCAGCCGTAGCACGGCCGTTGCAGCTACGCTGTTCTTTATTACCAGTTTGTCGCTGACTTATCTGTATTCTCATCCTGCCGAGCAGCAGGGGGTGATGGACAGGGTGAATGCGAACGCGGTAAAGTCTACGGTTCCCGCTGTGGTGGATACTTCGAAGTCGAAGGAGATTCCGAAGTAATCGGGCAGAATATTGCGGTTGTGGTGGAATTGGTAGACACGCAAGCTTGAGGTGCTTGTGCCCGTAAGGGCGTGGGAGTTCGAGTCTCCCCATCCGCACCAGTTTTAAAAAGTAGTCAGTAAAGCAGTAAAGCAATAATAATTATAAAAATAAAAGTTGATACCCGTGTGTATTGGCAGCCTGAAGACGATTACAAAGCGATTCTGATTTAACCCTTGCGGGTTGACTTGCGAATTGCATACATAGAGGGGGAAGCTCGATGTTGGAAAATTATTTTCCGGTTCTGTTGTTCATCTGCGTTGGTTTGGCTGTTGGAGTGGTGCCCGTAGTTTTGGGTAGGTTTGCGGCGATGCACCGCCCGGACAGCAAGAAATTATCTCCCTATGAATGTGGCTTCGAGGCCTTTGAAGATGCGCGCATGAAGTTCGATGTGCGTTACTACCTCGTTGCTATTCTGTTCATCCTGTTTGATCTCGAAATTGCATTCCTATTCCCCTGGGCGATTGTGCTTAAGGAGATCGGCATGTTCGGCTATGTTTCCATGATGATTTTCCTGGCTATCCTCGTGGTTGGTTTTGTCTATGAGTGGATGAAAGGAGCCTTGGAATGGGAATAGAAGGCATTCTGGAGAAGGGTGTCGTTACGACGACGCTCGACACCATTATCAATTACACCCGTACCGGTTCGCTCTGGCCGATGACTTTTGGTCTGGCCTGCTGCGCGGTGGAAATGATGCATGCGGGTGCGTCGCGCTATGATCTGGATCGTTTCGGAATCGTGTTTCGTCCCAGTCCGCGCCAGTCCGATGTGATGATAGTTGCGGGTACGCTGTGCAATAAAATGGCACCGGCGCTGCGCAAAGTGTACGACCAGATGTCCGAGCCGCGCTGGGTCATTTCCATGGGTTCGTGCGCGAATGGCGGCGGTTATTACCACTATTCCTATTCTGTAGTGCGGGGGTGTGACCGTATTGTTCCTGTGGATATTTACGTGCCGGGTTGCCCGCCGACTGCGGAAGCCTTGCTGTACGGTCTGATTCAATTGCAAAACAAGATCAAACGCACCAACACCATCGCGCGCTAGGACAAGTTATGACAACTGAAAAAAAATCGTTGCGTGAAGAACTGGGCAGTTTATTGGGTGCTCAGCTGGTCAGCGTGCAAGAGCGTTTGGGTGAGCTTACCGTTGTGGTCAGGGCGGCTGATATGCTGTCAGTATTGACCCTGATGCGCGATGCGGAGGAATTGCGTTTCGCGCAGATGGTTGACCTGTGCGGCATGGACTATTCGGAATACGGCGACGGTGCCTGGGAAGGTAAGCGCTTTGCCGTGGTCTATCACTTGCTTTCTGTGGTTCACAATAGCCGCTTGCGCGTGCGCATATTCGCAGAGGAAGATGATTTTCCGGTATTGGCTTCGGTCGCGGATATCTGGCCGGGCGCGAACTGGTTCGAGCGCGAAGCCTTCGATCTGTTCGGCTTGATTTTCACCGGCCATCCTGATTTGCGCCGCATTCTGACGGATTACGGCTTTGTCGGAAACCCGTTCCGTAAGGATTTCCCGCTCTCCGGTCATGTTGAAATGCGCTATGACCCTGAGCAGCAGCGCGTGGTATATCAGCCTGTTACGGTAGAGCCGCGCGAAGTGACGCCGCGCATCCTGCGTGAACAAACTTACGGTTGTAATTAAGGACGCGCTCATGCCTGAAATTAAAAACTACACAATGAATTTTGGCCCGCAGCACCCTGCTGCGCACGGCGTGTTGCGTCTGGTTCTGGAGCTGGATGGTGAAGTGATTGTGCGTGCGGATCCGCATATCGGATTGTTGCATCGCGGCACTGAAAAGCTGGCCGAACACAAGACATTCTTGCAGTCCGTGCCATACATGGACAGGCTTGACTATGTGTCCATGCTTTGCAACGAGCATGCCTATGTTCAGGCGATTGAAAAATTGACCGGTATCGAAGTGCCGCTGCGCGCACAGTACATCCGCGTGATGTTCGATGAAATTACCCGTGTCCTCAATCACCTGATGTGGCTTGGTGCGCATGGGCTGGATATTGGTGCGATGACCGTGTTTCTGTACTGCTTCCGTGAACGTGAAGATTTGATGGATGCTTACGAGGCGGTCTCCGGTGCGCGTATGCATGCGGCCTACTACCGTCCGGGCGGTGTGTATCGAGATTTGCCGGACAGCATGCCGCAATACGAAGCTTCCAAAATACACAATGCGGCGGCTGTCAAAAAACTTAACGAGAACCGTCAGGGTTCGCTGCTTGATTTTCTGGATGATTTTACGCGTCGTTTTCCGACATATATAGACGAATACGAGACACTGCTGACAGATAATCGTATCTGGAAACAACGCACGGTCGGTATCGGTGTGCTTACGCCGGAGCGGGCATTGGCGCTGGGTATAACAGGCCCGATGTTGCGCGGATCAGGCGTGGAGTGGGACCTGCGTAAAAAGCAGCCCTATGCCGCTTACGACAAGGTTGATTTCGATATTCCGGTCGGCGTGAATGGCGACTCCTATGATCGTTATCTGGTGCGAGTCGAGGAAATGCGCCAATCGAACCGTATCATCAAGCAGTGTGTTGACTGGTTGCGTGTCAATCCCGGTCCGGTGATTGCCACTAATCACAAATTTGCGCCGCCAGGACGCGAGTCCATGAAACAGAACATGGAAGAGCTGATCCATCACTTCAAGTTGTTTACCGAAGGGATGCATGTGCCGGAAGGCGAAGCGTATTCGGTTGTCGAGCATCCCAAGGGTGAGTTCGGCATCTATCTGGTGTCGGATGGCGCAAACAAACCTTACCGTTTAAAGATACGCGCGCCGGGCTTTGCGAATCTGTCCTCGCTGGATGAAATGGTGCGCGGCCACATGATTGCCGACGTGGTAACCATTATCGGCACACAGGACATTGTTTTTGGAGAGATAGACCGATAATGTTATCCGCACATATACAAGAGCAAATCAACCGTGAGCTGAAGAAGTATCCTGTCGATCAGAAACAGTCTGCGGTGATGTCCGCGCTGCGCTTCGTGCAGGATGAAAAAGGCTGGATTTCGACTGACGACATGAGTGACGTCGCTGATTTTCTGGGCATGGCTAAAATGGCTGTGATGGAAGTGGCGACTTTTTACCATATGTACAACCTCAAGCCCATGGGGAAAACCACCATTACCGTGTGCACCAATCTGTCCTGCACACTGTGCGGAGCCGAAGAAACTGTGGCGCATCTCAAGACCCGGCTGGGTATCGGTCTGGGCGAAGTAACCGCAGACGGTAAATTTGGTTTGCGCGAGGGTGAATGCATGGGCGCGTGCAAGGATGCGCCGTTATTCACCATCAATAACAAGAGATTGTGTGGTCGTCTGAGCAAGGAAAAGATAGATCAGATTCTGGCAGAATTGGATAAATCATGAGAGGTCCGGTAACCCAAACCACGATGGATTTTGACCAGCCGTGGACATTAGAAAATTATCTTAAGGTCGGTGGCTATCAGGCATTGCGCCGTGTGCTGACGGAGAAAATGTCGCCGGATGCGATCATTGCCGAAGTTAAAGTATCGGCATTGCGTGGTCGCGGGGGTGCGGGCTTCCCCACCGGGCTGAAGTGGAGCTTCATGCCGCGCGGCTTTGCCGGCGATAAATATATCGTCTGCAATTCCGATGAGGGCGAACCGGGTACGTGCAAAGACTGGGACATCATGCTTTATAACCCTCACCTGCTGATAGAAGGCATGGCGATTGCGGCTTACACCATGAATGTCAAGACCGGCTATAACTATGTGCACGGTGAGATTTTCGAGGCTTATGAACGCATGGAGGAAGCCTGTGAACTGGCGCGCGCCGCCGGCTTTCTGGGCGACGACATCATGGGCACGGGTTTCAGTTTTGATCTGCATAATCACTTGGGCTATGGCGCGTATATCTGCGGTGAAGAAACCGCATTGCTGGAATCAATCGAAGGCAAGAAGGGGCAGCCGCGTTTTAAGCCGCCTTTCCCTGCCAGTTTCGGCCTGTATGGCAAGCCTACAACGATCAACAACACAGAGACATTCGCCAGCATCCCGTACATCATCAATAACGGCGGTAAAGCATTTCTGGAGTTGGGCAAACCCAATAACGGCGGAACCAAGCTGTTTTCCGTATCGGGTCATGTCAATAATCCGGGTAATTTCGAAGTGCCTATGGGCACACCGTTTGCCAAGCTGCTGGAGATGGCGGGCGGCGTGCGCAACGGGCACACGCTCAAGGCTGTGATCCCTGGCGGATCATCCATGCCGGTGATCCCCGGTGAAATCATGATGGATCTGACCATGGACTATGACTCCATCCTGAAAGCCGGGTCGGGTCTGGGCAGCGGCGCGGTAATCGTGATGGATGAAACGGTTTGCATGGTGCGCGCGCTGGAGAGATTGTCCTACTTCTATCACGAAGAATCCTGCGGCCAATGTACGCCGTGTCGTGAAGGTACCGGATGGTTGTACCGCATCGTGCACAGAATAGAGCATGGTCAGGGTCGCCCCGAAGACCTGGACTTGTTGCTGAGTATCGGCGACAACATTGCCGGACGCACTATTTGCGCACTGGGCGAGGCGGCAGTATGGCCGGTGCAGGGGATGCTCAGACATTTCCGGGCGGAATTTGAATATCACATCGAGCACAAGCGGTGCTTGGTGTAGATCTGACGGGTTAGGTGAGCAATGATTAATATTGAAATTGATGGCAAATTAGTCGAGGCCGAGCAGGGTTCCACGGTGATGGATGCCGCGCATAAGGCCGGGGTCTATATTCCGCATTTTTGCTACCACAAGAAACTGTCCATTTCCGCCAACTGCCGGATGTGTCTGGTGGAAGTGGAGAAGGCGCCCAAACCCTTGCCGGCTTGTGCCACCCCTGCGGCTGAAGGTATGAAAGTACATACCCATTCTGAGATGGCGGTCAAGGCGCAAAAAGGCGTGATGGAGTTTCTGCTGATCAACCATCCGCTGGATTGCCCGATCTGTGATCAGGGCGGCGAATGTGAATTGCAGGATATTGCGATGGGTTACGGCGGGGGCGAGTCGCGCTACGCCGAGGAAAAACGCGTAGTTAACCCCAAGCAAATCGGCGAACTGATTTCTACCAATGAGATGAGCCGCTGCATACAATGTACGCGTTGCGTGCGTTTCGGTCAGGAGATCGCCGGGATAATGGAATTGGGTATGGTCAACCGTACCGAGCATGCGCAGATCATGAGCTTTGTTAACAGTTCGGTTGATTCCGAGTTGTCGGGCAACATGATAGACCTGTGTCCAGTCGGCGCGCTGACCAGCAAACCTTTCCGCTACACAGCGCGTTCGTGGGAATTGTCTCGTCGCAAGTCGGTCAGCCCGCACGATGGTCTGGGTTCCAATCTGGCGCTGCATGTCAAAGACAACAAGGTCGTCAGGGTAGTCCCGGTCGAGAATGAAGCCGTCAATGAATGCTGGATTTCGGACAAGGACAGGTTTAGCTATGAAGGGCTGAATTCGCCGGAGCGTTTGACCCGTCCGATGATCAAGCAGGATGGCAAATGGGTAGAGGTGGACTGGGCGCCCGCGCTGGAATATGTTGCGAATGGATTGCGTCAGATTGCCGGCAGTGCAGGAGCCGAACACATCGCCGCGCTGGCAACGCCGCACAGCACGTTTGAAGAACTTTATCTGTTGCAAAAACTGTTGCGTGGCATCGGCAGCGGTAATGTCGATTATCGTTTGCGCCAGTCCGATTTCAGTGCGGATGGCAAACAGGCCGGCGCTCCCTGGCTGGGCATGGCGGTTGCGGACATCAATGCAGCGGATCGTTTTCTGATCGTCGGCAGCTTTTTGCGCAAGGATCATCCCCTGCTGGCGCAACGCATACGTCAGGCCGTCAAGGGCGGCGCTCAGGCGAGCATCGTTCATGCTGCCGATGATGATTTGCTGATGCCGGTCGCCAACAAGTCCATCGTTACGCCGGATGAGATGCTCAACACGCTGGCGCAGGTGCTCAAGGCACTCGCCGCTGAAAAACAGGCCGCTGTACCCGCTGAAATCGCCGCTATTACGATTGGCGATGCTGCAATTGCAATCGCAAAAAACCTCGCTTCCGGTCAGCAGGTCGCCGTGTTGCTGGGCAATTTCGCGCAGCAGCACCCGCAAGCTGCACAGATTGCGCTGCTGGCTGAACAAATTGCCGCGCTGTGCGCGGGCAGATTCGGTTATCTGGGTGAGGCGGCAAACAGCGTAGGCGCTTATCTGGCCGGGGCAGTGCCTTTTGCAGGCGACGTGCAGGGCATGAATGCCGCGCAGATGCTGGCTGAGCCTCGCAAGGCTTATTTGTTGCTGAATGTCGAGCCTGAACTGGATATGCACAATCCGCAGCAGGCGATGAGCGCGATGCGTGCTGCCGATATGGTGGTGGTCATGTCAGCCTACAAGCATCATGCGATGGACTATGCGGATGTGTTGCTACCTGTTGCGCCGTTCAGCGAAACATCGGGTACGTTTGTGAATACTGAAGGCCGCGCGCAAAGTTTCAAAGGCGCGGTCAAGCCGCTGGCGGAAGCGCGTCCGGCGTGGAAAGTGTTGCGTGTATTGGGTAATCTGCTCGATGTGTCGGGTTTTGATTACGATACCAGTGAGGCGGTTCGCGCTGAGGGATTGCATGCACTCAGTCTGGACGACAAACTCGGAAACCGTATCTCAGGCGTGGCAATTAACATTACGACTGAGGGCAACGGCGCAGGACTTCAACGTGTCAGCGATGTGCCTATCTATTCGGCTGATGCGCTGGTGCGTCGCGCGGCTTCCTTGCGGAAAACCCATGATGCCGCCGTGCCATGCGTGATGCTGCATGGCAGCCAGATGCAGAAACTGGGCGTAGAGTCCGGTGATACGGTCAAGGTGAGTCAGGGTGATGCAAGCGTGCAACTGACGGTGCAAAAAAATGACAGCTTGCCTCAGGGTGCGGTACGCGTCGCGGCGGGTCATCCGGCTACGGCGGCACTGGGTGCAATGTTTGGAATAATGTCTGTGGAGCGTGCATGATGGAATGGCTACTACCCATACAGAACCTATTAGGCCCGGCCTGGTTGCCCGTCTGGACGGTCGTCAAAATTATGGTGATCGTCGGGCCGTTGATGGGGGCAGTTGCCTATCTGACGCTGGCTGAACGCAAGGTTATCGGCTGGATGCAGATTCGTATCGGCC
The DNA here is from genome assembly GCA_030653355.1 of Gallionella sp. Lineage (GTDB taxonomy): Bacteria > Pseudomonadota > Gammaproteobacteria > Burkholderiales > Gallionellaceae > Gallionella. Next base: position 382 of record JAURZN010000078.1, on the reverse strand, counting down.
CGAATCGGGTCGGTCCCTTCGGTCTGCTGCAGCCGCTCGCGGACGGCGTCAAGCTGCTGTTGAAAGAAATCATCAGTCCCAGCGGTTCGAACAAATTCCTGTTTATCTTTGCGCCTATCATGGCGTTGATGCCGGCACTGGCGGCCTGGGCCGTCGTGCCATTCAATGCCGAACTGGTGCTCGCTGACGTGAATGCTGGATTGCTCTACATACTGGCGATGACTTCGCTGGGCGTGTACGGTGTGATCATCGCCGGTTGGGCATCGAACTCCAAATATGCCTTTCTGGGTGCGTTGCGTTCGGCGGCGCAGATTGTGTCCTATGAAATCGCGATGGGTTTCGCGCTGGTAACGGTGTTGATGGCGGCGCAGAGTCTGAATCT
>JAURZN010000024.1 GCA_030653355.1 Gallionella sp. | reverse complement strand
CCACTTACCACTTACCACTTACCACTTACCACTTACCACTTACCACTTACCACTTACCACTTACCACTTACCACTTACCACTTACCACTTACCACTTACCACTTACCACTTACCACTTACCACTTACCACTAACTATTTTTATTGTATATCTCATCCGGCGATTTAAGCACCGCATCCACGTCCTGCCACTCACCCTGTTCCAGACGGCTGAAGAAGCAGCTTTGCCGCCCGGTATGACAGGCTATGCCGCCTTGTTGTTCAACTTGCAGCAAGATTACATCGGCATCGCAATCCAGACGTATTTCCCTGACCTTTTGTATGTGCCCGGACTCTTCACCCTTATGCCAGAGTTTCTTGCGCGAACGCGACCAGTACACCGCCTCGCTCTTCTGCCAGGTCAGACGCAATGCCTCGCGGTTCATCCAGGCCACCATCAACACCCGCCCTGTCACGGCATCCTGGGCAATAGCCGGAACCAGACCGTCATCCGACCAGTTGACTTTATTTAACCAGACTTCACTCATGAATACTGCATCCTGAATCCTGATTTCATAGCCGCACCTCGATACCCTGTGTCTTCATGAACTGTTTGGCCTGCTGTACGGTATATTCGCCGAAATGGAAGATACTCGCCGCCAGCACGGCATCCGCGCCGCCCAGCGTGACACCGTCGGCCAGGTGTTGCAAATTGCCCACTCCGCCGCTGGCGATCACCGGTATCTCCAGCGCATCGGTAACGCGACGGGTGAGCGCCAGATCGAAGCCGTTTTTCTGTCCGTCCCTGTCCATGCTGGTGAGCAGAATTTCACCCGCGCCCAGACTCTGCATTTTTTTCGCCCATTCCACCACATCCAGTCCGGTTGCCTTGCGCCCGCCGTGGGTGAACACCTCCCAGCGCTCCGGCGCGACCTGCTTGGCGTCGATTGCCACCACGATGCATTGCGAGCCATAACGCGCGCTCGCGTCTGCCACCAGTTGCGGATTGAGCACGGCGGACGTGTTGATGCTGACCTTGTCCGCGCCCGCATTGAGCAGATTGCGCACATCGCTCACTTCCCGCACCCCGCCGCCGACCGTCAGCGGGATGAAGACCTGCGATGCAACCTGCTCGATAATGCGAAAGATGATGCCCCTGTCGTCCGAGCTGGCGGTAATATCCAGAAAAGTCAGTTCGTCCGCGCCCTGATCGTCGTAGCGGCGTGCGATCTCCACCGGATCACCCGCATCGCGCAAGGAAACAAAACTGACCCCCTTGACCACACGCCCGTGAGTCACGTCGAGACAAGGAATGATGCGTTTGGCTAACATCAGAATTTAGGTGACAGCTCGTCCGCCAGCGCCTGCGCCGCACGGAAATCCAGTGTACCTTCATAAATGGCACGACCCGTGATCGCACCGGTAATACCCTCTGTCTGTACCGCGCACAGGGCGCGCACATCATCGAGATTGGTGATCCCGCCGCTGGCGATGACCGGCGTGCGCAAAGGCCGGGCAAGCTCCACCGTGGCTTCGATGTTCACGCCGCTCAACATGCCATCGCGGCCGATGTCGGTGTAGATGATGGCTTCCACGCCATAGCCTTCAAAACGCTGCGCCAGATCGCCCACATCGTGCCCCGTGAGCTTGGACCAGCCGTTCACGGCCACCTTGCCACCCTTGGCATCCAGACCCACCATGATATGACCGGGGAAAGCGTCGCAGGCTTCATGCAAGAAGCCGGGCACTTTTACCGCTGCCGTGCCGATGATGATGTAAGTCACGCCAAGGTCGAGATAACGTTCTATCGTTTCCAGATCGCGGATACCGCCACCCAGCTGCACCGGCACCTCAGTGCCGACCGCTTCGATGATGCTGCGCACGGCCGCTTCGTTTTTAGGTTTGCCGGCGAATGCACCGTTCAGGTCAACTAGGTGAATTCGTTTTGCACCCTGCGCCAGCCAGTGCAGCGCAGTGGCGGCGGGATCTTCTGAAAACACCGTAGACTCTTCCATCAAGCCTTGCTTGAGGCGCACACAATGACCGTCTTTTAAATCAATCGCAGGAATTAATAGCATGGCGAATAAGTTGGTAAGTTAAGGATTCCATTGGACAAAATTTTGCAGCAGCTTGAGCCCTGCCGCTTGGCTTTTTTCCGGGTGAAACTGCACCCCAAAAAGGTTATCCCGCGCCACAGCGCACACAAACGGCTGCGGATAATCGCTGGTCGCCTGAATTAAATCAGTATCTTGAGGTTTGACGTAATAGCTGTGCACAAAATAAAAGCGCGCATCCTGATCTATGCCGTTCCACAAAGGGTGATCAGTGAGGTGACTTACCTGATTCCAGCCCATATGCGGCACCTTGAGCTTGTTACCCTGTGTGTCGTGCATGTTAGCGGCAAAGCGCAGCACCTCGCCTCGCAACAAACCCAGGCCGGCCACATCGCCTTCCGCGCTGTGTTCAAACAGCATTTGCAAGCCTATGCAAATACCCAGAAAAGGCTTGCTGCGCGCCGCCTCCAGAACCGCGGCGCGCAAACCGCGCCCATCCAGTTCACGCATGCAGTCCGGCATCGCGCCCTGACCGGGAAACACCACACGATCCGCCTGCGCGATCACGCGCGCGTCATCCGTGACGACGATCTCCGCTTCGGGAGCAACGCTGCGCAAGGCCTGCTCGACCGAGCGCAGATTGCCCATTCCATAATCGACTATGGCAACATTAACCATCTGAATTTATAACGACCCTTTAGTGGAAGGCATCATGCCAGCCATGCGCGAATCCGATTCCAGCGCCATGCGCAAGGCGCGACCGAAGGCCTTGAATATCGTTTCGGCCTGATGATGCGCATTATTGCCAGCCAGATTGTCGATATGCAGCGTGACCAGCGCGTGATTGACGAAGCCCTGAAAAAACTCATGGAACAGGTCCACATCGAAATCGCCTATGCTGGCGCGTGCAAATTCGCAATTGAACACCAGACCAGGACGACCGGACAAATCCAGCACCACGCGTGACAGCGCCTCATCCAGCGGCACATAAGCGTGACCGTAACGAGTCAAGCCCTTCTTGTCGCCGACCGCCTGATTGAATGCCTGTCCCAGCGTGATACCCAGGTCTTCCACGGTGTGGTGCGCGTCAATGTGCAAATCCCCACGGGCGACAATGCTAATATCCAGCAGGCCATGACGCGCTACCTGATCGAGCATGTGATCGAGAAAGGGCAAGCCGGTATCAAAACTGGCCTTGCCGCTGCCATCCAGCTCCAGCTCGACGCTGATCTGCGTCTCCAGAGTGTTGCGAGTGACATTCGCCCTACGAATATCATTCATTATCAATCGCTTACATGATATAACCGACCTAACACTTTACTCCCTCCCCTTCAAGGGGGAGGGAGCCTGATTTCTACCCAATACTTTCTTGCAATGCCACAATAAACCTTTGATTCTCTTCCGGCGTACCCACCGTGACGCGCAGACAATCTGTCAACATAGGATGTCCGCCGTTCAGGTTTTTGATCAGCACGCCGCGCCGTTTCATACCTTCAAACACTGCCGTAGCCTGACTCACGCGAAACAACAGAAAGTTCGCCTCGGACGGATAGACCTGCACGCCTGCAATCGCTTGCAACTGTTCAAACAGCACAGCCCGCTCCGACATGATCCATGCGGCCTGCTGCAACAGCACGTCATGGTTATCAAGTAATTTTTCGGCGACAAGCTGCGGCAAAACACCGACATTATACGGCAAACGCAGCTTTTCCAGCTGATCCAGCCACACGGCACTGCCCGCCAGAAAACCCAGCCGCAACCCGGCCATGCCCAGCTTGGAAAAAGTGCGCATCACCAGCAGATTGGGGTAACGAGCCAACTGCGGGATAAAACTGTCGCGTGCAAAGGCATAATAGGCTTCGTCCACTACCACCAGACCCGGCGAGGCGGCAATGATTTCCTGCACCGCCTCCGCGCTGAACAAATTGCCAGTGGGGTTGTTGGGATACGCCAGAAACACCAGCGCAGGCTGTTCGCGTTCGATTGCCGATAGCATCGCCGCCAGATCCAGCCCGAAATCCGCAGCCAGCGGCACACCCACATAGCGCATGGCGGTGAAGGTCGCGATCATTTTATACATCACAAATGAAGGCTCCACGCTCAACAGCGTCGCACCGGGCTTGTTCAGCGCCATAGCCAGCAATTGAATCAACTCATCCGAACCATTGCCCAGCAAAACATCCATGCCCGCTGGCAAATCCAGCAGTTCGCGTATTTTGCCCTTCAAGGCGAGCGGGTTCGGATCAGGATAACGGTTGATGTCGGCGTCGGCTACGATAGCGGCGATTTCCTCGCGCAAGGGCTGAGGCAACAAATAAGGGTTCTCCATCGCGTCCAGCTTGATATAACCACTGCTGTCCGGCACATGATATGCACTCAGCGCGAGTATTTCGGTACGAATCAGATTCTTGACCAGCGAGGAAGCGGAAACGGACGACATGGGAGGCGAATAATACGATAGATAGATGACGCTGCGAAGCTTACCACAGCTCATTCATTACTGCGCTAGTGACTGCGTAAAAACAGGGAAGTGACGGATAAACACAGCCACAAACAATCCATACGCTCTTCTCTGGAGGGCGAAATGGATTGCCGCAGCCCTTCGGGCTACGCAGCGACACCCCCATGAATAATTCCCTGACTAGATGACACCTTCCATCTGCGGAAGCCTTTATCGGCCAACCCTCAAGCCACCCAGGCCTGCTTTAGAAAAATGCTTTCATTACCAATGCAATAATGCCCCCCATTACTACACCCAGCATTACTTTGATTGGCGCAAGTTCAACTTGCAAATCTTTTTTTGTGACCAGTTCCTGATCGTTGGATGCATCACGGTACGCAGCAGCAATCGCTTCGGCTTGCTTCTCGTCCATGCCGGATGCTTCAAGCGTCTTGACGAACTTCAATGTGTCAAATGTAACGGTGCTCATAACTGCTCCCAATCCAATTTCAGCGCACAGTGTAGCAGAAAAAATACATGCAAAAAAACAGGGGAGACCGAAGCCTGTCCTGAGCGACAGTCGAAGTCTCCCCTGTTTGTACTACATCAGCTTTTGTGTGATGGGGACGGACAGACCCAGCTTGTGCTTAGAAGAAGGCTTTCAGTATCAACGCCACAATGCCTCCCAGCACGATGCCCAACATATATTTGTGCATTTGCAGCTCCATTTTGATCGGCGTGAGTTCTTTTTGCAGCGTTAACTCAAGGTCAACCTTGGTCAACAACTCTTGATCTGCTGCGGCACCTTGATAGGCGGTCGCAATTCCTTTTGCCTTTTCATCATCGAAGCCGCTCTTTTTGAGTGTTTCAACAAACTTCAAGGTGTCAAACGTAACGGTGCTCATAGCTGCTCCCAATTCACAACAGTGAGGCAGTGTAGCAGAAAAACCACGCGCAAAAAAAGGAGAGACCGAATAACCAGCCTGCGTGTGTTGTTTGGGCGCTTGTGACTTGCAGAGTGCAGTTAGCACCTTACCCCCAAGGGGGCGAGAACCTCTTCGAGGCAACTGCCGCCTACCCTTACGGGCTCATCCTACGCCAGCTAAAAGAATGATTTCAGCACTAATGCCACGACACCACCGAGAATTAATCCGATCATCCATTTCATCATATGCAACTCTGATTTGACGGGAGCCAACTCCAACTGCAAATCTTTCTTTGTCACCCACTCCTGATCTACTGAGGCATCCCGGTATGCGGCGGCGATCGCCTCAGCTTGCTTCTCATCCATCTGACGCCTCAAGCATCTTAACGAATTTCAATGTATCGAATGTAACGGTGCTCATGGTTGCTCCCAATTCACAACAGTGAGGCAGTGTAGCAGAAAAACCAAGCGCAAAAAAACAGGGGAGACCGAATAACCAGCCTGCGTGTGTTGTTGGGGCGCTTGCCCTCGACTTGCAGAATGCAGGTTGGAGGCTAGCCCCTTACAACCACGGCGTACCCCTTGCGAGTGCACTTAGCACATGCTTCACCGTGCTTAGTGGAATGGCTAGTTGTTCTATCAGTCGACCCTGCCCTACAAATAAAAACAGGGGAGACCGAAGTCTCCCCTGTTCATCTTATCTTAAGTTTCCAGACTCGCCGTTCATTACCTCAAACGGCTTGCCTCGATTCTTTCAGACTTACCAAGCTGCTTCCAGCATGAAAGTGGTCAGGTTCTTCTGAGCACCCACGAAGTTGCGGGAATTGCCGCTGTACTGGCTGTGGTTGATGTGCAAAGCAACGTTCTGAACTAGGTCATACACTGCTGTCAGAGTAATTGCATTGTCTTGAGTACCGCGACCGGCAAGAACTTGAGCTGCAGTTACAGCATTACCTGTCTTCGCATTGCGGTATGCTGCGCCGATGCTCAGAGTGTGTGGGATTACAGTGTAATCAACGCCGATGGTAGTAGCTTTACGATCCGATGCTGCAATCGCGCCTACAGGTGCAACAGCCAGGATGGCGCCGTTGTAGGAGTTGCCGTTGATGGTAGCTGGAGCAGAAGCGTGTTGCAGATAAACGCCCATTTCCTTGCCAGCAACTTCACCTTGAGCCTGGAAGTCAAAGAAGGTTTGCTTGGTATCAACCAAAGTACCTGCTACTGCTGGTGCTACTACTGCTGCTGCACCAGTCAATGAAGTGCCGCTCATGGAGCCTGCACCGACTACCATAGCCCAGTCACCCACTGTTGGAGTAGCTGCAACACGGATGTATGTGGACTTCATGTCATACGAAGGAATACCCGCACCGTTTGCGCCCATACCGAAGGAAGGAGCCCATTTGGTGATGTTGATGAAGCCCATGTCGTTTTGTGCTGTTAACGCAAAACCAGTTGCCTGACCAACATCTACACCGCGGTCAGCATTGTACTGGATAGCAGAAACTTCACGACGGTGCTCAGCCCAACGGTTAGCACGCATTACGCCGCCACTGGACAATTCGTAACCGTACTGTACACCCAGCGCATCGGTAGTAAATGGAGTCACACCGATCTTGGCGCCGCCCATGTCAAACATGATAGGCAGCTTGAAACCAGCCAGCAATTGCGCGCCGGCTGCAACGGTGTTGCCTTCGAACAGGAAGCCGATGTTTTCAGCTACGCGACCGCCGAAGAACAGACTGAATTCGTCGCCGAATTGCAGTTGACCATTACCCACGTTGTTCTGTGCGCCGACACCAGCTGCTGGTGCTGCAACACCAGCGGTATTGTCTTTCTGGTAACGAACTTTAGCCAGAATAGCGGCGTTCAGTGCGCTAGGGATAGACAGATGATCGCCTTCAACTTTTTCTTGCGCGCCCATCATGGTGTAACCGGCGGCCTTGAATGAACGACCGAAACCGTTCAGAACTGGGAAGTGTTGTGCGTGGCAAGCAGTACATGCCATGCCGGTTTGACGTGCGAATGCTGGCAGAGCAGATGCTTCTGGCGCGAATGCTGCCGCGGCCATTACGCCTGCGATAGAGAGAACGATTTTTTTCATGATTTGTCCTTGTGTGTTAATTGAAGTGATTGCAAGACCTCCCTGCCTCCACTGGGTACGCACTGTATAGAAACGCGACAGCCCCTGTCAAAAACTTAGCCGCAAAGTGTGGTTTTTTTGCAACAAAGGATTTAAGGCAGGATCTAGGATCTTAGGATCTATGATTTGGGATTTGGCTGATTATTCCGGCTTTGCGGCGAGTGATCTTTTTAAGCTGCTAAGCATTTTTCCGATCTCATCCGTTTTTGCCAGCAAACCGACCACTTTAGTTTAATCAAGATAGTTCAGTCTGGCGGCAATCTGAATCTGGGTTTCAAGCTCCATCAACGAACCGTAGGCTATGGATAAAAAATTTACGTAAGCACCTGTCGATTTTCGACCGTGACCTTCCGCAATATTCGAGGGAATTGAAACTGCAGCACGTCTAGACTGAGAAGCAAGCCCAAAGCGCTCCTCAACCGGAAAAAGTGCAGTAGACCTGTAAATATCAGCCACCAAGTCCATAGATTTCTGCCAGACAATCAGCTCGCTATACTTCAACTTTTCACCTCAGTCCTCAGTCCTCAGTCCTCAGTCCTCAGTCCTCAGTCCTCAGTCCTCAGTCCTCAGTCCTCAGTCCTCAGTCCTCAGTCCTAAATCCTATACGCCGCACTCGTCATTATTTTTCCGTTCAGCTTCATCGCCGTCTGCACGGCTTGCGGCAAGGGTACGCCGCCCAGTTCGGTCGCCATATCGGCATGACCGATCTCGTCAGTGTACATTTGCGCGACGATGGCGCGACTCTTTTCGTCCTGCGGCGGCAGCTTTTCCAGATGACTTTGCAAATGCCCGCCCACCTGCTGTTCGGTTTCGGCCAGAAAACCGAGATTCCATTTGTCGCCCAGCATACCGGCAAACGCGCCCAAGGCCAGCGAACCGGTGTACCAGAGCGGATTGAGCACGCTCAGATGCCCGCCCAACTCATGCACACGATGCGCCGTCCATGCCAGATGCTCAGTCTCCTCCTGCGCCGCCTGTTGCAACTGCTGTTGCACCAGCGGATCGCGCGCCGTCAGCGCCTGCCCCTGATAGAGCGCCTGCGCGCAAATCTCCCCGCTATGGTTGACGCGCATCAACGCGGCAGCATGCTGCTTCTCCGCCTCGCTCAACGGCGCTTCCTCCACCTCCGCATCAGGATAAGGCCGCACGCTATGCGCCTGACTGAACAGGGTACGCAAGCCCTTATCAAATTCAACGATAAAACGATCCGCATTTAACATGGTGACTCCAAAATTTGCATGTGTGCGCAATGTAGACAGTTCATCCATTACCGTCAATAAAAAACGGGCACCCGAAGGTGCCCGTTTAGTTTCAAATCACTATACGTCCATAGGGACGCGAGTGATTATGACCAGCGACTTAGCTGCGGTATTTTGCAGCTTAGTCGATTGGCCAGTTGTTTCTTTAGAAAGTGTGCTTCATGCCCAACGAGATAGCGGAAGGCTTGGCACCTGAACCGCCTACTGTTGGTGCGCCGGTGCCGTTAGCAGACAATGCATATACGCCATTCGTGTCATTGCTCAGCTTGGTGTAAGCAGCATAAACAGTGGTGCGTTTGCTCAGGCTGTGGTCATAACCCAAAGAGATCTGGGTTGCGCCGGTATTAACAGACACACCTGAACCCGCATTTGCATAAGCCAGTTTCACAGCGTCGTTAGCACTGACGTTGTATTTCCCGGACAGGTAATAGGCACGGTGACCCAACACATTCGAACCAGCAGGCAGGGCAACCGCAGCACCATAGTTGTCGCTGGTCTTCTCGTAAATAGCATTAATTTCAAACGCTTCAACCTTGTAACCGCCGCTGATGGTCCATGCTGTCTCCTTCATGCCTGCAAGGCCTCCCAATACCGCAGGAGGAACTACAGTGCCAGTGCCCGCAGTACCCAGGTTGTGAACTTCATAGCCAAAGTTAGCCGTGACAGGGCCGTTGCCGTACATCGCAGCGAGCGACCATGCACTACCCTTGGAGTTTGCTGCCAGAGCCTGGGCTTCTGCGCCGGCCACATAGGCGATTGCAGCTGTCAGGCCGCTCATAGCTGGCGAGATGTAGGCCACTACGTTAGGCTGGCGACCATTGAACGAGGCACCCACTGTTGCTGTAGCCAGAGTTGCGGCATTAGCACCGCCCCCCATGATGGAACGGTTATCGGCCATGCCGTCCGCAAACAGATCATATTTACGATTGGAGAGGTTGTAAGGTGTGTCATGACGACCCAGCAATACGGTACCGGCAGTCTTGCTAGACAGGCCAGCGAAGGTGTTGCGATCCGCCAGAGCGCTTGCAGCACCGCCGTCGATATTGATTTTCGACTCGATTTGCCAGATGGCGGACAGGCCGTCACCCAGATCTTCCGTGCCTTTGAAGCCGATACGGGAGGTGTTGCTGGAAACCTTGTTGCTGCTGAAATTGAGAGTTGGATTGGCTGCTGATGCGCCAGTCTTGGTCATGTCATACGACACGTTAGCTACACCGTAAACGGTAACGTTGCTGGTATCCGCAAAGGCTGCGGGTGCTGCGAATGCTGCGGCGATAGCCAGAGCGATGATTTTCTTTTGCATGTAAAACTCCTTGGTAGAGAATAATTAATATCGACAGAATAGATTGCTAGCCAAACAAAAGTTCAAGAGGCCGAACTTCAGTGTTTGATTATGCAGATATAAAAATTACCCACAACTAGAATCGTGTTTTTTGTAAAAAAAACGGCATAAATGTGGTTTTTTTGCAACAGATTGGCTGGCAGCAGTTCAAGCCGCCCCACTCACCGGCCCGTCATCCCGTAATCAAGGCAGTGCAAATACCTTGGTCAGCTCCGCGCCCGGATCATCGGCGCGCATGAAGGCTTCGCCGACCAGAAAAGCATGGACCTGATTGCCGCGCATCAGGGCAACATCCTGCGCATTCAATATGCCACTTTCGGTGACGACAATACGCCCCTCTCCCCGGCCCTCTCCCGTTAACGGGAGAGGGGGTGCATTCTGAATGCGCGGCAGTAAGTCCAGCGTGGTTTGCAGACTCACTTCGAAGGTGCGCAGGTTACGGTTGTTCACACCTATCAAAGGTGTAGCCAGTTGCAGCGCGGCGTCGAGTTCAATCGAGTTATGCACTTCGACCAGCACGGCCATACCCAGCGTATGCGCCAGCGCCTCGAACGCTTGCATCTGCGCCACATCGAGTGCGGATGCGATCAGCAGGATCGCATCCGCGCCCATCGCTCGCGCCTGATATATCTGGTATTCATCCACCATAAAATCCTTGCGCAGCACCGGCAGTTCACAGGCCGCACGCGCCTGTTGCAGATAGTCGGGACAGCCTTGAAAAAACTGTTCGTCGGTCAGCACCGACAGGCAGGCCGCACCATGCTTTTCATAACTGGCGGCGATCTCGGCAGGACGGAAATCGGCGCGCAACACGCCCTTGCTCGGGCTGGCTTTCTTGATCTCGGCGATAACCGCAGGCAGACCTTGCGCAATTTTCGCGCGTATCGCGCCAACAAAATCACGCGCAGGCGCCACCTGCTCCGCTTCGGCACGCAGGATATTGAGCGGTTTGACGGCCTGTGCGGCAGCTACTTCCTGAACCTTGACCGCAAGAATTTTATTTAAGATGTCTGACATTTATTTTATAAAGTAAGCTGGATCCCCGCCTGCGCGGGGATGACGAAACCCAAGTCGCGCATTTTACCACCAACCCCGTCATATCTGGAGTGCAGCGACATGTCGCTGCAAACCGCACAACCGAGACCGCAGGGGTCTTAATGAAACAACTAAATTCAACTAGGCTCGATAAAACATGAGCCAAGTTTTCATTTATCCCACGCAACAACGCAGCTAGCTGCTGTTGCTGAATGAAGGTTGCGCACTCCATATGGTGCTAAAATGCGCGACCATTCCATACAAGCCTTCCCTCCCCTTGAAGGGGGAGGAGAATTTTCGGTTATTGGGCAATATGGGATTAACCAACTGGATTCCCGCCTACGCGGGAATGACGAACAAACCATGGAAGACATCAAGCAATACATGAAGCAAGTCGGCATCAATGCCCGCGCGGCGTCCACCGTGATGGCGCAGGCCGATACCGCCGCCAAGAATCGCGCGTTGACTGAGATCGCTGCCGCCCTGCAAAGCCAGTCGGCGCAGTTGCTGGCCGCCAATGCCAAAGACGTGGCAGCGGCGCGCGCCAGCGGCCTGGACGATGCATCGGTGGACAGACTGACGCTGACCAACAAGACCATAGACTCGATGGCGCAAGGTCTGCTGCAGATCGCCCAATTGCCCGACCTGATCGGCGCGATCAACGACCTGAATTATCGCCCGTCCGGCATTCAAGTCGGCAAGATGCGTGTGCCGCTGGGCGTGATCGGCATCATTTACGAATCGCGGCCTAACGTGACGGCGGATGCCGCAGGGCTGTGCCTCAAATCCGGCAATGCAGCCATATTGCGCGGCGGCTCGGAGGCGATTCATTCCAATCAGGCCATCGCCGCCTGCGTGCATGCGGGTTTACGCGCGGCCGGACTGCCGGAAACGGCAGTCCAGGTAATCGCCACCACCGACCGTGCGGCGGTAGGCGAACTGATCACCATGAAGAAATACGTGGATGTGATCGTGCCGCGCGGCGGCAAGAGCCTGATCGCGCGCATCTCCGCCGATGCCAAAGTGCCGGTAATCAAGCATCTGGACGGTATCTGCCATGTCTATATCGACGACGAAGCCGATCTGGACAAGGCGATACGCATCGCGGACAACGCCAAGACGCACCGTTACGGCGTGTGCAATGCGATGGAAACTCTGCTGGTCGCACAGAGCGTCGCCGCTCAGGTGCTGTTGCCGCTATGCCGCATTTATCTGGACAAGGGCGTGGAACTGCGCGGCGATGCCGCCGCCTGTGCGCTGGTGCCGGAAATGAGCGCGGTCACGGAAGAGGACTGGCAAACCGAATACCTCGCACCGATACTGAGCATTAAGGTTGTCGCAGGCATGGATGAAGCCATCGCACACATCGGTCGCTACAGCTCGCAGCACACCGAAAGCATAGTCACGGAAAATTACAGCAAGGCAATGCACTTTCTGCGCGTAGTCGATTCCAGCTCGGTAATGGTAAACGCCTCGACGCGCTTTGCCGACGGTTTTGAATACGGACTGGGCGCCGAGATCGGCATTTCCACCGACAAAATACACGCACGCGGCCCGGTCGGGCTGGAAGGGCTGACATCGCAGAAATACATCGTACTGGGCAGCGGGCAAGTCCGGATCTAATGCACAACCACCTTTCCACAGATTACACAGATTCACGCAGATTTCCTGAAGCGGCAAGGTTTTAATCTGCGTCAATCGGCGTAATCTGCGGACAAAAGTCTTGATAATTTAGGAGTCAACATGAGCCAGACCATCGAAGTAAAAGTACCGGATATCGGCGACTACAAGGGTGTTTCCATCATCGAAGTCGCTGTTAAAGCGGGCGACACGGTCGAAAAGGAACAATCACTGATTACGCTGGAAACAGACAAGGCGGCGATGGAAGTCCCCAGCACGGCTGCCGGCATAGTTAAAGCCGTCAACGTGCAGGTCGGCGACAAGGTCTCGGAAGGCTCGGTGATCTTATTGCTTGAAAGTGCCGAGGAGCCGGGACTGAGGACTGAGCCGCCGCACAGCGGCGAGAAAACTACCGGCGCAGCCACCGCCCAGCCTCAGCACTCCGCACCCAGCACTCAGCCCTTCACCAAAGGTGACATCCACGCCGAGGTGGTCGTATTCGGTGCCGGCCCCGGCGGCTACACCGCCGCCTTCCGCGCGGCGGATCTGGGCAAACAGGTGGTGCTGATCGAGAAACACAACAGTCTGGGTGGCGTGTGTCTTAACGTAGGCTGCATCCCGTCCAAGGCGCTGCTGCACGTCGCAAAAGTCATTTCCGAGGCGGAAGAAGTTTCGCATCACGGTGTAACCTTTGCCAAACCAAGCATAGACATTGATGCCATCCGCAACTGGAAAGAGGGCATCATAGGCAAGCTCACCGGCGGCCTGAAACAACTGGCCAAACAACGCAAAGTGCAAGTGGTGCAGGGCGTGGCGAAATTCTCCTCGGCCAACTCGATTACCGTCGCCACTGCCGAGGGCGACAAGGTCATCACCTTCGACAACGCCGTTATCGCTGCGGGTTCCTCGGTTTCCCGCATCCCCGGCTTCCCTTACGACGATCCGCGCATCATCGATTCCACCGGCGCACTTGCCTTGCAGGACGTGCCCAAGCGCCTGCTGATCCTGGGCGGCGGCATAATCGGACTGGAAATGGCCACCGTGTATGACGCACTGGGCAGCAAGATTTCCGTAGTCGAACTGATGGATCAACTCATTCCCGGTGCGGACAAGGACATGGTCAAGCCGCTGCACACCCGCATCGCCAAACGTTACGAGGCGATTTACCTGAAGACCAAGGTCACCCAAATCGAAGCACTGCCGGAAGGTTTGCGCGTCACCTTCGAGGGCGAACAGGCGCCCGAGCCGCAACTCTATGACCGCGTGCTGATGGCCGTGGGTCGCCGCCCCAACGGACGCGAGATCAATGCCGAAGCGGCAGGCGTGATCGTCAACGAGCGCGGCTTCATCCCGGTGGACAAGCAGATGCGCACCAACATAGCCAACATCTACGCGATCGGCGACATCGTCGGCGACCCCATGCTGGCGCACAAGGCGGTGCACGAAGGCAAGGTTGCCGCAGAGAACATCGCCGGACACAAGGCCTATTTCGAGCCGCTGACCATCCCGTCGGTAGCCTACACCGACCCCGAAATCGCATGGATGGGGCTGACCGAGACACAGGCCAAGGCGCAGGGTATCGCCTACGAGAAAGGCTCATTCCCGTGGGCCGCTTCGGGCCGCGCGCTATCTGTCGGGCGAGAGGAAGGCTCGACCAAAGTGTTGCTCGATCCGACCACACGCCGCATCCTCGGTGCGGGTATCGTCGGCGTAAACGCGGGGGAACTGATTGCCGAGGCGGTGCTGGCACTTGAGATGGGTGCGGACATGGAGGATATCGGCCTGACCATACACCCGCACCCTACCCTGTCGGAAACACTGTGCTTCGCTGCCGAGATGGCGGAAGGCACCATCACCGACCTGCTGCCCCCGCGCAAAAGGTAGTCGCATCCAACAGCACGTCAGTATTTTAGTTTAATTGACAATCCCGGATCGAAATGGAGACCACCATGAAATCACGTTATCTTTCCTTCATCCCCATGCTGGCGCTCTGCGCCTCGGCGCAGGCGTTCGATTTCGGCAGCCTCAAGGACAAGCTGGGCAACATCGCGCCCGCGCAACCCGCCGCTGCGCCCGCATCTGTTGCTCCCGCGACAAACAATGCTGCATCCGCACTGGCCGGTTTCAGCAACAAGGATCAGGTAGGCAGTCTGAAACAGGCGCTGACTCAGGGTGCCGAAACCGCCGTGGCGAATCTGGCAAAAGAGAACGGTTATCTGGGCAACGACAAGGTGCGCATCCCGCTGCCGGAAAGCTTGAAAAAAGCCGAGGGACTGATGCGCCAGTTCGGCATGGGAAAATACGCGGATGAACTCATCACCTCGATGAACCGTGCCGCCGAGGCCGCCGTACCGGAAGCCAAGACCTTGCTGGTCGGTGCGGTGAAAAACATGACTGTGGCGGATGCCAAGGCCATCCTGACAGGCGGCAACGATGCGGCCACGCAATACTTCCGCAAGAATACCGAAACCGCACTGACCGGAAAATTCAAACCTATCGTCAACAAATCCATGCAGAAGGTGAAACTGGCCGAGAAATACGACCAGTTTGCGGGCAAGGGCGCGCAGTATGGACTGGTCGATCAGCAGGATGCCAAACTCGACGACTACATTACCCGCCGCGCGATGGACGGCCTGTTCCTGATGATGGCCGAACAGGAAAAGGCGATACGCGCCAACCCGCTGGAAGCGACCGGCAACCTGGCGAAAAAAGTGTTTTCGGCGATCAGGTTCTGAACGGATAGCATGAATACGCCGCATCACCCTCTGGACGAAGAACACGACCGCCGCTTTGGCGGCCTGGACCGACTGTACGGCGAAGGTGCGCGGCTCGCGCTGCATCGTGGCCGCATCGCGGTGGTCGGCGTCGGCGGCATCGGCAGCTGGGCGGTGGAAGCGCTGGCGCGCAGCGGCATCGGCAACATCACCCTGATCGATTTCGATCAGGTCGCAGTTTCCAACACCAACCGGCAGATTCAGGCGCTGGACAGCACTTTCGGCATGGCCAAAGTCAGCGTACTGGAACAGCGCATCCGCGAAATCAATCCCGACTGCAGGGTGAGCGCCATCGAGGACTTCCTGACCGAGGAGAACATGCTGCAACTGATACCGGCGGGCGCGTTCGACATCGTCATAGATGCGTGCGATCAGGCCAAAATCAAAGCCGCGCTGATTGCCTATGCACGACCCAACGAAATAGAACTGGTGGTGTGCGGCGCCGCGGGTGGCAAGACCAACCCGCTGAAACTGCGCCAGGACGATCTCGGACGCACCGCCCACGATGCCTTACTGGTGCGGGTGCGCGACATGCTGCGCAGAAATCACCGGGTACTGCCGCGCAAGAACAGAAAATACGGCATTTCCAGTATTTACATCGATGAACCGACCAGACGAAACACCGCCTGCACCACCGGCAATCTGGGCTGCTCGGGCTACGGCTCGGTCGTGACCGTCACCGCCGCCATGGGCTTCGCCGCCGCCGCAGTGTGTCTGAACAAACTCGTAGCGCCACCTCCCGAACAAGCAGATCCGCAGATTCACACGGATTAACAACAAGTTACCCAATATCCGCACGTCACCAAAACGGTGAACCAGCCTGAACATGCAACTATATGTTTAATCCGCGATTATCCATATAATCTGATAAAACAACCCCATTCTGATTATGACGATAAAACAGTCATATCATCATCGGTCAATTCTTGCTAAGAGTCATGCTCTTGCAATCATTGATGCGGACAAGCGCTTTTTAGAAATGAACCAACGGAGGAAAGATCATGTGCCCGTACGATCAACACGAATGCTGTCCGCGCTTTGAGCCACACCCCTGGGACGAGACCGAACTGGTCTGGAACAACAGACTCTTCGTAAAGGATCGCGTGACCAGTTTCCTGCACATTCCGCTGAACTACGGTGCGGTCATGAAACGCAATGTCGGCCCGATTCACGCCGCGGGTGCGTTTCCCGAGACGGTGGTCGTACTCACGGACGAAAATTCATTGTGGGGCGCAGACCTGTATATCGAAGTGACCCGTGAAATTCCCGGCGCGAACATGGCGACCATTTCGGGTACATTCCTGTCCAGGGTATTCGAGGGGCCTTACCGGAACGTGAAGAAATGGATCACGGAGATGGATAGCTACGCGCAAGGCAAAGGGAAGAGCGTCCGCAAGCTGTATTGCTTCTATACGACATGCCCCAAGTGCGCAAAGAAGTATGGCAAAAATTACGTCGTGCTTCTGGCTCAGGTCTGAGCGCGGCACTACCTCGTCACCACCCTCACCCCATCCTTCACCCTTTCGTCCGGATGGACGATCACCTGTTCGCCGACACGGATGCCGGAGAGCACCTGTGCGGCGAGGCCGCTGCGCTTACCGATCTGCACGCGACGCTTGACCGCGCGTCCCTGTTCGACCGAAAAAACCGTCCAGTCGCCGCCGTCACGAAACAGTGCGCTGGCAGGAATTTGCAGCACATCGTCGGATTCCCACACGATGAAACTGGCTTCGACGCGATAGCCGTCGCCCAGCCGCTGCCATTTGGCGGGCTCTGACGTAAAAGTTACGATGACGCGCACGCGCTGCTCTTCGACACCCAGCGCCGATACTTTGGTGAAGCCGACAGGTTCGACTACCCGCACTGAACCTTCGAGTTCACCCTCACCGCCCCAGCGTTCGAATGTGACGCGCGTGCCGGGATGGATGCGCACCGCATCGGCGGACAGTACTTCCACCTCTGCTTCGAGCGCGTGCGGATCACCGATCTCGAGCAGCGGCTGACCGGCTGCGACCGTGCCTTCACTCTGGTGTACGATCTTCAGCACTTGTCCTGACACGGGCGAACGGACGCTCACCCGTTCCGCGCTGCCGATCGCAGTAAAGCCGAGCTGAGCGCGGGCGGCATCCGACTCATGGCGTGCAACGCTGACGGCGGAGCGCGCTGAACCCAGTTCTGCCGTGGCAAGCTCGGCTGCACTCGCAGCGCGGTCTTCAGCCACCGCACTGACATGCCCGGATGATCGCAGCGCACGCATGCGCTGCAGTTCTTTTTCGGCAAGTTGCGCACTGCTCGCGGCGGCCCCGGCACGCAGAACCGCCGCGAGCACGCCGGATTCGGCCGCCTTGATGCGCGCTTCTGCCTCACTGCGGCGGCGCCTGTCAGGCATATCAGCACGCACAGATTCCAGTTCTGCCAGCACGTCACCGCGTCCGATTTCATCGCCGACCTTGAGCGTGATGCGCCGGGCGAACGCATTGACCGGGGCAGCGATCACATAGCGCTCGACCACTCTTGTGCGTCCCTCCTGCTCGACTATGATGCGCAGCGGCGCGCGTATCGCCTTGCCGCTATCCACTTCCACCGCCTGCGGACGAAAACCTGCGAACAAACCCCATCCGACGAGGGTGAAAATCAGGACGAGCGCGATACGCCGACGCCATTGCACGATATTTTTCATCATTTCACTCCGCCGCCTTGAGCACGGCTATCAGATCAAGTTGATCAATCCGACGGCGCACCGCCAGCCCCGAAATAATCGCGGAGACCAGTACCACTGTCGCCGCAAAAGCATAGGTACCAGGCGTCAGCACCACCGGCACCCTGAACAGATCGTTCTGCATGGTATGCGCGATGTAATAGCACATCCATTCGCCCAGCCACAGGCCGAACGGAATCGCCAGCAGCGTCAGGATGCCCAGTTCGCCTAACAGGATATAGGCAATCTCCGCACGGGTAAAACCCAGCACACGCAGGCTGGCGAGTTCGCGGCCGCGTTCGGTGAGCGCGATACGTGCGCTGTTGTAGATCACGCCGAAGGCGATGATGATGGAAAACACCGTGGCGATGTAGGTGAAGAACAGCATGGTCTCGTTCATCATGCGGTTGAAATTGCGTATCTCCTGCATGCGTTCTGCCACCCCCGCGATACGCGGCATGCCCTTTATCCGTGTATATATCTGCGGCAATTGCCCGCCCTCGACGGACAGATACGCGCCTGACAGGGTGGGACCTTCGTGCATGAAACGATTGAGGGCTGCAAGTTCCATATAGCCCGACACCCCGGTATATTCCCGCACCAGTCCGGAAACAGTGGCCTCGCGCACCGGACGGCTGCCTTCGAGTATCTCCACGCGCACCTTATCGCCGACCTTCACATCCAGTATTTTGGCCAGAAAATCGGTGAGCAAGAGCCCTTCATCAGGCATGTCCACCTGACGCAGCTCGGCATCGAGCAGACGCTGAATGTCACCGCCCGGCTCCACGCCGCGTATGCCGGTGCGATAGCTGAGATGCCCGTGGCGCAGTTGCACCGGAACCAGACGGAACACTTCCACATGGCGCACGCCCGGCAGGCTTTGCAGATCGAAACGGACGCGCGCAGCGGTCGGTTCGGTGAAAGTCACCGAGATGTCCTCGCGCTGCGCCATGCCGAAATGCACGTTCACCATATAGCCCACCGTGTCGCGCTGAAACAGGCCGGTGAGGATGATGCCGCAGGCCATGGCGATGCCCAGCATACTGAGCAGGGACTTGAGCGCATGGCGGCGGATGTTGCGGGCTATCATGCGCGCCGGTTGCGACAGCCAGCGCTTTACCCCCAGCTTCTCAAGACCCGTCTCCCGATAACTGGCCGGCATCTCGGGACGCATCGCCTCTGCCGGACGCAGCGCGGCAGCACGCCATACCGCCAGAACCGTCCCCGCACCTGCCGCTGTCAGACTGATCGCGGCCGCCTCCAGCACCGTGCCGGGTTGCAGCGTGAATTGCAGATAGGGGAAATTATAGAACTCCATGTAGATACCGGAGAGCTGCCTGCCCAGCCAGACGCCCAGCCCGATACCGCCTGCCACGCCCAGCCCGGTGATCACCGAGACCATCTTCAGATAATGCCACAGCACTTCGATATTACCGTAGCCGAAAGCCTTGAGCATGGCGATCTGCTCGCGCTGCATCGCCACCATCCGGCCTATTACCACGTTGAGCAAAAAGGCGGCGATACCCATAAACAGCACGGGAAACAGACTCGCAAGCGTACCCAGTTGAGTCAGTTCCTGATTGAGAAAGCGGTTCGAGCGCTGGTCATGTCTGGTGTAAGCGCCCTGTCCGCCATAGTGATCGAGCAACTCGTCGATGCGGTCAATCACAGATTCGACATCCGCACCGGCACGCAGGCTCAGCGCCAAATCGTTGAATGCGCCCTGCATGTCACAGGCATTACCCAGCGCCTGGCGCTCCATCCACATCACCCCGTAGCGCTTGTAATCGGGAAAGACCGAGCCGGGACGCATCTGCTGGATGAACTCGGGCGAGAGCGCGGTTCCCGCCAGCGTGAGCTTCTGGCGCCGCCCGTTGAGTATGACGTCGAAATTCCCCCCGGTCTGCAAACCATGCGCCTTTGCGAACGGCGTGCTTACCACGACCTCGTCCGCCCGCACCGGCAATCGCCCTTCGCGCAGATGCAATGCATTGAGGCCATGCCGCCCGCTGTCGGACACCATCAGCGCACTGACAGGCTCATTGAAGTCCGGCATATCGAGGCGTGCCTGCGCCACCACCCGCGTCTGCACCTGATCCACACCGGGTAGCGACTGTATCCGCGCGCGCAGCGATTCCGGCGCGCGCTTTAAGGATGCGAACACCTGTGCAAATCGGTAGTCGCGATAATAGATATCCTGTGTGCTGCGCAATGCATTCTGCGCAGTGATAAACATCACGTAGGTGCCGACCCCGCACATCACCACCAGCGCGATGGCCAGCGCCTGACTCTTCATCTGCCACAGGTCGCGCATCAGTTTTTGGTCGATTGCGCGCATGGTCATCACCAGTGCAGATCCATTGCGGATTTTTTCTCGGCGTTTTTTTCTATACGCACCACCTGGCCGTCGCCAAAATACACCACCCGATCCGCCATCGCCGCGATCACAGCGTTGTGGGTGATCACCACCGTGGTGGTGCCCAGCTCCCGGTTCACGCGCGCAAGTACATCCAGCACCCGCACGCCAGTCTGCGCATCCAGCGCACCGGTCGGCTCATCGCACAGCAACACCTGCGGGCGCTTGGCGACGGCACGCGCAATCGCCACACGCTGCTGCTCGCCGCCCGACATCTGAGCCGGAAAATGATCCAGCCGTGACTCAAGGCCCACCCGCGCCAGCGCCTCCTCAGGGGTCATCGGGTTCACGGCGATCTCGGTGACCAGCGCCACGTTTTCGCGCGCGGTCAGACTGGGAATGAGGTTATAAAACTGAAACACGAAGCCGACATGAGTGCGGCGATATTGCGTCATGCGAGTGTCGTCATTGAGAATCAGCTCGCGGCCTGCATAACGCACCGTGCCGCCGCTGGGCGTGTCCAGTCCGCCGAGGATATTGAGCAGCGTGGACTTGCCGCTACCGGACGGCCCCAGCAGCACGACGAATTCACCCGCGTACAGGTCCACATCCACACCGCGCAGGGCATGCACCTCTACTTCGCCCATCCGGTATATCTTGGTCAGGCCGCGCGCCTCGAAAATCCGGCGAGCGCCCGCATCCTGTTCCGAATCAGTCATGATATTTGCCCATGTAATGGATCAATACCTGGCGCGCGCCAGATTCAAACTGTGCCGCTGACTTTTGAATTATGGCTGATATCACCGGCCACTTTGCAGATTCTGCGTCTTATGTCGAGCCGCCGCCCCCCGGCAACTGGTCAGACTTTTTGAATGATACCTTTGTTTCATCCTAGAAAAAGCAGTTGTCCGCATCAATGATTGCAAGCACTTAGTGCTTAGCAAGAATTGAGTAGTTTAATCAGATTACACAAATTAAAACTGATTAAACAAAGGGTTACAAAAAAACTTATGGCAACCCATCAGGTGAAAGCGCCAACACCTGTAACTGTTTGAAAATCTGCGTAATCTGCGTAATCTGCGGATTGAACTGAGGTTTTAAGGTTCATATAGTGCTAGTGCGCCGAAAACCATAACACTCACCCTGGCGACAGACGACGCAAGGGAAGTTGATGACTGTCGGGCAGTCCAGGCGCGGCGGAGTCGCGGGCTGCCAGTTTCGACTTGAGATGTGCGGGCTCGTATCCGGGATACAGCGACCACAAGCTCATCAACCTGCCCGGTTCCTCATGTGATCGGCGACCTTGGTGAAGGCGTCCGACAATTCCTGACGCAGCGCAACATCTTCCACCACCTCGTCGAGCGCCCTGTTCATGCACAGCATCCACTGGTCGCGCTCGGCATCGCCGATGGCGAAGGGCAGATGGCGGCGGCGCAGCATGGGATGACCGTATTCTTCGACGAACAGTTGCGGCCCGCCCATCCAGCCTGACAGAAACTTGAACAGTTTGTCGTTCGCGCTTTGCAGGTCTTGCGCATGCATCTTGCGTATGCCATAGCTTTCCGGCAGATGATCCATCAGTTCGTAAAAGCGCCGCACCAGTGCGCGAATATTCTCCGCCCCGCCGATACGCTGATAATGTGTTTGTTGTGCCGATTGCATGTTTACCATTCCCTGAATGAAAGACCCAGTCCCAGCGTCGTCTGGCGCTGATTGTAATCAATCAGACTTTCTCCGTGACCGTTGCTGATTTGCGCGTGCAGCCGCGCCGCGCTTCCCAACGCGACAGGCAAAGACCAATCCAGCTGCACAAAACTGAGGTTGTGAGACCAGTTCATATTATTCCGCAACTTCAGGGCCAGCGACTGTGACCGGTTGTCCGGTTCCCAGCGCGCGACCAGTTCGGCGCGTCCAACGTAATGGGCAATGTCGGGATTGTCATCCTTCAGCGCAGTCTCGGGAATACGCCACCAGCCGCGCACCAGCAGCGAAGTATTATCCTGTTCCCAGCCACCCTGCGCATACACGCGATTCCAACTGCGCGATGTCTCATTTGTCCTGCCGTTCGACTGATGAACCAGGCCCAGATTGAACAATTTCCAGCCGGATTCCCTGCCCGTAGCAAAAGCGGCAATCAGCTCCGGCTCATAATCGGTCTCGCGAAACGGCGATGAATTGCGCGTATTGAACACTTGCCAATGAGACTGCTGGGTATATGCGCCCCACAGGCGAAAAGTTTTCAGCCCCCATATATCCAGATTTTCCTGAGTCAGGATATCCGTCTTGAAACTCAGTTGAAATTTGGCCTCCATCGCATCCATGTCAAACGGTGTCGTTATGGTATGGGCGGGAGCGGGCGAATTGGGCTGAGTATTCACATTGCTGGATTTGCGCACGATCAAATAACTTTGCCGATGCGGCTGCAATCGGTCCAGGCTACTCGGATCACGGTGCGGGCGATTATCCAGATCCCATATTCGCGTCAAATAGGAGCGTCTGGCTCTGGGCTCATGCGCCTCTGCCTGTTTTTCCGTCGCAGGGCTTATTTCAGGAGCAGGCTGAATCGCTGCAACATCTGGCGTGGCCACAGCTGCTACGGCAGGCAGCACTGCGCTATCGAAACATTTCAGGCGCTCACCATCACTGTCCGGGAATTTTTTCGCGCACAGCGCAAAGGCCTCACTATCGGCATAAGCAGGTGGAATTAAACCCAGACAAAGCAGGGTCAGTAATAAAATTCGCCAATGTTTCATTTTTTTGTTAAATAACCGGCCACTACATAGTCGCCACAGGCGCATTATCCCGTAAAGGACGATACATCGCCTAATGGAAATCGCGCCAGTACCCGATAATTCGCCCCGCCACTCTGGCGATCTGATTGCAACAATACGAAATCAACCATATTCCAGTTTACCGGCGGCATGTCCGGCAGCGGAACATCGCGCCAGCGGGCATTTCGCAACAGCGTGACGTGTGGCTGGTACTCACGCTGATCAAATGCAAAACGATGGCGACGCATACTTCCCTCCAGTTTGTTCACCAGTTGCGCCAGTTGCCGGGGCACGGCACCGGGCGCGGCATACAAAATATGATTGTGTCCCCAGTAACGCGCCTGATCGAAACACAGCTCAAAGCGTTCTGCACTGACTTCTTCTGCCGCCAGCTTCAACGCCTCCAGCCTGTCCTGCGCCACTACACCGAGAAATACCAGCGTGACATGCAGCGTATCCGGGCGCATAGGCCGCCCGCCGCACAAGGCTTGCAGCGCGCCTTGCCAGGCGGCGAGCGCCCGGTGCTCGCCGCCTTTCGGCCACAGCGCGAAGAAAAGCCGCACGGTTAATTTGTCGGTAGCAGCATTCATAATGTGCCGCTATTTTATCCGCAATACACTCAGGGTCGAGCAGGACGCTGCAATCGGGTAAAATGCGCGCCAGACAACTATTAAGCAAGGCAAGCGCTAAGTGTGTATAGCCATTGCCGCAAGGAACATCATGACCGTGCGTTTGCGTGAAATCCCCTACAACTACACCTCATTTTCCGACCGTGAGATCGTGCAGCGTCTGCTGGGCGATGAAGCATGGAACATAATCAACACGTTACGCTCCGAACGCCGCACCGGCCGCTCCGCGCAAATGCTCTACGAAGTGCTGGGTGACATCTGGGTCGTGACCCGCAATCCCTATTTGCAGGATGATCTGCTGGACAATCCCAAGCGGCGCGTGCTGCTGGTCGAAGCCCTGCACCATCGTCTGGATGAGGTGCAAAAGCGCCGCACCCCTGAGACGGATCCCGAGCGCGATGCCCTGGTCGGCGAACTGCTCAAGGCGGCGGGCCAGGCCGTGCAGGCCTTTGACGCCGCTTTTGTGGAAACCGCAACCTTGCGCCGCAAGGCACAGCGCGCACTGGCCAAACTGACCGCCAA
>JAURZN010000071.1 GCA_030653355.1 Gallionella sp. | reverse complement strand
ATTTCTGGTTGCGTGTGATTTCGCCCTTAGTGTATGCCGCGCTGGCAGCATCGCTGTTGTGGATTGTATTCTCGGTGACGACAGCCTTGTTGTTCATGCTGTTGGTGTTGCTGCTGGTGATGGCGTACCGCGCAAGGCAACTGTATAAACTGGGACTCTGGCTGAATGATGCGCGTCTGGAAACCATCCCCGAGGCGGATGGTATATGGGACGAGGTGTTCTCGCGG
Organism: Gallionella sp.; assembly: GCA_030653355.1. Taxonomy (GTDB): domain Bacteria; phylum Pseudomonadota; class Gammaproteobacteria; order Burkholderiales; family Gallionellaceae; genus Gallionella. The sequence goes on along the minus strand of JAURZN010000071.1, from coordinate 6,790 downwards.
CTGAGAAAAATGGTCAAACGGCATAACCAGACCAAGCAAAAACTGGCTGCCGAGTTGCAGCATATTGAACAAGCCACTGCAGCCCTGCCGGAGGGTGTGGTGAGCCTCAACGAATTCAGTCGAATCGAGTGGTGCAATCCGCTCGCTGAACAGCACTTCGGGCTGAATGCCGGGCGTGACATCATGCAGGACATTACCTATCTGGTGCGCCAGCCTGAATTCATCGAATATCTGCAAGCGGCTAATTTCCGTGAGCCGCTGGTGATGAGAGCGGCACGCCATGATGATATGGTGTTGTCCATCAAGCTTATTCCTTACGGGGGTAACAAGCACTTGCTGCTCAGTCATGACATCACCCAATTGGAGCGCATCGAAACCATGCGCCGCGACTTTGTCGCGAATGTGTCGCATGAGCTGCGCACGCCGCTGACCGTGGTGAACGGCTTTGTCGAAAACTTGCAGGATATGCAGGATCTGAGCCCCGACAATATCCGTCATGCCTTGCAACTCATGGCCGAACAAACGCGCCGTATGGATAATCTGGTCTCTGATTTGTTGATTCTGTCACGGCTTGAAAGCGATCAGAGCCCGTTGAGGACAGAGACTGTCGATATGCAGGCGCTGCTCGCTGAAGTGTATCAGGAGGGGCAGTTATTGAGCGGGGGGCGGCATCAGCATAGTCTGAAACTGTTCGGACCCGAACAGTTGTGCGGCAATCGCGACGAGTTGCACAGTGCTTTCAGTAATCTGGTCAGCAATGCGATACGCTATACGCCGGAGGGCGGCGCAATCAAGTTGTCCTGGGGGTTGAGTGCGGGTCAGCCGGTGTTCTCGGTGCAGGACACCGGCATAGGCATAGCTGCGCAGCATATCCCGCGCCTGACCGAACGCTTTTACCGGGTGGATCGCAGTCGTTCGCGGGGGACAGGCGGAACGGGGCTGGGGTTGGCCATCGTCAAGCATATCGCACTGCGCCATCAGGCAACGCTGGAGATCATCAGCGATGAAAATCAGGGCAGCACCTTCTCGCTGGTGTTTCCGGCCAGCAGGCTGATCGCATAAGCCGCCCCTCAGCCCTTCACGCAACAACTTGGGGTGCAGCCCCCTTCATTCAGGAGCAGGAGATTCATCTCCGCAGCTCCGAGGGAGGCCCCTTGCAGGCTTAGTTGTGCGGGGAATGCCCTTCATTCAAGAATAGGCGATTTATCGCCTTAATATTCCGAGGGAAGCCCCTTGCGAGCTTGCGGCATCAGTCCTCAGTCCTCAGTCCGGCGTAAAACTGACGCGTTCATAATCCAGTCCGCGTTCCACGCTGAAGCCCAGTTTAACCCTTGAACTTTGGCCATCCGGGTGTAATAGCTCGATCACCCGGTTGTCCCGGAACCAGTCGCGCGGAATGATCAGGCTGGCTGGGATATTGAGTGACGGCAAGGCGGGCAACAGAAAAGCCGGGGCGTGCTTGCTGGCCGGGTTGATGCCTGACGCGCGGATGCGTAGCGGTTCGGGTCGGCCGGGCAGATATTTGATGCCGATTTCCAGCCTGCCCTGTCGCGTTACGTTAGTCCATGCGGTAACACCCAGTATGAAGGATAGTGCGTCGCTGGGGCGCAGGGCAATCAGCTGTTTGCACATGAGTCGCCCGCCAATGGCATCGGCACGGATCAGGCGTGCGCCCATGATGCTTTCATTCTCCATGTGCCAGCTTTCCAGCGGATGGCCCATTTTCAATTGTTTCTCCGCATGATCGGGTGTGCGGGCCGGTGTCGCGATGAGCTTGCGCCCCAGGCTATCAATATCGGACGCATTTTGCTGGATGGGCTTCCCGGATAAATGCACGTAAATGCCTTCCGGCTTATAGCAAAGCTGGGCGTGGCGGGCGATGGGCTGTCGTTCGCCCACACGTTTGTGACTGTTTTCGCACCAGCTCTGATGTAAAAAATTGAGCAACTCAAGACAGCTCTGGCTGTCGGCGTGGTCGCCCAGTCCTACTTGACGGGGCGTTTGGCCTTGTTGCAGCAAAATGATTTTTACGCGCAGCAACTTGCTTAACGGCACCATCGCCAGAAAGCGCAAGCTGTCGCTGTGCGGCAAGCCTTCTGCGCGCTGTAGCCCCTGCGTGCTGGACAAGTCGGTCGCGAGCGGGTGAGCATCGCCTTTGATCAGGCTATAGCGGCGTTCCACGGTGACGGCATTGCCCCACAGCGATAGCCAGTAATCCAGTTGCTGCAATTGCCAGCGCGTCAGTTGGGCGGGGCTGGCATAACAGGCAAGCAGCGTCTTGACATAGCTGCATATGCAACTGCTTTGGATAGTGCTGAGCGGGTCGGTTACCTTGAGCTGATGTATTTCCTGTTGCTCTGCGTAAGCGTACAGCTCATGCAGCTGATGCCAGAGTCCTGCGTCAAAGTCGTAGCCGGTACGCAGATATTCGATGATTTCCAGTCCGCTGTAGAGCAGGCAGCGCTGGCACAACAGTGCGCCATATTTGCTCAGCGGTTTTTCGCCTGCGATATAAGCCTGCAATCCGCGTTGATAGCCTGTTACCAAGGATTGCCAGAGTTGTACGATGGCCTGAAATACCATCAATTCGCTCTCGTTCAGGGGAAGCGGCTTGCCTATCAGCTTTCTGGCAAAGTCTTCCTGTACATGGCTGACGGTTTCCCTCAATAATTCAAGGGTGTTGAGGCGCTCCAGCCCGCGCATCGGATAACGGTTGAATTCGTTGATCTGGGTAAGCAGCTGGCCGTGCGCCAGATGCAAATTGGTCAGTTGCAGTTGCCCCAGCCACTGCGCGCAACCGGCCGCATCCTTGAAAATCGGATCGGCGCGGTCGTCAGTCGGTTCAAGGGGCAGGGTCAGCATGGGCGAATAATAGCAGGATGGAGGACTGAGGGCTGAGGACTGAGGATTGAGGATTGAGGATTGAGGACTGAGGACTGAGTTAAGGTCAAAACTACGCGCTGGTATTTCTCGCGCCTCAGTCCTCAGTCCTCGCTTCTTGCTTCTCAGTCCTATAGTAAAACTCGCTCTATTCCTCCGTTATTTGCCTTGTTGACATAGTCCGGCAACCAGTTTTCCCCCAACAAATATTTAGCCATTTCCACTACGATGTAGTCGGAAGTCGTGCCGCTGTCATCGTTATAACGCGACAGGCCTTGCTGGCAGGCGGGGCAGGAGGTGAGTATCTTGATCTCACCGTCGAAGCCATCGGTGCGCAGCGCATCCGCGCCCTTGCGCATTTCTTCTTCCTTGCGGAAACGCACCTGGGTGGCGATGTGTGGCTGGGCCACGCCGAAGGTACCGGATTCGCCACAGCAGCGCTCGTTGATGGCCACATGCGTGCCCATGAGTTCGTCCACCACTTTTTGCGACTGATAGGTTTTCATCGGCGAGTGACAGGGTTCGTGGTACATGTAGCGCGTGCCTTCCACGCCCTTCAGTTTGACGTTTTTCTCCAGCAGATACTCGTGGATGTCGAGCAGGCGGCAACCGGGGAAAATCTTGTCGAACTGGTATTTCAACAATTGATCCATGCAGGTGCCGCAAGACACGATCACCGTCTTGATATCGAGATAATTTAATGTGTTGGCGACACGATGGAACAGCACGCGATTGTCGGTGGTGATCTGACTGGCTTTGTCGCCCTGGCCTGAAGCGTTTTGCGGATAGCCGCAGCACAGATAGCCGGGTGGCAATACCGTAATGGCGCCGGTCTCATACAGCATGGCTTGCGTAGCCAGGCCGACCTGACCGAACAGGCGCTCGGAGCCGCAACCCGGGAAGTAAAACACCGCATCGGAATCTTCGCCGGAGCGGTTTGGATTACGGATGATGGGTATCACGCTGCTGTCTTCGATGTCGAGCAGGGCGCGCGAGGTCTTCTTGGGCAGATTACCGGGCATCGGTTTATTGATGAAGTGGATCACCCGGCTAGGTATCGTCGGCTTGCCTACCGTGGCGGGCGGGTGCGCGACCTGTTTCCCGAATAATCCCAGACGTTTGCCGATGCGGTATCCCAGGCGCTGGGCCTGATAAGCCCATTCGATCATCACTTTGCGCATCAGTTTGATGGTGAGCGGATCGGTGGCATTCAGATACAGCATGGAACTGGCGGTAATCGGGTTATATTTCTTCTGCCCGTGTTTACGCAGAAAATTGCGCATCGCCATGGAGACATCGCCGAAATCAATGTTAACCGGGCAGGGATTCAAACATTTGTGGCAAACGGTACAGTGGTCGGCCACATCATTGAATTCGTCGAAATGCTGGATGGAAACACCGCGCCGGGTCTGCTCTTCATACAGAAAGGCCTCGACCAGCAAGGAGGTGGCGAGTATCTTGTTGCGGGGCGAATATAGCAGGTTGGCGCGCGGAACGTGGGTGGTGCACACCGGCTTGCACTTGCCGCAGCGCAGACAGTCCTTGATCGAGTCAGCGATGTCGCCGAGTTCGCTCTTCTCCAGAATCAGGCTCTCCAGTTCCATCAGGTTGAAGCTGGGCGTATAGGCGCGATTCAGATTGCTGCCGGGCAGTAGTTTGCCTTTGTTGAAACGGCCTTCCGGATCGATCCGCTGTTTGTAGGCGATAAACGGCGCGATTTCATGTTCGTCCAGATAATCGTACTTGGTGATGCCGATACCATGCTCGCCGGAAATGACACCGCCCAGATCCTTGGCCAGTTGCATGATGCGATCAACGGCCGCGTTGGCCTGTTGCAACATCGGGTAATTGTCCGAATTCACCGGAATGTTGGTGTGCACATTGCCGTCGCCCGCATGCATGTGCAGGGCGACAAACACGCGGCTTTTCAGCACGCTCTGGTGCAGGGCGTTGCACTGCTCCAGCACGGGCTGATAAGTGCTGCCGCTGAAAATATGCTGCAACACATCGCGCAATTCACGCTTCCACGAGGCGCGGATGGTGTGATTCTGGAGCGCTTCAAAAACAGAGCTGCCAGCTTGTAGCTTGTCGCTTGTTTTTGGGTCTAACTCGGAACTGTTTTTATCCAGGTTGTCCTTCAGCCACCCCCAGCGCCCGCGCACATCCGCCAGTAGTTGTCTGGCCTCCTGCGCGCGATCACCCAGCAGTTCGGCATCGCCGATCTGTTTGTCATCCTGATAATACAGTGGCAGTTCACCGGCGAAAAATTCATCCAGCGCATCCAGTAGCTGGAGCTTGTTGTGCAGCGATAGTTCGATGTTGATGCGCTCTATGCCGTCGCAGTAGTCGCCCATGCGCGGCAGCGGGATGACCACGTCTTCATTGATCTTGAAGGCGTTGGTATGCTTGGCGATGGCGGCGGTGCGGGCGCGGTCCAGCCAGAACTTTTTGCGCGCTTCGCTAGACACGGCGATGAAGCCTTCGCCATGACGCAGATTGGCCAGCCGCACGATTTCCGAGGCGGCAGATGCGGCGGCGTCGGCATCGTCGCTGACCACGTCGGCCACCAGCACCATCTTGGGACGCGTGCCGCGCCGGGATTTGGTGGCGTAGCCGACGGCCTTGAGATAGCGTTCGTCGAGATGCTCCAGGCCGGCCAGAAATACCGGGGAAGTCGTGAGTGGTGAGTGCTGAGTGGAGGCGTTGCGCTTATCGAATAGTGAGGTGATTTCGACTATGGCGGGTACCGCTTCCCTCACCTGACCGAAAAATTCCAGACACACAGTGCGGGTGTGGGTATGGGCGCGGTGCAGGATAAAGCGTGCCGAGGTGATGATGCCGTCGCAGCCTTCCTTCTGGATGCCGGGCAGGCCGGACAGAAATTTGTCGGTTACATCCTTGCCCAGCCCTGTTTTGCGGAATGTGCTGCCGGGTATGGTCAGGATTTCGGGTTCGCCATGGGCTGTCTTGCCATCCGCCTCGAACCGGCTGATGCGAAAACGTGTGGTGGCGACATCGTGGATTTTGCCGAGATTATGGTCGAGCCGCTCAACGATCATCCACAGTCCGTCGGGTGTGACCATGCGCCATGAGACCAGATTGTCCAGCGCCGTTCCCCACAGTACGGCCTTCTTGCCGCCTGCGTTCATCGCCACGTTGCCGCCTATGCAGGAGGCGTCCGCCGAGGTGGGGTCAACGGCGAATACCAGACCGTTGTTCTCCGCCGCTTCCATGACCCTGCGTGTGACGACACCTGCGCCGCAATGAATAGTCGCATAAGCTACGCTCAGGCCGGGCAAAACCAGCTGCTCGATCCTGGATAAGGCATCCAGTTTTTCGGTGTTGATCACCGCCGAATATTTGTCCAGTAGCACCGCCCCGCCGGTGTAGCCCGTGCCGCCCCCCCGGGGCACGATGGTCAGCTTGAGCGCGATACAAGTGCGTACCAGCGCGGCAATCTCTTCTTCCGTGTCGGGATGCAGCACGACAAACGGATATTCCACGCGCCAGTCGGTCGCATCGGTGACGTGCGAGACGCGTGCCAGTCCATCGAACTGGATATTGTCCTTACGGGTAATGCGGCTCAATTCGCGCAACGCGCGTTTGCGCAGTTGCAGGGTCTGTTCGAATTCGTCAGAGAATTGATTGACCGCATCGCGCGCCAGTTCCAGCAGGCGTTTGACAATCTGATTGTCCTGACGGCGTTCATCTATCGCGTTCAGGCGGTGATGCAGCGCATCAATCAGTGCGCCGCGCCGTTTGCGGTTGCTCAGCAGATCATCCTGCAAATAGGGATTGCGGGTCACGACCCAGATGTCACCCAGCACTTCGTAGAGCATTTGCGCGGAGCGGCCGGTGCGGCGTTCGGAGCGTAACGTGTTGATTATGTTCCATGCTTCATCGCCCAGCA
>JAURZN010000065.1 GCA_030653355.1 Gallionella sp. | reverse complement strand
CAGGACTATGCAACGAAATGGATGTGGACTTACAATCACGAGCGCCCGCACATGGCGCTTGGCGGCATCACCCCGAAACAGAAGCAGGCACTATTAAATAACTCTACTTCTGACCCCAACTAAAAATGGGGGGATTACCGTAATGGATTTTGACGGTCTATTGTGGGAGAACAACGAGGTCAGTGGGATTGTGTGGCTGGTGCATTCCCTAAGTGCACAGGCCCGACCAATGGCTACCCTGCGTAAAGATGATGTTACTGCCTATGAAGAAGATAACGAAGGCCGTCTCTGGCTTGTATTGCAACAACTCTTTGGTTCAAACTGGAATGACGAACTAGATAGTAATGGCTGGCAATTGCCTGGTGTTGTGTAGATATAGAAGACGATGTGCGCCTGACCTGTTTTGGTTGAGTGTCAAAATAGCTTATTCGAAACCTGTTAGAGCGGACGCTTGGAATTGAAATTCCTCGATTAGTTACGAGCGTCCGGTTTGGCCGATTATGCACAGTCCTCGATTATGTGAAGTGAAAGGTTGAATTCCGTTTCAAGTGCTGACTCCCGTTGCCTGCGCAAATTCCGACCTTCACATAATTTCTGTGTCATCAGTGAGTCAATCAGCGACCCAGATGTCCATAGGGCTGAATCTTGCGGCCGGTTTCCGTGCGTCTGAGGCGGCACGGCGTAGTAGTGTGGGCCATAATAGTCTCCTGAAGTGGAGCCACCACTTCAGACTACCGCAGAAATTATGTCCAGCCTACAGTAGCATCACACCCCGCCTTGCCGCGTACTTCCTAGCTTTCAGCACAGTCGGTTTCGAAACTTCACATAATCGAGGACTGTGCATAATCGGCCAAAGCAGACGTCGAAATATTAGGTGACAACGACCGCTTTACACAAAATTCCGGACACTCTCCGACCTGAAGAAAATTAGCATTGACTAGTGTTCGACAATTATGGATACTTTAACCTGCGTGGCTAAGGTTCTTATCTTTCAGACTACGCTATAACTTGTCAACTAGGCTAGGCCGCGTAAGAGATATTTTCAGAGCAGTGCACGTCGGGATATGTGAGGGGGTACTGGGCAACCGGTATCCCTACATCGATCGACAGAAAGTTTCTCGCTAATCGAAGGCTGACTCCACAACCACACAAACGAAAGGAAATACCAATGGAACCAGCGAAGTTTGTAAGTGCAGAAGACGCCAAGAATCTTGCATCGAAACTCACCCAGTTTCGTGATTCCTTGGGTGGAGGCGAGCAAGAGGCGCTTGATGCCCTCCTAAAGACATTTGGATCGACGCTGACTGCGGCGAGAAAAAACGAAGCCTTTGTCACTCTGGACAAAGACCTCGCAGTTGCACAAGCGTTAGACGAGGGCGATATTACCATGGCCGTAACGCCCACCCTTACGACAGTCACAATTACGACAACAGTTGCGAGCCATCCTGTAATTACCTGCAAGTCTTGAGGCTGGATTCGCTCAATTCCTCCCAACTCGGCGGTGTCCTCGCCGCCGAGTTGGGACTTCCTGGGTCGCTAACCTTCAAACGGCACCCCCAATCCGGACGCAACCGCATTTACATCGTGCATGCGACGGGAGGGCGTAGGCTATTTGTCAAAATTCACCCTGCAGGAGAAGGTAACGAGGCTACCGTCAACGATGCTATCGCACCACTCGAACTCGGAATTCCACCGCTCCTGACTCTTCCGGATTTTGGCTTAACGGTCTTCGAATACATCGACCCGTTGCCAACCTTGGAAGACGTTGCCCGTGAGAGGCCCAAGGCGGCTTTGGTTGCATTGTCCATGCTCGGCGAACGTGTGGCCTGCATTGAGGACATCGCAGTCCCGCCAAGTGTCAGACGAACACAGCCATTATTCGATTTTCCATTTCCGCATGTGAATCAGGTTATCGATATTTCGACCGCAGCGCAGCAATTCTTGACCGAGATCCAGGAAATCGGACTAGCTGCAATGCTCGACACCATGCCTTCGAAACGGCTCGTCCTCGGGCATGGAGACATCAAGCTTGATAACCTTGTCCTGAGCGAAGGCCAGCCCTTCTTGATCGATTGGGAAGCCGCCACGCTGGTGCCACCGGGCACAGATTGTGCGGCGCTTGCTGGACTAGCATTGACTGTCATCGCTCGTAGCGACCCGAGCCTGCCCGAAATAGAATCGGCGAACTTTGATTCGGGCTTCGCGGCAGCCAGGCTGCTCGCCGAGATCTATTTCCGGCGTCGGTCATCCGATGCCGTGACCGCACGCCGATTCGAACAGCTTGTTGCGTCCTTCTTGATTCAGAGGGTTTTGAGCGAATGCATGTACAAGCAGAGGCCGGGGCGAGTTGATCGGCTGATGGTGAAGATAGCGCAACAAATCCTGTCGCAAGGCCTGCTTCACAGATGACTGTAAGCGGCGAACTCATGAGCGCGGTTGGCGAGATCAGCAGGTTATTGCCTGTTGAAGGCCGCGATGCTCATATTCTGTCCGGAAGAATTTACTTGGAGCTTTATGCAATGAGGCGGCGGCGATTGCCCAAGGTGGCACCCAACATCTCCATTGCAATGATGGACCGCCAATTCGTGAATTGGGCGACTCGGCCATTTGCAGGTCTTGCGGAATGCCGCTTCGTCCCTGCAATCGGTTCGATTGGCGAGGAATTTCTGGTAGAGATCGCCGGAGTTAAAGCGAGGGATAGATCCTTGGGCATTGGAGATGGAGTGATGGTTTCGCTACCGCCGGTATATTTGAACCGATCACCCGGTTTCATGTTTCACGCGTCCGGCATTCTAGAGACAAACGCCACAACTCGCATCTATTTGGCTCTTCGCACGCGCCACGCACGTGCGTACTTCGACAACCTGAGAGTCAGTCTCACGCGAGCGCTCCCTGCTTTCGCGATGAAGGCACTAAGCAACCCAGCCAACTATTCACGGAACGATGCTGGTGTCATTTACGTTGCGAGGCAGGATAGGAAACGTGCCATGATGATCGTTTCGAATTGGGCCGCCGGCCTTGCCGTTCCTCTTAGGCGGTTGCCGCCACTTGGAACCTGCCGATTCGATCGCGGCCTAGGGTGGGCTGACAGTCCAATCCTGAGCGGCGACACAGAAGTGAGCTACGGTCAATGGCTTACTTCGCTACTGGTTGATGCCGCAAAGGAATTCGGATCCGAAATCTCAACTGGCCAGCTCACTCGCCTAATTGAGGAGCGTGGCCGTAGAGCGGACAAGATATGGGATATTTCCGCCGACTCCTAAGGGTATCTGTGTTCAGTCCGTACTTAAGCGGGACGGGATCCGTGCGTATGTATGATGGCGCTCGCCGAATTGGTAAAGGCGGGGGGCGATACGGAGGCTGACTTCGCACTCGCTATTCTTCAGAACTATCGGGGTGAGACTTCCTCCTACGTTGTCTTGAAGAAGATTGTATCGCGGTTTCCAGAGGGCGCTCATAAAATGGCCGGGGTTCGAGCCAGCATTGAGAGCGTCAAACCACCCAGCATACTCAGCGCATTACCCGAATGGCAGCTATTGTTAAGGGTTGTCGGACGCCTGCCCTCAACCTCAGGCCGGTCAGAATACACCGGAACGCTGCGGGCAGGTGTCGGACAAGCCTCGAGGGACGAAACCGCGTGATGTTGCCGCTGCCCGTCAGATCAGGCGACGGTCTA
>JAURZN010000064.1 GCA_030653355.1 Gallionella sp. | reverse complement strand
CGCATGGGGGCTGGACAGCGCAACGCTGCTGCTCGCCTTGCTGACGGAAGCGCTTTATCTGGCGGGGGTGATGTGGATACAGGGTTATTCAGGGCAGGGTTTTCCGCTGGCGGGTTTGCTGATGCTGGCGGCAGTTAAACTGCTCAAGATCAGCCTGTATTTGCTGATGGGTGCCGTGTTTGCTCAGGCCATCCTGTCATGGGTTAATCCGCATTCCTCGGTGGCTTCGGTGCTGGAAGCGGTGACCGGAAGATTTATGCGGCCACTGCGCCGCATCGTGCCTATGCTGGGTAGCGTGGATTTGTCTCCCTTGCTGTTGTTCGTCATCTGCCAGCTCATCATGATCGTGCCGGTCGGTATGCTGGAGCGTATTGCAGTCAGGTTTTTTTGATGTCTGACTGGTTTCGCCGCAATGCTGAAATCATCACCCTGAGCCTGCATGTGCAGCCGGGAGCCAGGCGCAGTGAAATCACCGGTCTACACGGCGAGGCGCTAAAAATAAAGCTGTCCGCGCCGCCCGTCGAGGGGCGCGCAAATGAGGCATTGCTGAAGTTCATCGCCGGCGTGTTCGATGTGCCGTTGCGGCAGGTGGAGTTGAAGCAGGGTACGCAGTCGCGGCACAAGGTGGTTGCCATTACCGGCAGCCGTATCGCCCCTGAAAGCGTGCTGGCTACAAAATAAGGCTACTTGCTCTGAGGTTGGAATCAAACTGACAGGCTGCTTTAGAACAATCAATTTTCAATCTTGTATATAGGTTATCGAGACATTGCTGCCAGACAACCTTGCAAATATACTGCCCGAAAGCAGACCCTCGTGACGTGCAGCGCTCGACCAAAAGCAGGTTTGATCAGTTACTTGATCCCCAATCCCAGCCAGGCATCGGACGAAAGCGTAGTGGGCACGGATGGCAGATTCTCTTCGAGATATTTAATCGCCAGGATTTCCTGCTCTAGCCATGCAGTTTCACCCATGCTTTTTTTCAGCATCTGGATCGGGGCGCTGCCCTTCACCATATCACCCCAAAACACAGCAATGGACTCGACCGGAAATGCCGCCTTGGTGATGCATTGAATTTTCACATCCCGGAATCCGGCATTCAGCAATTCCTGTTTGAAGACATCGGGGTTTTCCAAAGTGGTTACTGCCCGTTGCGGTTCCGGCAGGTCGGGTTTGATGGCTTTCAAAGCGCCAAACATCATCTGCATGGCGGGCGATTGATCCAGTGGTGCCCAACTGCTTACCGCAATGGAGCCGCCCGGCTTTAGCGTGCGATAGATTTCCGCAAAGCCTTTGTTCCGGTCTGGAAAGAACATCAGCCCGAACATCGAGAACGCTGCGTCAAACATCTCACCTGCATAAGGGAGCGCTTGCGCATCGCCGTGCCGGATAGCAATGTTCTGGTGACCTGCGCACTCAACGTGTTGCCGAAAGATATCGAGCATGGCTTCGGAGAAATCGATGCCGTGCACGGTGCCAGCCTCTCGTGCAACCATGAGCGCAAGCGTGCCGGGGCCGCAGGCGACATCCAGTATCGACGCACCCCGTTTGAGCTTGCAGGCGGCTATCGCCTCTTCGGCGTAATGCGCCAATATGTGCATGGTAGTTTCGGCATAACCGCAGGCAACCAGATCCCAAGGGGCGATGGTGGATAGCGGATTTTGTTTTTGGCTCATGTACGCTCCTTTCAAATCAACTTTTCTCGTTTCGCAAATCGAGAGCATGACTCCACACGCCATCGGCGACATCGACCACGCTCCCGCCCACAAACACTGCAATCTCACCTTGAGTATCGCGGGTGCGCAACGCCAGAGTAGATGGCCGTCCCATTTCGTAGCCCTGCCCTGCGGTCACGTCTATGCTCGACGAACCCAATAGCCGATGATGCGCCAGATAGGCAGCAAGACTGCCATTGCTGCTGCCCGTGGCGGCATCTTCAGGTATGCCGTAATAGTCGCAAAACACGCGGACGCTCAGGCTCTGTCCAGACTCGTAGCCTTCCCGGCAAAACACCAGAATGAGCTTTGCCCATGCATCACTAACCAGCGTGAAGTATTGCTGCTTGTTGATCTGCACGCGCTTCAATGCGTCCCGATTTTTCAGCGGCACAACAATAGTCGGGAAACCGGTCGAGACTTCTGCTATCGGAGAATCGCCATCAATGTCGGACGGCTCGATACCCAACACTCGCGCCACAGTGTTGTCTTCCAACTGCTTGCCGAATTTGGGCGCCGCCTGCTTCATCCACAACATGGGCGCGGCTGATGGCACTTGCTCAAAGGTGACAGGTATCCTGCCGATGGGCAGATTAAGCGTGATTTCGTCAGCATCGCTCAGGTGCAACTTATTGCGAATAACATGTGCCGTACCCAGCGTCGGATGACCGGCGAATTCCACCTCGGTATTCGGCGTGAAGATGCGCACGTCATAGCCGCCGTCTCGCGGCTGGCGCGAGGTGATGAACGTCGTCTCGGAAAAATTGATCTCCTTCGCGATCTGCTGCATCTCGCGATCAGACAGCGACTCGCAATCCACGAAGGTAGCCAGTTGATTCCCGCCATAGCGTTGGCTGGTGAATACGTCGGTGATGAAAAACTTCGGTTTGCTCATTCAGGTTTTTCTCCAAACGGGCATGGCGAATGTGCCACCCCTGATAATGAAACTCGGCATGTCCGTTTCCCTCTCTCCAGCTCTCTCCCGCAAGCGGGCGAGAGGGACAAAGTCTCGCTACGCGAGTTTCACGTTAATGCTTTTGTCCGTTCAAACATCTTCCGCCAGAAAAAGCAGAACAGTCGGTGTGATGGAACGTGCCTTATGTCTGGTCGGTGTGCCCTGTGGAATGAAGATGCCAGTGCCCTCTCCATAACGTACGATCTTTCCGTAGAAATCGATTTCCAGTTCGCCCTGAAGCACGAAACCGACATGGCCCTTTTCGCACCAGTCCGGCTCAACAAACTCGGAGGTGAGTTCGAGAAGGCGCATCTGCTTCCGCCCATCGCCAAACACCTTGAAGCGAGCGCCGGGCATGGCCTCCTGCCACGCCAGCAAATCGAAAACAACCTTGCAGGGTTCCATGGCTTACTCCTTCTATGTCTTCGTTTAAACTGACAACTCGATCCGACGAGTGCGTTCATCATTCAGCGCAATCCTGCTGGACATTTCGCATTACCCCCGACTGACGAGTATAGATTCAGTAAGTTTGGGCAGCGCAACACGCTGCTCCCCCGCGTCATCGAAGTTTTCAGGAGACAGCCAGGTCTGAAATGCTTCATTCAGTGCCGGCCACTCTTTATCAATGGCGGCATACCAGGCCGTGTCACGGTTATGCCCCTTTACAACCGCAGCCTGACGGAAGATGCCTTCAAACGAAAGACCGAGGCGCTGTGCCGCCTGGCGCGAGGGCAGGTTCAGCGCATTGCATTTCCATTCGTAGCGGCGATAACCAAGAGCAAAAGCTTCTTTCATCATGAGGTGCATGGCCTCGGTTGCAACAGCCGTGCGCTGCATCAGCGGCGAGAAATTAAGATGCCCCACTTCGATTGAGCCGTTCGCAGGGTCAATACGCAGAAAGCTCGCAACGCCCACTGCCTTGCCGGTCGCGTGGCTAACGATGGCGAAAAATAGCGGGTCTGATGTAGCGCTGAATTGATCCACCCAATTGCTATAGGATGAAAGCGAATCAAATGGGCCATAGGGAAGATATGTCCAATTCCGCCCCTCGGCATCCAATGCGTTGGCGGCGTACAGGTCTGCGGCGTGTCGCGCGGTATTGAGCGGCTCAAGGCTGCAAAAGCGTCCCGTCAACAGCTTGTGAGCCGGACGTGCTGTGGGCTTCCAGCCTGTAACCGAAAATCCTATGAGCTGGCCGAGTGAATTTTTGTCGGGATGCATGTTGCTTCCTGTTTGTATGAGCCAAGTGTTGGCAGATGCACCATCGCAAGATGGCTTAATAATAACAGCCTATGTGGCAAACCGTCTTGCCCCGGCCACGCACAGCGCAACCGCCAGCGCAGCGGCGACCATCATCGTGCTGACGTGTTCATCAAGCAGCACGGCTGCCAGCCCCAACCCGAAGAACGGTTGCAGCAATTGCAGCTGGCTGACAGACGCGATGCCGCCGAGCGCCAGCCCACGATACCAGAAGAAAAATCCGAGCAGCATGCTGAACAGTGAGACGTATCCTAAGCTCAGCAATGCAGGCCAGGCGGCTTGTTGAAAATTTCCGGGCAGTGTCCACAGACACAGCGGCAACATCAATGGCAGCGACAGCACCAGCGCCCAGCAGATGACCTGCCATCCACCCATGCGGCGTGCCAGACGTGCGCCCTCGGCATAACCTAAGCCGCACACAATAATCGCAGCCAACATCAGCAGATCATCCAATACCGAAACGTTGATGCCTTGCCCCATCGCAAAGCCTGCCACGACGAGGCTCCCCGACAACGAGAATAACCAGAACAGCCAGCGCGGATTTTTGTCACCGCGCAGTACGCCAAATATCACCGTTACCATCGGTAATAATCCGACAAACACGGTGGCATGCGCCGAACTGACATGCCGTAGCGCCAGAGCCGTCAGCAGCGGAAAGCCCACCACCACGCCGAGCGCCACCACCAGCAACGCGCGATTGTCGCTGCGCGCGGGCCGTGGCTGGCGCAGAACCAGCAAGATCAATGCGGCAAGCACACCGGCAATCGCCGCTCGCGCCAGAGTAAAAAAAACCGGATCGAAGGTGGCGACCGCCACCCGAGTCGCGGGAAGCGAGCCGCTAAAAATCAGCACGCCTATCAGCCCGCTGATCCATCCCTTGAACCCTTTGTCCATTTTCATACCCGCCGTTTCCTGCAAGAAGAGCCGGCATCTTCCCTTGAAAGCGCTGGAATCAACAGTTACAGATGGGTACAATTCAAAGATACTGTCCGCTAAACTTACGGGTACAAATGATGCAAATCAACCCCAAGCAAAAAGACGGAACCCGCGTAAACGCGGTGATGCAAGCGATACGCGAGCAACTGGCCTCCCGCGTGCTGGTGCCGGGCGAGCGACTGCCCTCCATCAGGCAGATGGCCGGGCGGTTGAACGTCGCGAAAAACACCATCGTCGAAGCCTATGACCGCCTGGCTGCCGACGGCGTGATCGCCGCGAAACGCGGCTCGGGTTTTTATGTGTGCGGGCATCCGCCGCCGCTATCGCTGGCCGATGTGGGCGCGACGCGGGATCGCAGCATTGATCCGCTCTGGATCATCCGCCAGTCGCTTGAAGCCGAAGGCGACATGCTCAAGCCTGGCTGCGGATGGCTCCCCCCCTCCTGGTTGCCGGATGAGGAAATACGTCGCGCCTTGCGCCGGTTGGCCAGAGACACGCAAGCTGGCTTGCTGGAATACGGGCATCCGTATGGGCACTTCCCATTGCGCGAACAACTCAGCCGCCGTCTCGGCGAGCGCGGCGTCATGGCGACTGCACGTCAGATCATACTGACCGACTCCGGCACCCAGGCCATCGACCTGATTTGCCGCTACCTCGTCGAGCCGGGTGACACGGTGCTTGTTGACGATCCGGGATACTTCAACTTTCAGGCGCTGCTGCGCGCGCATCGCGTGCAACTGATCGCCGTCCCTTATACCGAGCAGGGGCCGGATGTGCAGGCGATGGCCGAACTGCTGGCGCAGCATAAACCGCGCTTATACATTACCAATTCAGTTTTTCACAACCCGACTGGTGCAGTACTTTCACCCATCGTCGCGCACCGCGTGCTCAAACTAGCCGAAGATCACAACCTGCTGATCGTCGAGGACGACATCTATGCAGAATTCGCACACAACACCTCGCCCCTGCTGGCGTCATTCGACGGCTTGAACCGGGTCATCCACGTCGGCAGTTTTTCCAAGGTACTTACGGCATCGGTGCGCTGCGGCTACATCGCGGTACGGCAAGACTGGGCGGAACAAATCGTCGACCTGAAGCTGGCCACCACGCTCAGCAGCAGCGGCCTTGGCACGGAACTGGTTTACTCCCTGCTGCGCCAAGGCGCCTATCGCCACCACGTCGATGCGCTGCGCAGCCAGTTGGCCGATGCCATGGGACGCACGCTGCACCGGCTGGAAAAACTCGGCATCACCCCCTGGATGAAACCGCAGGGCGGCATGTTCCTCTGGATGCGCCTGCCGCACGGACTGGACTCCGCCAAGGTGTCGCAAGAAGCCCTGCAAGAGGGCGTCGTACTGGCTCCCGGCAACGTTTTCAGCCTGAGCCAAACGGCTGCACCGTTTATGCGCTTCAATGTGGCGCAATGTCAGGCACCGAAGATTTTTGAGGTGCTGGAGAAGGCAATGGAGAGGTAGCCCGAAGCCCACAGCCCGCCTTCTCCAGCAGGTGGTAGTCTATTTTCATTGATTGTGTATTTACATACCAAGCCAAATGAATTCTACCCGGATACCACTTGGTTCATAACACATCATGTGTTTCGTAGGCCCCTTTCCCAATAGCTCCGGTGCAAACTCAATTTTCACCCCGCCAGCTATTAGTCTTTGATGAATGTTGTTTAAATCAGCTTCATGTTCAACTTGAAACGCGACATGGTGCAGCCCGACATTTGTGAGCCTATTGAATTGGTTGGATGGTTGTTCTTTTGTTGCCCAAAGCGTAACCATTATCCTGCCATCGCTTACATAGATGGCAGGATATTCCGCATTCCTGCGTACCTCTTTCCAACCCAGCAATCCAATAAAGAAGTCAGCACTTTCTTCCAGTCTGGAAACAGTTAAACCGATGTGGTGCGTGCCTTTTGTGATTGGCGTATTCATGGTTTTCCTTAAAATTTGACGTGATGTTGAAAAGCGACGTGCAGCTGCGGCGCCCAGTTAATCAAAATTAACTGGGCGAATTATTGCTGGAACTAATGGGCCTGATAAAATCCTTTCGCAGTAATTCCATCATCAAGAAATCAGTCTGACTATTATTGACCATCATCTGGCATTCCCCGCAGTGGGAGAAGTTTTGCTGCTGGTACAAATTAATCGCTCTCGGGTTGTTTTTCCGGACAATGAGATGAATGCGTTTCAGTCCGGTTTCATCAAATCCAATCTCCAAAGTTTTGGCGGTGATAATCCGGCCAAGTCCTTTTCCGGCTTTGTCCGCACGCAGCGCAATGCGAAACTCGGCCTCGCATCGTTCGGTCAATGAAAGAATAGTGAATGCGATTAACTCGCCCGATTGCTCAGCGGCATAAACACATGTATCAGGCTGGCCGCGGAACTCCGCGATCCAACCATCTTTCCTCAGCGCATAGTCCAGGTCTTCAAATTCCAGCGGATAGGCCGGCCATTGTTCGATGGTGATCCCATCCTTCTCAATGAAAGAGCGCAATTGAATTTTGCCATCTGATTTGAAGTGATTCATGCAAGCACTGCCATGCCACGAGCACGGCGGTTAGACAGGAATATCGAATCCCGTTCTGGTGCCACGCCCAGTTTCAACATCTCTATCCATTCGACAGTCGACATCACTGCTGCAAAGCGCGATTGCAGAACCACACTCACCACACGATGTATTTCTTCGGCAGTTGCTCGACCTGCACGATTCTCATACGGCACCGAGCCGGATGCATCGCTTAAAAATTCTACAGCGAAACCGCTGTGAAAGGCATGCAGCATGGTCGATAGATTGCAGTTGTGGGTCATATAACCGATCACAGTGACGGTATCGATGGCATGCTGGAGAAGCCATCCTTCTAGGTCTGTCCCCGAAAAAGCACTGGGTAATTTCTTGGCAACATAATGGTCGTAAGGGCGCGAAGCAACAATCTCGTGAAACGCTCCTCCTGAAGAACCATCTGCCATGAATGGCGCATTGGGGGGCAGGATATTCTGCACAACCACCACTGGAATTGAGGCAGTGCGGGCAGCATCCATCACCGACCCAATACAGCTCAGTGAGTTTTGCACATTTGGAAATTCAATAGGCAACTCTCCGCCAGCGTAATCATTTTGAACATCGACAACAATCAAGGCCCGGCGTGGCTGTGGCATAACTGCCTCTTTATGGGTTAATAAAAATGAACTGAGCGCATTATTTCTGAATATGGCTTTTGGTATAAGTGGCCTGTATGCCATTTTTAGCTACAATTGGGCCATCATGAAAAAATCATCAAAAAATTCAGATTCGTACGCAGTCATCGCTTTCAATGGCATCAGCCCTTTCCATTTGTCAGTGCCGTGCATCATTTTCCGGCCTGATGCCAATAACAGTAAGGTGCCCGACTTCAAGGTCAAGGTGTGCGCGGCAGATACTTCTCCGATACAAACCAACGTCGGCTTTTCAATTCATGCCACGCACAGCCTTGCCGGTCTGAAAGACGTAGAAACGGTCATCGTACCCAGTTGGCGCGATACCGCAGAGTTGCCGCCCAAAGCATTGCTCGACGCTTTGCGCAAGGCTCACCAAAGCGGCGCCAAAATTGTCAGCTTTTGTCTTGGAACATTTGTGTTGGCCGCGGCGGGACTGCTGGATGGCCGCAGGGCAACCACCCATTGGAAATGGGCGGCTGAACTGGCACAGCGCTATCCGCTTGTAAATGTAGAGCCAGGTGTTTTGTATGTGGACGAGGGTGACATCGTTACCTCGGCCGGATGTGCCGCAGCCATAGACTGCTGCCTGCATTTGCTTCGTACGCAGTATGGAGCTGAGGTCGCCAATCACATTGCACGACGCATGGTCGTTTCCCCCTTCCGGCAAGGAGGTCAGGCACAATTCATCGAACAACCCGTATTCAGTTCTGTTTCGCCCGATCGGCTTTCTCAGACAATGGACTGGATGACGCAGAATTTGGATACCGCGCACACCCTGGACGAATTGGCAGAACGCGCATTGATGAGCCGCCGAACTTTTACTCGCCGGTTTCGCCAGATGACTGGGACAACTGTTGGGAAATGGTTGCTGAATCAGCGTTTGTCATTAGCGCAACGCATGCTTGAAGTGACAGACAAGCCAATCGAGATAGTTGCAGAAACAGCCGGGTTTGCTTCGCCCGCCTTATTCCGCCGCTGTTTCGGGCAAGCTTTCGGCATCAAGCCTTCCGCCTATCGCCGGGAGTTTCGCGGCGAGTAAAGACGAACGTATCCCGTCGAGCAACGGCTAATGGGTGTCCCTGATTGCCACCGATTGTCTGGTTATGGCACGCTGCCACCACCGGCGGTGGCCAGCCCATATTATTTTCCCTCACGTTTGCTGTTCATGCTGATGATGAGCACGCCGACCAATACCAGCGACGCTCCGGCGATTTGCAGTGGCGATATGTTCTCGTTCAGGAAAATATGCGCCATGTAGATGGTGCTGACAGGCCCGATTGTGCCGATCAGCGATGTACTCCCGGAGCCAATGCGGCGGATGGCGTGGGACAGCAGGAACGCCGGCAACACCGTGGAAAAGATCGCCATGACGATGGAGAGTTCATATACGCGCAATGGCAAGTCGAGCGCGCTCACCGGGCGCATCACGCCAAACTGCAACAGGCAGGCAACGCACGCCACTACCATCGCATAGGCGGTGAAACGCGCCGCGCCGATGCGGGCGATGGCATGCCCCGCGCCCACCAGATAAATCGAGTAGGACAAGGTGCTGGCGAACACCAATGACGCGCCCAACAAGATGACACCCTGCTTCATACCCGCGTCGTGCAGGCCCAGATCATGTAAAAAGACCAGCACGATCCCGACATAGCACAACGCCATCGCCGCAATAATTTTTCTGCCAATGGCGCGCTTGTATACCAGCGCCGAGAGAAGCACCGTCATTGTCGGATAGAGGAACAGGATCAGGCGCTCCAGCCCGGCGGTAATGTATTGCAGCCCAAGGAAATCCAGCAAGCTTGAGAGGTAATAACCGATCAGACCCAATAACAGCACGAGCATCCTGTCATGCGTGCTGAGCGGCTCCGCGTGCTGGCGCCTGACCCAGACCGCGACACCTACAAAGAACGGCAGCGAGAACGCCATGCGCAACGCCAGCAGCGTCACCGCATCCACGTTGTCGAGATAAGCCAGCTTGACCAGAATGGCCTTTGCTGAAAAGCCGAGCGCCGCGAGCAGCGCAAAGGCTATGCCGATAAGCACATCGCGATTGACCGGAATACTTCGTGAAATGTTTGCCATGATTCAAGACCCATATAGTGGCTGGTGCAGGTCTTCGGCAGATATGAGGCAACGCGGTCAGACCCGCAGTTGCCCGGTTAAGTAAAACGATTAAGTTAAAACAGGAACGAGCTGCGGCAATGGGATAGTGTCCCTAGCCACAGTCGCTTGGTGGAGGTTGTTGTGGAAGCAATGGATGATTGAGTCTTCATGGGCACGAAATATACATGGCACGGTGGGGGCGGTCAAATCAACATGCGGGCAATCAACACGTGGGCATGCCCATGAGTCCCGACTTGTCGGGTTGAGGTCTGACCAACAAATGATGTAACTTCGTTTTTCAGTTCGAAGCACTATTTGGAAATGAGCACTTCGTTGACTTGAATAACCGGCTCGATGTCTGTGTAGTTTGGCATGTCGCCCTGGAGCACTGCTGCGTGGGGCATGAAAGCAGCCATGAAGTTTTCGACCGAGTCGAACTGGTAGTGGCACATGGCAACGTATGCTGCTTCTGCGCCCGGAATTCCGCCTCCGAGCCCATGCTCTACAGAAACGCCTCTGAAGCCGGCATGGGCGCCCAGGAGTTCAATAGACATTGGCATGTGCTTGTCAATGTAATAGCGCAAATCGAACCTTGCGCCATTGTTGTTGGGATACAGGATGCTGATCTTAATCATTGCTGGCCTCGCTGGTTATGAAAGGAGCAGCGTAAACCTTGTCCCAAGGGGTAGAGTCAAGCGTATGTAATTTTTAGCCGAAGGTTCGATTCAGCTCTTCATGCAGTTCTATCAATTGCCGGTCTAGCAAATTGATTTTGTCCATATCGGAGCGCAGCTTTTCGCGCTTGCTGGCGATCAGCTCGTTCGCGATCTCGATGGGAAAGCGGTTGCTCTTGGTTTTAAGCGCGACCAACTCTTTCAGTTCGGCGAGGTTGAAACCGACCGCTTGCGCGCGCCGGATCATATGCATAAGGGCTACATCCTTATCCGAGTAAATGCGATATTTTCCCTCGCGGCTGGGAATTGGAATAAGGCCGATGGATTCGTAAAGACGTATCGCCTTGGGTGATGCGCCGGTTAATTTAGCGAGTTTGCCGATATACATAATTCGCACCACATAATTTTAGCCTTTATGATTGCAGACTGCGTTTTCTCCACGCACGCACTGTTTCCGCCAGCCGCACCCACTACCGTGACGACAAACAAACAGAATGCGTGTGGCTACTGCGCTCGATGACTACGTGGACGCAGAAACGTGCCCACCCAAGTCTGCATGGCCCAGCTTGAAGAGATTAGGCGACATTAAACCCCAATGCGACAAATTCGCCGGTGAGAGAGCCGACAACTTGGCCGTTATGTTCGAGCATGGATGAAACCATATTCTGGCTTTCCCTTTGCGCTTAAGCATGCCTATGAATCGCTGCCACGCATCAGGTTGCTCAATAAATGCACGAGCCGTGAACTCACCCAGAATGGGAAGGTGATAGTCCATGGTGTTGCGTTGAATGACGAGACGGCTACTGATACCGGCGCTTTGTAAGCGTGTGTGCAACAACGACCAAGCTGCAAGTATTGCTATAGCAGATACACTTCCGCCGAATACGGTATCGCGGTGATTGATGTTTGGTGCGAGTGGTGCCCTGAGGATAATTTCCTCTTCGCCAGCTGATACTACTGATACATGCATTGCTTTTGACAATGGTATGTGATCATGCAGGTATTGCTCCAACTTGCTTGGTGACATTGGCTTTCCTCTTTTGCCTAACGTAACGGGGCCAGGGAATTGAGCGTGTTTATCGCGTCATCCTCGAAAGTGATACCCGAGCTATAACACGCCACGCTCTATCTCATGCAGATAAATAAAGTCTGGTGCTTTTACGCCGGCTTTTCTTCTGATTTCCACCAGTTCTGGTGACTCGAAGAAGCGCCGGGCATTGTCCAATGAAGACCACACCGAAAAGTGGACGATGTTGTTTGCGTCATTATCGTATCGCAGCAACTGGTAGCTCATTTCCCCGGCGCATTTTCTAATATCTGCCGCCTGGTCAAAAACAACCTTCCACGCCGGATAAGATTCGACCTCATGAATGATTAATACGTGCTGCATGCAAGCTCCCTTGATTATTACCCTATCGTAAACGCAACCGGCACTGTTCAGCTTTTTCGCATAAATACTAAATGGTCTGCCGGATTGGTGTGAACTTCAATATGGCGAACCGTCTTTGTGTGCAAACCGCCATTTTCCATCGACGAGAACTGCCTGTAAGTCATCGTCAGGGTATATGGCGGAATCTCCTGCGCTGCGGTCACCAACCTCAAGGTAACTCACTTCTTCACCTGTGCGATTAAGCAACTGGTGCGCGTTGCCCGTACCCGCTTTAAATCCGGCGCACATGCCAGGGGATAGTTGCGTTTCTCCACCATCAGTAATTAGCACGGGATAACCGTGCAATATGTAGATGAATTCATCTTGTCTGGAATGGGCGTGCCGCAAAGCTGAACCAGCACCGGGCAAAAGACGCGTCAGATTTACCCCAAAGTTTGAAAGGCCAAACAAATCACCGAGGGGACGCTTCTCTCGACCTGCCATTCGGGAGGCGAACGGTTCTGGATAGCTCGATGGCTTTATCCGGGGGGCAACCTGCGTTGCTACAAGAGCAACGGGAATATCTTGATCGTTCATAGTGATCCCTGATGTATTGGGTCTGCGTATAGTGTATCCCGCTTGACTGTGGTATGAGAGCGCTTTTCCAATGTCTCGATTTTGAGATCGGCATGTTTTGGAGTTCCAGCACCTGCTGACAGCGGATAGTCCATTACGCAACCTATTTGCTGATAGCCACGCCGTAGATAAAAGGCAATGAGTTCATTTCTTGAGGACACAACAAACATAATATATTTCTCAGAGCCGTAATATTCGCTTGCGTACCATTCGGCATAGGCAAGCATTTGTTTTCCAACCCCCGCTCCTTGCAACGCTGGGTTAACTGCGAGCATTCCAATGTGGCTATTGTTGCCATCTTTATCGACGTGAACACAAGCCACAATTTCTGAATCGTTTAGACCAATAAGTATAACGGAATCTGGCTTTGACATAACTTCCGAAACTTGACCAACACTTGCTCTGTCTCCAGACACCAAATCGGATTCATGAGTCCAGCCAGCCGCGCCTGTTTCCGGGCGATATGCTTTGTTGACGAGTTGCGCTATTGCCTCGGCATCAGATTTACTAGCGGTACGAAATGTATCAATGCCCATTATGGCTTACAGCCCAACGTAATGGAGCCAAGGTGCGCGCTGAAAGTGCGTCCAACTTTGGCGCAGAGATAGGCCAATGGCTCAAAGGTCAACCTTCAGTTTGCGACCGCCGCTTATTCCAAAACCCTCACGCTCATAAAACGCCAAGGTTCTGTCGAACTGGGGGAGCGGCGGAGTCGTGACCTCCAAACGTGTCCAACCACGCGACGCACCGAAAGACTTTGCTTGAGACGCAAGATGAAGCCCCAATTTATTTGCGCGGTGCGCTGGGCGAACATAAAGCTCGGGTATGGTGCCGAAAGCACCCTCGGCGTAAAGGGCATAGCTTTCATAGAGTGCAATAAACCCTGCGGGACTCAGACTCCTGCTGCGAGCGACAAAAACATAATATTTCTCCCGGTCGATGAAATCTATAAGCCTTGCCGTTGTTTCATCAAGGCTGAAATTGAAAAAACTTACACCAATAGCGCTCATTATTTCATTCAGCAACTCGCCAACCATAACAGCGATTTCATGTGCATCATTTACGGTTGCTCTGTGGATTGTAAAGCTAGCGGTCATAAATTGGGCCAAACGTTCTAAACCACCGAGCTGCGCATATTTTCGTGCAGATCAGGTGCATTGCAAGGTTGATCGTCTTTGAGACACCAATGCCAAGGCTCATATTGATAACCCCAAGAATTACCAATGGGATACGAGAGATAGTAGCCGAATTCGGCAGCATGTTTATCGAGCCAGGCATAAGCAGTAGTTTGCTCGAACTCGACTTCGAGCGTGCGGCAGCCTGGAGTTGAGAGGTCGACGGCACGCCCGGTGTGGTGTTCGCTAAAGCCCGGCGGCGCACAGGCGGTGAGAATGTTTCCGACCGCAACCCCAGCTTCGATCTTTTGGCGAATTATCTCGGCTTGCCGGTCAATGCTGCGAAAGGCGGAGACGATAAACAGATCAATACCATCAACGAGCGCCGCCGCCTTCAGACTGCGCCATGCTGCTGAGGCAGAAGGTACCAGCAAATGCTCTCGGCCATCCACGCCAACTTCGGCAACTTCAAGCCTCGTCGCTTCCTCGCATTCCAGTAGCCTACGGGCCGCTATCAATTCGCTTGAAATTCCGAGTTCGGCAAGGTGTGTGTTCATAAGGATTATGACCCCAAATGTGATTGTAACCGGCAGCCGCGCGAAGAAGTCCGATGCGAAGCACCTCGCTTACTTGGTGTCCGGTTAACCGGAGTGTAAAAACCTTAACCGAGTGCCATGAGCGGTTGACGTTGCTTATGGAGGTTTTTGGAGAAGACTAGCGTCACGCTCAACCGCATTATGCGTTTGTTGGACCAGGCGAGATAGCTCTGCGAAGAACTCATTGCGATGAGAATTCCCGTTGCCGTTCAACCGGTGATCAGATTCTGGATAAACCTTGAGGATGAGATTGTTTTTGCCTGCCTCTTTGAATTTCGATTCCAAAAAAAGTGCAGATTCGACCGGAACGCTCTCATCATTTTCGCCGATGCCGACGATGATAGGTATGTTCAGCTTGAGGAAATCGGGTAGCGGGTCAATGTCCATAACATCCGACCACCAACGATAGGGGTTGCCGTACCAATCTTTCTTGATGCTGCGAGGATCAGCAGAAATCTTCTTCCAGCCCGACTCGACATCGAACCATATGGCACCCCTCTGTGCGAGCGTGGCGAGCGACTTGTGCATTGAGTAGCCGCCGCTGCCGATGATTGCAACGTGGGTAATTTCAGGGGTCAGTCCGGCAACCTTGGTTGCGGGTAACGCACCTTCCGAGACGCCAACCAAAACAACATTTTTGAACTTGGGCGCGTTGGAGTCTAATTGTGCCGCAATGAACTCTGAATAGTCGGCGATCCATTGGTTTGGGTTATTTGCGAGATAAAATTCCCGGCCACAGTCCAATAGGCCGATAGAGCGGTCAGGCACAAAACGCTTGTTGAGAACGAAAACACGGGCACTGATCGTAAGGCCGTTGACGTAACCGGGCATCACGGACTTCCAACTGGGGCAGCCCGTCGCGCCATAGAAGAAGATTGCGGTATCTGGCTGCGAAGCGTCACCGACCGAGAAGGAATAGTAAATGCTTGAACCTCCGTCCCTGTATTGAAACGACAGGGGTGGAGGCGCTTCGCTTCCGTACATGTGGGCGGTGCGCTGAATAGTCGTGCAGCCGGACAAGGCGAAAACAAGCAATAGAGCAAGGCGCCTGTGAGTGCGCATAGCGTTCAAATTGAGGGCGCGCACCATTTTTGGCGCAGCCCAGCTAAAGCGCGGGGTCATGAACAAAACTTGGCATAGTAATGCCCATCGAAATAATTCCCATCCTTAAAAACCTCATGTTTTAAAATGCCCTCCAAGCTGTACCCGCACTTTTCAAGCACCCTCATTGAAGCTTTGTTTGGGCCAAGAACCGGTGCAAATAGTTTTTTGTATTTGATGGTCGAAAATGCGAGATCACTCATTGCATGTAGCGCTTCAGTGGCGATACCCTTGCCCCAATACTCCTCACCTACCCAGTAGCCAATCTCTGCCGAGTGCTCTTTCCAACCGGTTTGTGGCGTAATGCCAACGGTACCGACAAGCTCTCCTCGATATTCGATTGCCTTGGTTACCGCATTATTCACCTTGGATCCAGTTTCTATCCA
This sequence comes from Gallionella sp., assembly GCA_030653355.1. Lineage (GTDB taxonomy): Bacteria > Pseudomonadota > Gammaproteobacteria > Burkholderiales > Gallionellaceae > Gallionella. The sequence continues at coordinate 4,832 of JAURZN010000064.1, read as the reverse complement.
CCATGCCGCATCCTGTTTTGTGTATGGGTAAGGAAACGTATAGATCAAATACCTCGCTACGTTTTCATTGTTAGCAAGATCGGCAAACCGATCAGCGTCAGCTATTGAGTAATCTCGTAATTTAATCATTACTTATCATTTTCAAGTTTGTGGCATAGGGAGCCATTGCTCACGAGACAATCGGTACAAGCAATGCTTGCGCAGTGGACTACCCATGGGTACGTGAGGGTGCTCAAATATTTCTGTAGTCTCACACATTCCGAGCCTTACCATAACGGCACGTGACCTGAGATTATAAAGGGTGGCAAAGGAGACGATTTCGGGCAGGCTAAGCAGCTCGAAGCCAATTTGAAGTGCGCCTCTTGCAGCCTCTGTTGCAAGGCCCTTGCCCCAATACGGATAGGCTAGCCGCCAGCCGATTTCGACGCAAGGAGAGAACGGCAGTTCGGGAATCGGAATGTGCAAACCAACAAACCCGATGAATTGGTTAGTTTCCTTCGATTCGGTAGCCCAAAAGCCCCAGCCACGTTCGGCGATCAGAGACTGGCAACGGTCAGCCATTGTGTCGCTTGCGGCACGCTCAAGGGGTGCGGGGAAAAATTCCATGACTTTTGGGTCAGCGTTCAGCGCTGCAAATGGTTCACGGTCGGCTGCGATCCACTGGCGCAAGCGGAGGCGTTCAGTTTCGAACTCAATTAGCTCAGCCATTTGTCGAGGCCCATATTCTTGTGACACATAACGTGGAAATGCGGGCGCTTCTGTGCCGCCCAATTTGAGCATAGCTTCATTATTTTGGGCAGAACACTAAAAGCCATATTCTTTTTCTACCCGGCAAACACGAACGCGGAAGCTGCTATACCAGACCTTGGCTTTCTTCTGCACTTCGCGATGCTCAGCATTTTCTTTCCACGATTGAATGGCCTCAAGGCTGGCCCAATACGAAACGGAGATTCCGATTTCCTGACGGACAGACTCGAAGCCGAGAAAACCGGGCTGGCTTGAGGCTAGCTCCACCATCCGTTTTGCCGCGTCACCATAGCCGTTGTCGCCGTCAGTACGGATAGAACTGAAAATCACCGCGTAATAGGGTGGTGCGGGTGTCTTTGCTACGGTTTGCATCATGGTCTCCAAGTTGTAGTGTGGATTGATCGGGGTATTTCCTGTTTTGTTTTAACGGGATCCGCCGTATTCCATTGCAAGGTCGTCGTAATGCGCATGCGCTTCAGTTTCCTGTAGCGCCGCCGCGTACCATTCCTGCATGGCCGGATGAGCCAGCAGTGCGTCCCGATAGGCTGACGCCACGGGGGGCAGCGGCACGTTGTAGATATGGAAGCGCCAGGTGATAGGCGCATACATCCCGTCGGCCACCGAGAAAGCGCCGAACAAGTAGGGGTCGTCAGGGGTTGCAAACTGGGTGCGCGCTTCTGTCCATATCTCGACAATACGGTCGATGTCCCGCTGTACCGCCGCATCTGCCGGTTTGCCCTTGAGCTGGAATTTCAGATTCATCGGCATCGCTTTGCGCAGGTTGGCGAAACCCGAGTGCATTTCTGCTGAAATGCTGCGCGCTCGCGCACGAGCCTTGGGGTCGGTCGGCCATAAATCCGGGTATTGCTCAGCCAGGTATTCTGCTATCGCGAGGCTTTCCCATATCTGAAATCCATCAACATGCAGGCATGGCACCCTGGCATTCGCGGCAACAGGCCGCAGGGCAGGGTTGTAGTCGCGCCCGGCAACCGACACCATGTGCTCCGTGAATGGTATGTCCAGATGCTTGAGCAAAAGCCAGGGCCGCAGCGACCATGATGAATAATTCTTGTTGCCAATATACAAATCCAGACTCATCGCTACTCCTCACTAAATATTAGGAATGATGGCCATACGCGCTGACTTGGGCAAGCCATTTTTCTCGTTTTTGTTGACTCGAGCCCTTGATGGGGCCAAAGCTCGAAACGGCCACGGGTTTTATCCCACTAAATTCAAGAATGGTGCGCTTCATCTGATTGTGGCCCGGCATACGATATATCCAGCGAAAATACCATGGTGGGGTATCCATTGTGACGAGAAGGTGAGCTGAGCGCCCCGAAAGCAGTCGATCCCAGAACTGAGAACCTTCACGATACTTGAAGGCAAAGCCAGGTAGGAAAACGCGGTCAATCAAGCCTTTGAGCAAAGCTGGCATTGCGCCCCACCAGATGGGATATATGAAAACGATGTGTTGCGCCCAAGTGATTGCGGCCTGAACAGCCACCAAATCAGGTTCGAGTTTCTGAATAGTGGCATAGCCATTGTGGAGCACCGGGTCAAAAGACAAATTGCCAAGAAATATGAGGCGGACTTCGTTCCCAGCAGCTTCCGCTCCCTTTACATATGAATCCGCGAGAGCGCCGCAGAAACTTTCGCTTGCGGGGTGGCCAAGGATTACAAGAATGCGTTTAGTCATGGTTATGAATACCTGAGCCGTGCAAGCCGGAAACAAATGTAGGCCGGGCATAGCCCGCCCTACAAAAGCACGGCGTTGCAGCCTGAGAAGCTTTGAGCTCTGCTGGATCGTCTAGGTCTACTCTGATGAGCATATACGCTGACATCGGTTTTTCCTTTCGGTTGGCTGGTGGATAACTCGGTAGTAAATTATTTGCGGTTAATGCTGATGCCCCAAACGCACCTCGATCTGAGGATGATTCGCGACCAGTTCTTTCAAGCGCTTCAGATTTTTCAGGTTACGCTTGTTGTCTTCCGTGAAATCGCCCGGTTCCACCGTATGTTCCCAACCCCAGCCGGTGGGGCATGTATCGCCGGTCAGCAGCACCGGCCCATGCGTGGTTCGGATCAGATAGGCGGTGCTGCCCGGTGTGTGCCCCGGCACGCTGATGGCAAATACCGAGCCGTCTTCAAAAACATCAACGATACCTTCAAATTGGTTTTGCGGGTCAGGCTGAAAATGCCATTCCTGTAGCGGCTGCTTATCTTTCAATAGTTGATCGGTTATGCCGCGCACGAACATATTTTTCAGATTCGTTTCTGTGGATTCCGATGCGCCGATATACAGCGGCACATCATTGGTAATATCCGGCATACCGAAAATATGATCGAGGTGCAGATGGGTAAAAAATACGCCGGACAATTTTCCATCCATGTCCTTCAATATTTCGGCGGTGCTTTTTTTGATCTGAAGTTTTTCTATGTGCATTATTTTTTGTACCACCCAATTCAGACCCTCTTTGCCAGGATTGTCGACCAATTTTCTTGATACACCAGTGTCCACAAGATAATTGCCATGCTGCGGATGCTTCACCAAATGTGCATATACCTGTATAGGTTCCTCAAGATCTTTCAGTCCTGCCTGAATTGCCGCAGGGCTTTTCAGATTCACCAAACCGGCAAGCGAAACGGACCAGTCGGCGCTATTGATGGCCTCTAATTGAATGGGCCCTGGCTGATCGATCAGGCGTTCCATTTCGACACTGCTGGATGCTTTGCCTGGTGCTGGCTTGCCCAACGGATGGCTGGTAACAGTGCAGCCTTGCAATAACAAGGTAAGCGCACAGCTCAATACTGGCAATAGGGTGTGATTCGATTTCATACAGTCCTCCGAAAAGTTCATCTATACTTGCATATCCACATATCAATTAACAATTGGCGAAATATTGATAGAGTCATCCATAATTGGATAGGCGTGATTTTTTGATACGGAAGTGAATATGAACCTGAGATGGGATGATCTGAAACTGTTTTTGGCGGTACATGAACAAGGCAGCCTGAGCGGTGCGGCTCGCTTGTTGAAATTAGGACAGCCCACATTGAGCCGAAGAATAGCAGAGCTTGAGGAAGCGGTCGGCGAAGCGCTGTTTGAACGACAGAGTCAGGGCGCGAGTCTGACAGCAGCGGGGCAAAAATTGTTACCCGCAGCGCAGAGCATGGCTGAATGGGCCAATGAGGCGGAGCTCAGCGTTAAAAAACAAACTTATCTGCCGGAAGGGAAAGTAAGGATTGCGGCGCCGCCCGGCATCGCTTACGAAGTGGTCGCACCTTTGGCCGCAAAGATACGCCGGAAACATCCGCAGATTCAGATCGAAGCTTTGTCCGGCATAGAGACCTTGAATCTGGGACGTGGTGAAGCAGACTTATCGCTGCGATCGGGAAAGCCCACCGATGCAGATCTGGTATGCGTGGACGAGATTTCCAGCACCATGCGTGTGTATGTCTCCAAAGCCTATGCAGCGCGGCTCTCGTCGTCACCGTGCATCGCCGATCTGGACTGGATATGTTGGTCGGCATCTTACGACGAGATGCTTACCAACCAGGAATTAAGCGCGTTGATACCCAACTTCAAACCAGCGTTTACATCAGACGATTTTATTGTGCAAATGGCCGCCTGCAAGGCAGGTGTGGGCGCGATGATATTGCCTCAGGTCTTGCACCATTATGCGGGCCTGCGTGAACTGCATAAGCTACAGGAACTCGATATTGATCTGGGGCCAAGTGCTGTCGGCAGCTTATATCTGGTGTGCCATAAACGGCATCGCTATCTTCCAAAAGTGCAATTGGTGATGGATTTTATTTCCATGGAGTTTGATTACTTGCGCCAAGCTGCATAAACTTTGCCTTTCACCAGTAAACACATACACCCCCACCTAAGGTCATTCCGTGTGGATAAGTTGCCAGAAAGCCGTCATTCACCAGTATCGGCAATTGTTAAGGGTTGTCGGACGCCTGCCCTCAACCTCAGGCCGGTCAGAATACACCGGAACGCTGCGGGCAGGTGTCGGACAAGCCTCGAGGGACGAAACCGCGTGATGTTGCCGCTGCCCGTCAGATCAGGCGACGGTCTA
>JAURZN010000060.1 GCA_030653355.1 Gallionella sp. | reverse complement strand
TTTAATTAATGCCATGATAATTATCCTTGCTCGCTTACAGCGAAGTTAATTTCCTGACCGGAAGCCAAACAAACGTAGGCTTTCTTCCAGTTGTTGCGACGGCCGATAAAACGACCAGTGCGCTTAACCTTGCCCTTAACGGATGCTACTTGAACACTGTCAACCTTAACATTGAACATGAATTCAACTGCCGCCTTGATTTCAGGCTTGGTTGCATCGGTCGCAACGCGAAATATAACTTGCTCATACTTATCGGCAACGTAAGTTGCCTTTTCAGAGATTTGAGGAGCGATCAATACTTTCATCAAACGCTCTTGACCAAATGAATGTGTGTTCATGCGAACATCTCCTCAATTTTAGCTACCGCGCCGCGTGTAACAACCACGCTAGGGAAGCGAACCAGACTAACAGGATCAGCCTGATAAGCCTCCAGAACCAGAACGTTGGGCAGATTACGTGAGGACAAGTAAAGATTTTCATCCAAATTGTCCGTGATAATCAGAACACGACCAGAACCAAAACCCAGGCCATTGATCTTCTGCGCCAGAAGCTTAGTCTTGGGAGAATCTACAGTCAGATCATCTACAACAACCAGACGGTTCTCAGACACCAGCTTGGACAAAATCGCAGCAAAACCAGCGCGATACATCTTGCGATTGACTTTTTGTGTGTAGTTCTCTTCGCCGGTATTCGGGAAAATCTTACCACCACCACGCCAGATCGGGCTTGACGCCATACCTGCGCGAGCGCGACCTGTACCTTTTTGTGCAAAAGGCTTGCGCGTACTCTTGGCGATTTCGCAACGGCTTTTTTGCTTGCTGTTACCAGCACGCGCATTCGCCTGATAGGCTGTTACCAACTGATGCACCAGATCTTCGTTGTATGCACGACCAAAAACCTCGTCAGATGCACTCAAATTCGATGAGGACTGGCCTTGATTATTAATGACTTTAAGTTCCATTACGCACCTGCCTATACTGCTGGGCGCACGATGATGCTGCTGTTAGTGCAGCCGGGTACGGCGCCCTTAACCAACAACAATTGACGAGCAACGTCAACACGCACGATTTGCAGATTTTGAACTGTTCTCTGAACATCACCAAGATGACCGGTCATGCGCTTACCCGGGAATACACGGCCCGGATCCTGCGCCATACCGATAGAGCCTGGTACGTTATGTGACTTGGAGTTACCGTGAGATGCGCGACCGGATTTGAAATGGTGGCGCTTGATGGTGCCAGCGTAACCCTTACCTTTTGATGTGCCTGTTACGTCAACGAGTTGACCAACTTGAAACATCTCAACACTGACCGTAGAGCCAAGTTGCAGATCACCCAATTGTTCAGGCGAAACTGTGAATTCCTTCAATTTACTTCCGGCTTCAACACCCGCCTTGGCATAATGCCCGGCTGCAGCGCTGGTCACGCGGCTGGCACGACGTACACCGTATGCTAATTGCACAGCGGTGTATCCATCGGTAGCTACGGATTTAACCTGAGTAACACGATTATTGGACACTTCCAGCACAGTTACCGGCAACGATGAACCGTCTTCAGTAAATACGCGGGTCATGCCAATCTTGCGACCGACAAGTCCTAAACTCATTTCAATTTCCTCTTGTTAAGGGGCCAACTACAATTGGTTGGCCGATTATTTTTACAGCAGATTACAACAACTATTGCAACTTGATTTCGACGTCCACACCGGCCGGCAAATCAAGCTTCATCAATGCGTCCACTGTCTTGTCAGTTGGATCAACAATGTCCATCAAACGAAGGTGTGTACGAATTTCAAACTGGTCACGCGATGTTTTGTTCACGTGCGGTGAGCGCAAATCGTCAAAACGCTCAATCTTGGTAGGCAATGGAACCGGACCATTTACAACTGCGCCAGTGCGCTTAGCTGTTTCAACGATGCGAGCAGCAGATTGATCTATCAAACGATAATCAAACGCTTTAAGGCGGATGCGAATTTTTTGACTTTGCATAATTTTCTCTTGCTTATTGCGGCAATGCCGCTAATTAAAGATCAAACTCACGTAAACAGCCTTACGTGAGGGGGCGCATTGTATGCGTAGTAAAACAAAGATGCAAGCTAAAGCAGCGATTAGCATTAACCGCTAGTCGTTAGTTGGCTTCGTCCGTCGCGCGGACACCG
>JAURZN010000037.1 GCA_030653355.1 Gallionella sp. | reverse complement strand
TGCGATCGAGTCCGTTAACATGAGCCTGCGCAAGATAACCAAGAACCGGGGCTCATTCCCCAGCGATGAAGCATAGCTGAAATTGTTCTACCTGGCGCTGAACAACATCAGCAATAAATGGACGATGCCGATACGAGATTGGAAGGCTGCGCTAAACCGGTTTAATATCCAGTTTGAGGACAGAATGCCGCAGCGTTAAGAAAACCCGTTTACACAAAATCCAGGACACCCTCCGCATTCGTGGATTAGCCGCGAAAAAGCTGAAGAACTTCTGAATGCATTGCCATCTCACTCGTCGGAAATGATGCGTTTTACCTTGGAGACCGGTTTACGCCGCGCCAACGTGACACATCTTGAATGGGAGCAAGTCGATCTTGCGCGTCAGACTGCCTGGATTCATCCAGATCAGGCTAAAGCGGGCAAACCCATCCCTGTACCGCTTTCTGATAATGCTGTTGCTATTCTTCAGCGATGGGAAGGTATAAACGAGAAATACGTATTTGTTTTTGAAGATAAGCCGGTTGTTCAAACGGCGACCAAAACGTGGCGCACGGCATGTGCATCGGTTGGACTAAAAAACTTCCGCTGGCATGATTTACGGCACACATGGGCAAGTTGGCATGCGCAAGATGGCACGCCGCTCAATGTCCTGCAAGAACTGGGTGGTTGGGAAAGTTCTGAAATGGTGAGGCGGTATGCTCACTTATCAACCGTGCATCTGGCGGACTATGTAAATCGTCGTCAGGCTTTAAGTGACGTTTCGGTGACAGTAAATAAAAAAGGATTAAGCATCTCTGCCTAACCCTTTGATATTACATCCGAAACTGGTGCGCCCGGAGCGATTCGAACGCCCGACCCCTTGGTTCGTAGCCAAGTACTCTATCCATCTGAGCTACGGGCGCAAAGTAAAACTACAGCATTTTGACACAATTACCTTGGCGGAGAAGGAGGGATTCGAACCCTCGATTCAGGTTATCCCCGAATGCTCCCTTAGCAGGGGAGTGCCTTCGACCACTCGGCCACCTCTCCGAAGGCCGCGCATATTAAGTTGAACGAGCCATTCTGTCAAATTATTTATGCGTCCTCCTGATCCAGGTCGAATGCCTTGTGCAACACTCGCACTGCCAATTCCAGATATTTTTCGTCGATCACGACTGAAATCTTGATTTCGGAAGTGGAAATCATCTGGATATTGATACCCTCTTCCGCCAGCGTGCGGAACATTTTACTGGCGATGCCAACATGGGAGCGCATACCAACGCCGACCACAGAGACCTTGGCGGCCTTATTGTCGCCTATCACCTTGCGCGCGCCGATATGGGGCAAAACTTCGTTATTGAGTATGTCCATCGCCTTGGAAAATTCATTGCGATGTACGGTAAAGGAGAAATCCGTTGTGCCGTCCACGCCGACATTCTGGATTATCATATCCACGTCGATATTGGCGTCGGAGACTGGCCCCAGAATCTGATAGGCGATACCCGGCTTGTCCGGCACACCCAGCACGTTGACTTTGGCTTCGTCGCGATTAAACGCAATCCCGGAAATGATGGCTTGTTCCATTTTATCTTTATCCTCAAAAGTAAT
>JAURZN010000030.1 GCA_030653355.1 Gallionella sp. | reverse complement strand
GGTCTCATCCGAGTTGGTTGAGCCGTAGTGATCAAACTCGACGTGAAATTCGCTGAAATCATCGTAGTGTTCCTGCCACACGCGTGCGATCAATTGCTCCGGCGTGATGCCTTCCTTTTCGGCGCGCAACATGATGGGCGTGCCGTGGGTGTCGTCGGCGCAGACATAATGCGCCTCGTTGCCCTGCATTTTCTGGAAACGCACCCAGATGTCCGTCTGGATGTATTCGACCAGATGTCCCAGGTGTATGCTGCCATTGGCGTAGGGTAGAGCAGAGGTGACGAGGATTTTTCGCGTAGTCATGGAGGCGTGCCGGATTCGATAAAGGTGGTGATTTTAGCAAATCGCGGACACGGGCGGAGAATTGCTTGGAAGTTGTCCATACGTGAACCAAGATTTTATGTGAATTGCCAACATCAGTTAGAATCACGAACTTGTTATATTGATAACCGAATAGAGGCAGTGATGAGTTTTAACGATGCTGACGTAAAAAGTGCGTTGAAGAATTTGATAGATCCGAATACTAAAAAGGATTTTATCAGCGGCAAGTCGGTGAAAAACATCAAAATCAGTGCTAACGATGTCTCGCTGGACATCGTGCTGGGCTATCCGGCCAGGAGCGTGTGGGATGAAATACGCGCGATGGTAGCGGCGCACCTCAAAGTCGCATTGCCTGATGCGGGTTCGATCAATGTCACGGTTTCCAGCAAAGTCGTGCCGCACGCCGTGCAGCGCGGCGTGAAGCTGGTGGATGGTGTGAAGAATATTATCGCGGTAGCTAGCGGCAAGGGCGGCGTGGGCAAGTCCACTACCGCCGTCAATCTGGCGCTGGCTCTGGCAGCCGAAGGGGCGCGTGTCGGCATACTGGATGCTGATATTTACGGCCCGTCGCAACCTGCCATGCTGGGCATTTCCGGTCAGCCGCAATCGTCTGATGGCAAATCTGTCGAGCCGATGGTGAATTACGGCATACAGTCCATGTCCATCGGCTACATGATAGAAGATAACGATGTGCCGATGATCTGGCGCGGCCCGATGGTGACGCAGGCGCTCGATCAATTGTTGCGCCAGACGCGCTGGGACAATCTGGACTATCTGGTGGTGGATTTGCCGCCGGGCACCGGCGATATTCAACTGACGCTATCGCAAAAAGTGCCGGTCACTGGCGCGGTGATCGTTACCACGCCGCAGGATATTGCCTTACTGGATGCGCGCAAGGGACTGAAAATGTTTGAAAAAGTAGATATCAAGATAGTCGGTATCGTGGAGAACATGAGCACGCATATCTGTTCGCAGTGCGGACACGAAGAGCATATCTTCGGAGCGGGCGGCGGTGAAAAAATGTGTGCCGATTACAATGTCGAATTCCTGGGTGGTTTGCCGCTGGATATTCGTATCCGTGAGCAGACTGATTCCGGAAAGCCGACGGTGGTGGCCGAGCCTGACGGCAGTATCGCAAGAGTGTATAAGCAGATCGCACGCCGTGTCGCTGTAAAAATTGCGGAAATGGCGCAGGATCACAGCGCAGTGTTCCCGAAAATTGTGGTTCAAAATACGTAAAGGAGAGAGAAGGGATAAGGGATAAGGGAGAATGGGGCAGCGGCGCGCTGTTTTACCCACTTACCACTTACCACTTACCACTTCCCACAAATCATGAGCATTAAATCAGACAAATGGATACGCCGCATGGCGGAGCAACACGGCATGATCGAACCTTTTTCGCCCGTTCAGGTGAAAGAGGTGGATGGCAAGCGCATCGTGTCGTACGGCACATCGAGCTACGGCTACGATATTCGCTGTTCGAACGAATTCAAGCTGTTTACCAACATCAACAGCACTATCGTTGACCCCAAGAATTTCGATCCGAATTCTTTCGTTGAGGTGACGGCTGATTACTGCATCATTCCGCCCAATTCCTTTGCGCTGGCGCGCACCGTGGAATATTTCCGTATCCCGCGCTCGGTGCTGACCGTGTGTCTGGGCAAATCCACCTATGCGCGTTGCGGCATTATTGTGAATGTCACGCCGTTCGAGCCGGAATGGGAGGGTTATGTGACCCTGGAGTTTTCCAATACCACGCCGTTGCCCGCCAAGATTTACGCTAACGAAGGCGTCGCGCAAGTGCTGTTTTTTGAGAGCGATGAAATCTGCGAGACGTCCTACAAGGATAGAGGCGGCAAGTATCAAGGTCAGGTCGGCGTGACCTTGCCCAAGATGTAACCGCCGTGCCACATAACAAACCAATAATCTGGCGTTCGTCCACGGGTGTAACCATCGCCTGTGTGGAAAAAAACAAGGTTCTTAGTGAGAACCTCGAAGAAATTCGCCAGATATGCCAGGATGCGCTGGAAGATGCCGTGCTGATGGGCTGCGATGAGCAACAATTTCGCAATGTGATGACGGAAATGATCGGTGGACTGGTCAGCGCCTATGCGTCGCAGGACGAGTAATAAATTCTGACCATGAATCAATCCGCGACTATTCTCACCCATTCCCTTGCCACAGCGGGAGCCAGGTAGTGAACAGCATTTCGGCATTACATCGGCTTGCGGCCCGGATGAGTCTGCACTGAAACATATTTTGTTAGGAGCATCACATGAAGTTTCGTTTTCCCATCGTCATTATTGATGAAGATTTTCGTTCCGAGAATGCCAGTGGTCTGGGCATACGTGCGCTGGCCGATGCACTTGAAAAAGAGGGCATGGAAGTGCTGGGCGTCACCAGTTATGGCGATCTGACCTCGTTTGCGCAGCAGCAAAGCCGCGCGTCAGCGTTCCTGTTGTCGATCGACGATGAAGAGTTTGGCGGTGGCAGCAAGGAAGAAACCGAAGTGGCGCTGAAGAGTCTGCGCGCATTTGTGCGTGAAATCCGTATCAAGAATGCCGACATTCCGATTTATCTGTATGGCGAAACGCGTACCTCGCGTCACATCCCGAATGATGTGTTGCGCGAGTTGCACGGCTTCATCCACATGCACGAGGATACCCCGGAATTCGTTGCTCGCCATATCATCCGCGAAGCACGATCCTATCTGGATGCGCTGGCTCCGCCTTTTTTCCGTGCCCTGTTGCACTATGCACAGGACGGTTCCTATTCATGGCACTGTCCCGGTCATTCAGGCGGCGTGGCTTTCCTGAAGTCTCCGGTAGGGCAGATGTTTCACCAGTTTTTCGGCGAGAACATGCTGCGCGCCGACGTGTGCAACGCTGTGGATGAACTGGGGCAGTTGCTCGATCACACCGGGCCTGTGGCAGCATCCGAGCGTAACGCGGCGCGCATTTTTAATGCGGATCATCTGTTTTGTGTCACCAACGGTACTTCGACCTCGAACAAGATCGTCTGGCACTCGACGGTCGCGCCGAATGATATCGTGGTGGTGGATCGGAACTGCCACAAGTCTATTCTGCATTCGATCATGATGACCGGTGCGGTGCCGGTGTTTCTGACCCCGACGCGCAATCACTATGGCATCATCGGGCCGATTCCG
>JAURZN010000023.1 GCA_030653355.1 Gallionella sp. | reverse complement strand
ATCAGCGTAGTCAGAAAAATAACAGAAAATGCAGGTTTCATCGTTTATTTACCAGGCAGATACATCTTCCATTGAAGACTCACCTTTGCCCGGCTTGGGCAACTGGCGGTCTACTTTAAGCGGGTTATCCGCGCGTTCCAGCTCATCCTGATGAATCTTGATATGAGTCTTGCGGCGCGGCAGATAATGATTGGCGGGATGCGTACCCCACTCCGGCATCAGCGCATAACCGCCGTCTTCCCGGATTGCCTTGGACACCACTGATTCAGGGTCGTGGATATCGCCGAACAGGCGCGCGCTGGTCGGACAGGCCTTCACACAGGACGGTTTGCGATCGGCTTCGTCCATCGTCATGTCGTAGATGCGATCCACGCACAAGGTGCATTTCTTCATCACCTGCTGCTTCTCGTCGATCTCACGCGCGCCGTAAGGACACGCCCAGGTGCAGTATTTGCAGCCTATGCACTTGTCGTAATCCACCAGCACGATACCGTCTTCCTTACGCTTGTAGGATGCACCGGTCGGGCACACCGGCACGCACGGCGGATCTTCGCAATGCAGACAGGACTTGGGGAAATGCAGCGTTTCGCTGTTCGGAAATTCGCCGATTTCGTAAGTCTGCACACGGTTGAAAAACGTGCCGGTCGGATCAGCGCCATAGGGGTTTTCATCGTACAAGGGCCCGGCCGAGCCGGAGGTATTCCATTCCTTGCAACTGGTCACGCAGGCATGACAACCGACACAAACATTGAGGTCGATTACAAGTGCTAATTGTGTCATTTCACACCGCCTTTCTTCTTGCTGCCGCCGAAATAGGCCAGCCAGCTCGGATGCGTCTTCATGCCGGGATATTTGGTCATCGGTTTAAATTGCGGAGAGGTCTGCTCGGGTTCGCCCTCCTCCGCCTTGTAGATGCGCACACGCACGTCATACCACGCAGCCTGCCCGGTAATCGGGTCGGAATTGGAAAAACGCGTGCCGTCCGCATTGGGTGGCAGTTCTTCGGAAATCACATGGTTGAGCAGGAAACCCAGCTGCGATTCGTTGGCATCGGGAGTCAGATTCCACGCACCCGCCGCCTTGCCGACCGCGTTCCAGGTCCACACCGTACCCGGCTCCAGCGCCTCGCTGTAGCGCGCCATGCAACGCACCTTGCCCCATTGCGATTCGCACCACATCCAGTCGCCGTCGGCGATGCCCGCGTCCTGGGCGGTACGCGAATTGACGTACAGAAAATTGTGCGTATGTATCTGGCGCAGCCAGGCATTCTGAGAATCCCATGAGTGATACATCGCCATCGGGCGTTGCGTCAGCGCCGACAGCGGGTATTTGAGTTTGTCGTTGGTCTGCACTTCCAGCGGCTCGTAGTAGAACGGCAACGGATCAAAGTAGGTCTCTACGCGCTTCGCCAGGTGCGCGGGCGGCTGACGCGTGATGCTCTTGCCCTGCGCGGCCAGACGGAATTTCTGCAACACCTCGGAATACAGATGAATCAGGATAGGCTCGGCATAGCGCGTGATACCGTTGCGCTGCGACCATTCCAGATAACCCTGGTTCCAGTTGCGCATGAATTGATAGGAACGCGGCAACACCTCGTGGTGCACGCAGTCGTTCTTGGCGTACATTTCCCACTGGTTGGGGTTCGGCTCACCCTTCATACTCTTTTCGCCACCCTTGCCGCGCCAGCCGGACAGGAATCCGATACCGGAACCCGGTGCAGTCTCCCAGTTGACGATGAAATCGGGATAGTCGCGATATTTGCGCTCGCCTGCCGGCGTGACAAAAGCAGGCAGATTCAGGCGCGTGCCGAGTTCGATCAGCACTTCCTGGAACGGCTTGCATTCACCCGTCGGCGGCAGCACGGGAATACGCACCGCATCCACCGGGCCGACAAATTCCGAGATCGGCCTGTCCAGCATGGACATGACATCGTGGCGTTCGAGGTAAGTGGTATCGGGCAGAATCAGATCGGCAAATGCGGTGGTCTCCGAATGAAAAGCATCGCAAACCACGATGAACGGAATCTTGTGTTCGCCATTCTCTTCCTTGTCGGTGAGCATCTTGCGCACCTCGGACGTGTTCATGCTCGAATTCCAGGCCATATTCGCCATGAACAGCAACAGCGTATCTATCTTGTAGGGATCGCCGCGCCAGGCGTTGGTAATCACGTTGTGCATCAAACCGTGCACCGACAGCGGATATTCCCAGGTGAAGGCCTTGTCGATACGCACTGGGGTACCGTCCGGGTTGACGAACAAATCGTCCGGATCGGCCGGCCAGCCCAGAGGCATGCCGTCCAGCGGCGTGTTCGGCTTGACCGCCAGCGGTGTGTTCGGCGTGCGTGCGCAAGGTGGAATGGGGCGCGGGAACGGCGCTTTATGACGGAAGCCACCGGGTCGATCTATCGTGCCCAGCAAAGTCATCAGAATGGACAGCGCGCGTATCGTCTGAAAGCCATTGGAGTGCGCCGCCAGCCCACGCATCGCATGGAAAGAGACCGGATTGCCGGTAACCGTGTCGTGCTCCTTGCCCCAGGAATCCGTCCAGGCTATGGGCAGCTCGATCTTCTGGTCACGCGCGGTAATGCCCATCTCATGCGCCAGACGCTTGATGGTGTCAGCAGGGATGCCGGTGATTTGCTCAGCCCATTCCGGGGTGTAATCCTTCACCCTGTCCTGCAACAACTGGAATGCAGGCTTGACTATGGTGTCATCCGGCATTTTGAACTCGCCCAGCAGATAGGGATCCGCGCCATCCAGATGCGTCACCACAGGCTTGTCGGTGTTGCGATCCCACCACAGCTTGTTCTGCGGGTCGTAGCAGCCCTCTTCTTCGGGTACCTCGGTGCGCACAAACATGCCAAACTCATCATGTTCGGCATCCAGATTAACCAATTGCCCGGAGTTGGTGTAACGCACCAGGAACTCGCGGTCATAAAGACCGAGCGCTATGATTTCGTGAATAATCGCCAGCAATAAAGCACCGTCGGTGCCGGGACGTATCGGCACCCACTCGTCAGCAATGGCCGAATAACCGGTACGAACCGGATTGATGGAAATAAAGCGTCCGCCTTCACGCTTGAATTTCGACAGCGAGACCTTCATCGGGTTGGAGTGATGGTCTTCCGCCGTGCCTATCATGATGAACAACTTGGAGCGTTCCAGGTCGGGGCCGCCGAATTCCCAGAACGAGCCGCCTATGGTGTAGATCATGCCGGCCGCCATATTGACCGAGCAGAAGCCGCCGTGCGCCGCGTAGTTGGGCGTACCGAACTGACGCGCAAACATGCCAGTCAGCGCCTGCATCTGGTCGCGCCCGGTGAACAGCGCGAATTTCTTCGGATCGGTAGCGCGTATCTTGCCCAGGCGCTCGGCGAGAATAGAAAATGTTTCTTCCCAGCTGATTTCCTCAAACTCGCCCGCGCCGCGTTCGGAACCCGCTTTGCGGCGCAGTGGCTTGGTCAGCCGTGCGGGCGAATATTGCTTCATGATGCCGGACGATCCCTTGGCACAAATCACGCCGTTGTTCAGCGGATGGTTGGGGTTGCCGTCGATGTAACGCACTTCACCATTGCGCAGATGCACGCGGATACCGCAGCGGCAGGCGCACATATAGCATGTGGTATTTTTCACTTCGAGCTTGGCATTTTCGACCGGGGATGCAAACGGGTCGTGCAAAG
>JAURZN010000020.1 GCA_030653355.1 Gallionella sp. | reverse complement strand
TCTTCGGTGAGAGCTTCAAACGGGAACATCGTTTGCCTCACGTCGCAGACCTCTACCCTGACATCATCGACGGGTCGCTGGATGCTACAGACGATACGCCAAGTTGCAGTTTGGCTGAAGCGTTGGAGAAACAATCTCTGTTCATCAACGACACGATGGCGAATGCGGCTTGCAACTTGTTGTGGGAGCTTTTCCGTTATGGGCGGCTCACGCATCACGGCCAATTCGTCAACATCAAGTCAGGGCGCGTAACGCCCCTGGCCATCGATCCAGAAGCGTGGAAGCGCTTTGGCTACGATGGTGCGACGTGAAGTCGTGTAAGTAATCGTTTCATAACAGATATTTGTTAATGAAACCTACCGTTTTCCCGGTAGTAGTCTAGGAGGGCAGGCGTGGCCGGTAACGGCTGGGTCTGAAGCCCCTCTGACAATGTAGCCCACTCCGAAAGGAATGAAGCCAAAACCGTGAGGTGGAGGCGGAACTGCGAGCATTGCGCGGTAGGGAACTAGACTTGGAAGTAAGGTGAACATATGTGAAGTGGTGATAAATTCCGTGACCAAAGAGCTGCCAAAAATGCTGATAGGCAGTAACCAAAATAGTAAGAGAGCGGTCTTGGGGTCCATCGTTCCTCATGCGGAAACAACGCCTCTCCGGAAAATAGCCACCACCTAACCTTCCATTGTTATTTACACGGAACACGGTAAGCCCGTATATCCGCCCGCAATGGCAAGCCAACCGCAAGGAAAGCCGACGGACGTGCGGGTAAAGGATGTCAGAAAAAGCGAATGTCATCCTGTAATGGGTTGAATAGGGATTGAGGCGCAAACCGACATCATCCTGTCCGAAAGGAAGCAGACTTCTGACTGGTCTCTCTTTGCAAGAGAGTATGTAGAACTTCAAAAGGAGGTAAAGCAAATGACGACTGCGAAACTTGTAGTTGGTGCGGCCTCTGGCTGTGAGGTGGATTGGCACAGTCTCGACTGGGCACAAATTCACCAAACGGTAAAGAGGCTGCAAATGCGTATTGCAAAGGCAACTAGGGAAGGTAGATACGGCAGGGTGAAAGCCTTGCAATGGATACTGACCCACTCGTTCAGCGGCAGAGCAATCGCCGTCAAACGGGTTACTGAAAATCAAGGCAAAAAGACACCGGGCGTGGACAAAGTTGTATGGGACACACCGGAGTTAAAAGCTGAAGCTGTTATGTCGCTCAAGAGAAGAGGTTACCAGCCTCAACCTTTGAGAAGGGTATTTATACCCAAAGCAAACGGAAAGATGCGTCCGCTAGGAATACCGACGATGAAAGACAGGGCGATGCAAGCGTTACATTTGCAAGCACTGGAACCAGTCGCGGAGACCAAAGCAGACCCAAATTCTTATGGGTTTCGACCTATGAGAGCGAGTAGAGATGCGGCAGAGCAATGCTTCACTGCCCTGGCAAGAAAGAAACGCTCTGCTCTATGGGTATTGGATGCAGATATATCCGGATGTTTTGACAACATCGACCACGACTGGCTGCTGAACAATATCCCTATGGATAAAGTGACGCTAAAGAAGTGGTTGAAATCTGGCTTCAAATGGAACGGACAGTTGTTCGATACGGACGCAGGTACGCCGCAAGGTGGAATTATCTCGCCGACGTTAGCAAACATGACTTTGGACGGAATGGAAGACGCGCTGAAAGAGCGCTTCGGCGTAAAAAATAGCGCGAGAGCCAATAGGAACAAAGTCAACCTAATCCGATACGCGGATGACTTCGTAATAACTGGCACAACGAATGAAGTGCTGGAAGAAGCGAGGGAGTTGATGGTGGAATTTTTGAAGGACAGAGGATTAACGCTGTCCGAAGAGAAAACCAAAATCGTGCGTATTGAAGAAGGCTTTGATTTTCTCGGGTGGAACGTGCGCAAATATGATGGAAAGTTACTCATCAAACCTGCGAAAAAGAACGTGCAAACGTTCTTGCGGAAAGTTCGGGGAATAATCAAGGAATCCAAGACAGCGAAGCAAGAAAATCTGGTTAGAAAACTCAACCCGGTAATTAAGGGGTGGGCGAATTATCACCAGAACCAAGTAGCGAAAGAAACCTTTGGTAAGGTTGACAACGTTATTTGGAAACAGCTTTGGCAGTGGGCTTGCAGAAGGCATCCGAATAAATCGGCCGCATGGGTGAAGTCGAAATACTTCATGTGTGATGGTTTGAGGAATTGGGTGTTTGGCACAACGGCAGAGGATGACAAAGGCGAAAAGAAGTTTGTGAAGCTGGTGATAGCCAGTGACACGCCAATCAAACGCCACGTCAAAATCAAGGGCGCAGCAAACCCTTACGACCCGGAATTTGAGACGTACTTTGAAGAAAGGCTAGGTCTGACGATGAAGGAAAGTTTCAAGGGGAGGAACAGGTTGTTGTACCTGTGGTATGCACAGGATGGGTTATGTCCGAACTGCGGAGAGAAAATAACGAAGGACACGGGGTGGAACATTCACCACATTCTTCCAAAAGCTCAAGGCGGGGAAGACAAGATGACCAATCTTGAATTACTACATCCGAACTGTCATAGGCAGGTTCATAGCCGAGAAAAGAAGTTAATTACCGGCTCCGGTCAAACGGGGCTTTGAGGAGGCTTGAGCCGGATGCGGGGAAACTCGCAAGTCCGGTTCTTAGGGGGGAGCGGTGCAGTAATGCGCTGTTCCTACCCGACAGAATGCAAAACCAAAGCGGCGCAGTAAGGCCGCGAAGAAGTAGGTAGTTAGCAACGAGTCCCATCCGCGACGTTTGCGGATAGGGACACGATGAATCCCCTTGTTGGAAATAGCCATCAGGGGGCTTCACTAAGTCATTGCAGGCTTAGTGAAGCCCCTTTTTGGCTTCTTCACCAACAACACAAAGGAGATTCATCATGCCGTTATCTGCTGAAATGCGCGTATTTTTTGACAAGGTGGCCAAGAAGAACTTCAGCTTGGCTTGCGATGTGTACCATGCTCTTACAAATGGGCAGGAAATAACGCCCAGCATACGAGCCAAGGTACAAGAGGCGTTGCGTCTTTCACGTTAATGTGGGGCGCAACAAAAAAAGAAGAGCCAGCGCATTCGTGCGCTGGTTTTTTCACAGTCAGTGTGTCTGATCAATGCTCACGTCGGGCCGCATTTAGCCTATGAAAAGTATTTTTCATCAGTGGCAGCTTTGCGGCAGGCAGTTTGCAACGCTCTACGATCACAGTGTGCCATCAGCAGTCATAGCGGCTTTTTAATGCAATGTCCGCAACAAGACTGACAACGGACGTTCGGGTTTCGTGGCCCACCGGCAACTGATCGGCCATTACCGTCATTGAGGATGGCTCTGTCGAATGACAGGTGTGATTCAGTTTGCCGACATTGACTAGAGCCTAGGGGCGAGCGGCCGCTTTCATCGGCAGAAAGGGGCGGCATCCGACCAAAGCAGACATATAGGAACGCCGGAACTTACCGGTCTGCGCGGCTCAGCTTGAAAACATCACCCTGTCGATCTCCCAATAGTCGAGCAAGCAATAAAGCATGCTACGAAGCTCTGGCGTCGCATCGACATGAGAAGAGAAATCTCTGTTCATCGCCATTTGTTCGAATTCTTTAGCGACGGGGAAAAGTGTTTTCGCCACATCGTTTTTTGAGAAAAACTCGCCCAATATTGCCGTGTTGAGAGCTTCCAACTGGCGATCAATGCTGAGCCTCACTTGCCTCGATATCGCCATACCGTCGTTGGCGTGTTGCTCTATGAGACCCATGGCGACGTTCAATATTTTCTTGAGCCCCGCACTACCTTTTGAACCATATGTAAATCCATCCTTGATGAGCGTGCTGCGTTCGGATTGCTCGTGGAACGAAAGTTCTTTCATGCAATAGTCAATAGTGACTGCAATGAACGAACACACCATGTACAAGCAGCGCAACGCGGTCTCACGTTGTTTACTTTTCGTGATGGATTGTTCGGCGAAGAACTTGCCTTGCGAGAGCCACTCATTGCAACTATCGAAGGACAGCGATTTCGCCAGCAGGCTTTTTGAGCGAACCATGCGACCTCGCCAATCGCCGTCAATCTTGTTCAACGAATACTCGTCAATCTTCGAGAAAAATTCTTCTTCTGAGAATCTGAGGTCATTAGGAGCGTCCGTTTTATCCAGCTTACCCAAGAAGGTCCCATCCAGAACTAGGACACCTAGTTCCCGGCCGAAATCCTTCACTTCTTGTCGCTTCTCTGTCGTCGCTACGACCGCGTTGGTGGCCTTGGTTGCAATACGCAACCCTTGAACCCAAAATATTCTTTCTATGGCCTGTGGCGTTTTCTTGTTCTTGGCGTCCACCAGTGTGATTTCGCGCGACACAGATGACGTCCGGCTATAGAGCCACAGATCAATGTCGGTGACGTCAAAGCCTTCATAAACAAACGGCACCCCTCTGACGACGTAATAGCCCGCCTTGAGGAAATAACTTCGCAGCAACTCCTCCATTTTTGGGCCCTTTAGCATGACTTGCGAACTCTTGCTCATATTCCACCCCCAGTGCGAAGAATAGAGAGCATGTCATTGGTAGCCTTGGGGCTCATCTTCGTTTGTGCTCTTCGAACTTTCTCACGGTTGTGCTCCGGGCCGCTAAAAGTAGTGACAGCTGCTGTCGGGAGCGAACTCAGAGAATGTTCGCTAACGTCGCCCTGTCGGATGGCTTGGAGCGCAAGTTCACCGACTTCCGTTTTCAACAATCTCAGCATGGGGCCCGTGCGCCCCTTCTTGGAGCCTGTTTTGACCTCGACAACACCTTTCAATTCGAGCACTTTATAGTCTTGTGCAATGGCATTTACCGGACCGACGCTCTCGCCCCGAACCAACGCGCTCAAAAGGGCATCAACCATCTGTATCTGTCCTCTTGCGTATGAACTTTTCGTCATACCGTAGGTTACGGAGCTGACAAATGCCTTAGCAAGATCGAATGCGTCGTCAACCATCGAGTTGCTGTACTTCGAAAAAGCCGATGGCAGTGTCAGGAATCCAACGTCTTCGGTTGAATTGCTGACAACACTGATGTCAAAGAGTCCAATGGCTGTGACTTTCTTGAAAAGAGGATCGCCGAGAAGTTTGCTTGCGAAATCGACATCGACGCAGGCCTGTTTCTTCAGGGTTTCGGTGAGTTCATTCAATTTTAATTGCTCGGCCGATGTGAGCGAGTCGAGTACCGCTTTGATTTTTCTGGTCGTTTCGCGGCGGAACAGGTTGCCGTTGAATAGCAGGGTTTCGCTAGGACTGATCTTTTCCGCATCCACAAATCCGATCTGTTCCGCGTCCGACATCAACTGACCAATCTCCGCCTTACCGAGTTGATAGGAGTCGGCCAACTCTGCGGCTACATGACCGGCGAGTACGGGTTCGAGAGAGGCTAATTCCGCGAGCGCGATTGTGGCGACTTCAGTCGATCCGGGCGCAAGAGCGTCAAAAATATCTGACGTGTGTTGCAACGTCTTTGCAGTCGTGACGCCGAGGACTGCAATTCCGTCGCCTGCGGTGTCAATCAATTGCTGCTGCTGCAAAACTTCGATGAGTTTTGGAAGTTCAAATGTCGTATTGATATTGGCGGCTTTTGCCAGAACCGTGAGCCGATCATTGTTGACGGTAACATGATTATTAGACGAGATCGCGGAAAGCAAAATTCCTGCTTTCCCAGCGAGAAACGTCTTTTCATATCCGGTCTGATTAGTTACACCTTGGAGTTTGTTTGTGTGGTGAATCAGCCATGATCCCTTGGTCTTCTTATCCACTGTTATCCCGTATAGTTAGCCAAATCTTATTCCGAACAATCCGCCATCTTCGGTGGCATCAGTAAGGCGCGTTGGAAGTACATAGTCGTTGAGATCGAAGCCATCAATGGTTTCCTTGAAGGCGTCGTCTTCATTCATCGTCACGATGTACTGAAACCCGAGTTCCCGCGAAATCTCCGAGCCAAGGCGCAAGGCGCTGATCACCTGTCGTCCGTCAACGCCGTCGAACAGATGGCTGTCATGGATCAAGAAGCCCGGTCCTATCTGCCGCTTGTGGCACAAGCGCATAAGCATCATGTCGAAACAGAAAATTTGCATGTTCTTGATGCCCTTGCTTCGCTGGCCCTGCATCGGAAACTTGAACATTGGCCCATTGGAGGTTTCGTCTACGGTCATGCTGCCGGCTGACTCATAGAGCCGCTGCGAAGTTTCCTCAAAGGCGACGATGGCTTCGGCCAGTCGATCGTTTTGTTCGGCGAAATCGCGCCGCAGCCGGATCGTGAGCCGGTTGCGTTCGATCTCCAACTCATTTTTCGTGCCTTCGAGCTGCTCCGCCGCTTCGAAGCGCTGCCGTAGGGACTCCACTTCCGATTCCAGGCGGCCTAGCTCTCCCTGTAGCTTGAGGAACTGATCCAGTGCGCCATGACTCCTGAGGATGCCCATGATTTCCCCGCGTCGCTGGTCGAGTTGTGCTTTCTGGCTATCGCGCAGCTCGATTCGTAGCTGTGCCGCTTCGAGTTCGCTGGACAGATAGTCCTTGCGATTACGCACTACCGATTGATGGAAGCTCTTCACGTCCTCATAACGGCGCTTTACGAGACCGGGCAGTGCAACGCCTGCTTCCTGATAGATTGTTTGCAGGTCTTCAAGGTCAGGTGGAATTTCAGAAGACAGCGCACCTTCGAGGTCGCGGATAGCCGCGAAGTCTATGGTGTTGGCATTAGCTAGTTCATTGAGCTGGCGTGTCAGCTTGGCGCTTTCGACTTCCAGTTCCCGGTACTCAGGCAATACCTGGAAGGTTTCGATTTCCGAATAGAGTTTCTTGAGACGAGCTTCCTGCAGGGTCAACTGCGTGCGCAAATCAGCTGCCTTGCCGATGATCGAACCGAACGCCCCCGTACCTGCCGCCTTCTTCAACTCTTCCAGGGTCTTTTCACGATCACGAACAGCTTGCCAGTCGCGAGCGATCTGCCAGTCCAACCCAAGCAGAAACATCAGCGCCATTTGCATGTCGCCCGTTCCCTGCATGGTGGCCTGCTTCTCCGGGGTAGTAAATGCGCCGCTCATCTGGCGACGCGCAAAGTAGGCGAACAGAGACCGAAACGAAGGGGGTTTGCTGCCTGCGGCTTCGAGGCTACACAGGCCGAACATCTCCTCTCCGAGGAACGTGACCCAATCGGTTGCCGATAATTTGCGCTTCGCATCCGGTGGCGTTGTTACATAGATTTTGGCTTTGGCGCTGCCGCTTCGCTCAACGACGGTACGCGCATCCTTCAAATCGAAATCCATGCCAAAGGTGTATTCGGCCAGAACTGGCGTGCGGAAGATAGAATCAGTGCCGGCTTCCGATCCGGTCAGGAAATGAACTGTTTCAACGAAACTCGTTTTTCCTGCGCGATTGCGGGTTTGCTTACTACTTGCGCCTTCGGTTTTTTGGGCCAGCAGCACGTTCAGACCCGGCTTCAGATCGCCGAGATTCTTGAAGGTGGGCAGCGTGCTGAAAAGGTTATGGATCAAACTCCCCTCCGTGCCACAAGGCCGTTTTCAAGTTCGATAGTTCCAAGGGAGTACAGTAGGTCTAGTGCAAGCACGAACCAGTCGTAGGTGATTCGCCGAGGGCGAATGGCAACAATCCCTTGGCCCTGTTGGTTTAATTCTTCCCACAAGGCGGAAACCGTTTTGGGGTGCGCGAGAAAAGTAAGAACATGACCGCCCACGGTGAGCAGCGCGCGATCTTGCGGAAGATGCTTGGACGGCAGGATCATGTTGACCTCACTGTCTGGGCATCTTCGAATATTTCGCACTTGTCGAACAGATAGGCCATGACCGCTAGCACCGCCGCCTTATGTGCGGGTGTCGTGTTCACGACTCCCCCCGCCCAAGCTTCAAGCTGTCCAAAAATTTCATCGGGATGAAGCGGGGGGATCGTATCCCTCAGAGACACGTATTTGCTCTTGAATGCCGAAGCAATTTGTTCGCCGTATACGGGGTTCTTCCAGTTATCGAAGAACTGCATCACTAACGGTGACTTCTGCATACCGATCTTCAAAAAATCGGCTACTACCGCAGATAGAAGATTCGACTCGATTTTTCCCCGCGAAACATCTTTGACTTCACTTGTCGCCGGCGCGGGAGTGACGTTGATGTGCGTGAGTACGGCCATCAAATCGCCATAACCCAGATTGACGTTTGCCTCCATGGTCAGCGAGGACCCGAACCAAGATTCGAGATCCTGCAGGCTGAGCTTGCGAAACTTCGACAGCATTTCATCCCAACCGCAGTGGCCAATCTTGATCTTCGGGTTTTTTTGCGCGAGCTTGGACAGCGCTTCGATGATGTGGGGACCCAAGCGCCCATCGGGTGCGTTATGGACAAAAGTCCATTCATCAAAATATTGCTCCCAATGCTCTTTTGCACCTTCGAAATCCTCGTTGATCTTTTTGATGGCTTCGGTAGCGTTCAATTCATTGGGCGCATAGCTTTGAAACAGGGTCCGAGCCGAAGGCAGGTATCCGTCATTTTTCCGGTCACCGACATTGCCCCATGGGCGGCAGGCCATAAAATCGTTAGGGTGGGTCTTCGCCATCAGTTTTTCGAACAGGCGCTGAAATCCGTCCCCCTTGGCCTCAAGGAAGATGATGCGGAAATCTTTTTCGTAGCCAAGCTGTTGTATGCGATCCATGCGGTTCAGGGCCATAATAGGCTAAGTGTCTTCAGACTCAACCTCATAGCGACTTCCGATCCGAATGGGGAAGGACGCGATTGACGTCAAACAGTAGCGCTTTGTCCGCTACGATGCAGGTTAGCAGCATCCGGATTACATCTGAAACGGACAGACCCATCTCGGCCAAGACGCTAGACTTTTCTTTAATTATGCCCATCAATCCGGGCACGAACGACGTTGGTACTGACCATTTCATATGCACAATGATGTTCGTCAATAAATTGTGGCTTATTTTGGCTTTGATGTCACTGACTTTTTGTCACGAGCGGCGTAACTGTTGAATTCATTTCTACCTTTGCTGAAGTTTTAAGGTTTTGTCGCTAAAGTCCACTGCATGTGGGATAGCAAACGGAAGTACCGCCCCTTGCCGCCGATGAAAGCGGCACTCAGCCCTAGGCTCCAGTCAATGTCGGCAAGCCGCATGATAAGTTCATTCGAGGGGTGGCAGTTCAAGCTGGAGATTCTTGATCGCAGCGAGGAGTTCTGATGCCGGACACTAACCCGATGCCTTATGAAAAGGCGTGCGACAGGGAAGTCGAGGTGGGGATTGATTTACGCAGTGTAGGCGTGACAAGTCATGTAATGCACCACGCTTATGCTTGAAGTAAAATCCCGCCAGCTTTATTCATACTACAGCCCTTGCAAATGACCCGCTCAGAACTTATTGAACACATTGCCGATCTGCACCCCCAACTGCAATTGAAAAGATGCCGAGCTTGCTGTCAGGGTGATTCTAGATGCGCTTTCCGATGCGCTGTCGAAGGGTGGGCGTGCCGAGATTCGCGGCTTCGGCAGCTTTGGATTGAATTATCGGCCACCGCGGCAAGGGCGGAATCCCAAGACCGGCGCGAAGGTGAAAGTGCCTGCCAAGTATGTACCGCATTTCAAGCCGGGAAAGGAACTGAAGGAACGGGTGGACCGCGAATGACAATCGAATCTCTTCCTGAATTTACTGCCCCGGCAGCCAGACTATGGGCAACCATTCCAGTCGATACCAGAAAGCGACTGCTCGCGAATGTCTGGTGCGGGAAATGCCGTCATGAGGTCACCATTACCAATTTTA
Organism: Gallionella sp.; assembly: GCA_030653355.1. Classification (GTDB taxonomy): domain Bacteria; phylum Pseudomonadota; class Gammaproteobacteria; order Burkholderiales; family Gallionellaceae; genus Gallionella. The sequence goes on along the minus strand of JAURZN010000020.1, from coordinate 26,659 downwards.
CCGGAGCCGTCAAGGCGGGCGACCTGTTGCTTGTCGGCAAATGTTCTGAGTGTCATGGTGATGTGGCGAGGCTGATCGAGACGAGTGAGATTGCGGTTAAATGAATAAACACGCACCAGAATCGGATAAACCCGGCGGCTGTTAATTCGGAATTCCCCAGACGATGGATATGACAAGTGCGCTATTCCTGCTGTTGCTGGCCGCGCTGGGGTGGCTCTGGTTCAGCAGCCTGCGCGCTCTTGAGATCGCCAGGAACGCGGGGAAACATGTTTGCAGCGATGCGAACCTGCAATTTCTCGACGACACGGTCGCCAACATCTCGATGGCGCTGGCGCGGGACAAGTCTGGCCGTCGGGTATTGCGCCGCACCTATCGTTTCGAATTCAGCGAGACCGGCAACACCCGGCTTGAAGGCCGGCTGATCCTGCTTGGCGACAAGATCGAGTCGGTAACCATGGAGCCCTACCAAATATTACCCTGAACGGATAATGATCTTGACAATGGAACGCTCGTTCCATTATCGTTATTCCCATGGAAAACATCGATCCCACCTATCTGGCCAGGCTCCAGGACTATTACGCCGAAACCGGCGTACTGCCGCCGTATTCCACCATCATGGGCATCGTCGGCCTCAAGTCCAAATCACCCGTGGCGGCACTGGTGGCCAGGCTCAAGCTGCAAGGCTACCTGGAATCCACCCCGGAAAAGCGCCTCAAGCCGGGTAGGCGGTTCTTCGAGCGCCCCATCTTCGACAGCGTGCGCGCCGGTTTTCCCAGCCCGGCCGGTGATGCGAATCATGACATGCTGACCATCGACGAATATCTGGTCTCGCATCCTTCGAGCACCGTGCTGGTAAATGTCAAAGGCGACTCCATGATCAATGCCGGCATCCTGCCGGGTGATACGGTCATAGTGGAAAAGCGCGCCGTGGCGAACGTGGGGGATATGGTCATCGCCATCATCGACAACGAATTCACCCTGAAGACCCTCGGCAAGGAAAAGAACGAATATGTGCTGATCCCAGCCAATCCGGCCTATCCCGTCATCCATCCCAAGGGCGACATGGAAATTTTCGGTGTCGTCGTCGGCCAGTTCCGCAAGTACAAATAAGCCGGCGCATCCATCATGCTTATCAGCAACTGGCCCAATGCCATCGCGCATGTGGATGCCGACTGTTTCTACGCCTCCTGCGAACAGTTGCGCCGCCCCGACCTGAAAGGCCAGCCTATCTGTGTGCTGTCCAGCCAGGATGCCTGCGTGGTCGCCAAGACCTATGACGCCAAAGCCGCTGGCATCACCACCGGCATGCCGGTCTGGGAAGCCAGGAAACTGCTGCCCCAGGCAAACTACCTTTCCGCCGACTTCCGCTATTACGGCCAGATATCCGACAAACTCTTTGCCATCATCAGGCGCTATAGCCCGGTCGTCGAGGAATACTCCATCGATGAGGGGTTCATGGACATGAACGGGCTGCGCAGCCTGTACCGCAAGCCGTATCAGGCCATTGCCGACGAGATCCGCACCACCATCCGGCAAGAGGTCGGCATCACCGTCTCGATCGGCATCTCCGTCACCCGCACCCTGGCCAAGATGGCTTCCGAATACCGCAAGCCGAATGGCACCACCATCGTGGCGGGCAGGCGCATCCATGATTTTCTGGAACATGTCAGCGTGCGCGACATCCCCTGTATCGGCGGCAATCGCCAGGCGCTGCTCAACAAGTTCAATATCCGCACCGCAGCCGATTTTGTGGATGTGCCGGAGCGAGAAATAAAAAGGCTGTTGGGTAAGGCCGGTACCGACCTGTGGCACGAGCTCAACGGTGCGCCCATCTACAAGATCGAGACCGAGGCGAAGCTGCCCAAGAGCGTTGCCAGAACCGCCTCGATGGGCGAGGTTACGCAGGACAAACAGACTATCCACGCGCATTTGCTCAAGCACGCCATGCGACTATCCAAAGAACTCATCACCAAGCGGCTGACCACCAGGCAACTGACAGTATTTCTGACCCTGAAGTCATTCGACAAACAATCATCCACGTCCGAACTTCCTTACCCGAGTGCAGATTACTTTCTGCTGGCGAGCGAAGCGGGCAGGGCGCTGGATACGCTCTATGACCCAGACCAGTTCTATCGTGCCTGTGGATTGATCGCGAGCGATATTGCCATCCGCCAATCAGGCAGCTTTGATCTGTTCCAGATGGCCGATCAACAGCGGGAAGAAAAACACCTCAAGTTGCTGGAGACAATGCACATCATCAATCACAAGTATGGCGACAACGTAATCGCCATCTGTGGCGCAATGCAAAAGCGCAAGGCAGAAGGGGTGATGGGGCGGTTCGCGTATCCGGTGCTGGAGTGTAGCTAGGTGATTTGTGCTGGTGCGTCATCCGCCTGAGCTCGGTGACGAGGCTCGTTTTGCCGTTGATATCGAGCTTGGTGTACCCGTTCAAGCGGTGATCGCGTGATTGAGCGGAGATTTACGACGGAGCCGGCTGTGCCTTTGGTTTTCTGCCAGGTGCTGCTGGAGGGGTATATCCAGCTACCCGGTAAATGGTACCTTCGACTTTCTTGCCCTTGTTAAACCTGATTGAATGGCACGCCACAACCTCATATTTTGCAGCAAGTTCTGCTAACTGCAAACGCACGGTAGCAAGTGAGATGCCTGTAGCTTCAGCGATGTCCGTGTCCAGCCGCTCACCATGCTTTTTCAGGTATTGCAAGATTTCATTCATCGGGTCATAAAGACCGGTTTTTATCACCGGTCTATATTGCCATCATTACTTCTTGCCGCCGTTGACCGCAGTCTTCAGCGTAGCACCAGCCTTGAATGCCGGAGCCTTGGATGCCTTGATCTTCAGTTCTGCGCCAGTAGCCGGGTTGCGGCCAATGCGTGCAGCGCGCTTGCGTACTTCGAAAGTGCCGAAGCCAACCAAGGCAATGTTGTCGCCTTTTTTCAGGGTGGCAGTGATGATTTCAATCAGTGCTGCGATGTTGCGATCCGCATCCGCTTTGGTGCTGCCGGTCTTGCCTGCCAGTGCATCGATCAGTTCTTTACGGTTCATGCTATTACTCCCTTTTATGATGGTGGTTAAAAATCCACTGCGGATTGTTGTGGATATTGGGCTGCGTGGCAAGTGAAACCTGTTTGAAAGGGTTGCTGAACTGTTATTGAACTGGACGCCAACCTTTCGAAACAACTAAAAAAAGGAATTCAACTTCATCCCTCAATGCAAAATCGCCGGTGGCTCATCGCCTTCCTTCTTGGGCAGCAGGTGTGCAAACCGGCCTCCAGCTTCGGTGAAATAGCGAAACTCGATTACCCCAATTGTCCGTTTCTTTTTGGAAATTCCCTTGGGCTTGATCTGGGGTTGTGCGGCCCACACCCCATGCCTTGTTTCCAGCATAAGCGAGCACGTATCTATCGCATAGGGTGATGCGCTTATGCTTCCGTATTTGTCGAGAATCGCATTCATTTGGCGCATTTTGTCTGGCCGAAGCGTCCATGCTTCCATGATCACGAACACAAAATCAGCCTCCAATGCCAACGCCGCAGACTGGATCGTCCGCGCAGACTGGTCTTTGCCTTCCCCGCTTCCAGTCTGAATCATCACCGGGATGACTTCCTTTGTGGTCAGGTTGCCAACAAACGCCATCGGCTGAAGCTTTTCGCCTGCCTCCAGAAAACCCCGCGCTCTGTCGATCAGCGAACTGATGATGTTCATGTACGCTTGCGGTGGAGTGCTGATGGGTGCCTCTTTCATTTTTTCCTCAATATCTGCCACCGGTCGTGCAAACGGGGAAGAGCACGGCAGCCATATCTGAAATTGGCATCGTGGGTAATGCAGCAGTGAGTGCAGTTGTTACAACCCGGGAGATTTTCTTTTGGCTCTGTATCCATGAATCTGTTGGCGCGAATTCAAAACCCACACTTTTGAAGTCGCCATTATGCTCGAATTGGGTTGACCAGAACCTCGGGCCTGATCGCAAAGCAGCGATGGTCGCCAATTAAAAAGTGTCGCCCAGTATAATCAGCGGTTTTTGAGAATCCCGCCATGTGGTTTAAAAACATCTTCATTTATCGCCTGCCTGCCGACTGCGCCATCACTGCCGCCACCCTGCAGGAAAAACTGGCACTCAAGCCACTACAACCTTGCAGCGGGCTCGACAAACAAAGCAGGGGATGGGTTTCCTGCCGTGGCGATGACCGCCTGGCCCACGTTGCCAATCAACAAATCCTGTTTGCGCTGGGCGTAGAGCAGAAACTACTGCCTGCCACGATCATCAATCGATTTGTCAAAGAGCGAATCGCCGACATTGAAGCGCAGCAGGGCTACAAGGTGGGGCGCAAAGAGAAAAAAGACATCAAGGAAGCCGTCACCGAAGAACTGCTCCCCAGAGCTTTTGCCATTCAGCGCACCACCTATGCGTGGCTAGATCCAGCCAACGGCCGCCTGATCATAGAGGCGGCATCCTCAGCCAAAGCCGATGAGCTATTGGAGCAACTGAGCAAAACGGTGGATGACCTGCCGGTGAAATTGCTGCATACCGAAATTTCACCTGTTGCCGCCATGACGGACTGGCTTGCCAGAGAAGCTGCGCCGGCGGGTTTCACCATAGACCGCGAACTGGAACTGCGTGCCACGGGTGAGAGCAAGGCCACGGTTCGTTATGCCAATCATGCTTTGGAGGGAGAGGAAATCCTTGCCCATATCGCGTCAGGTAAGCGTGCCACCCGGCTGGGGCTGACCTGGAACGACCGAATTTCCTTTGTTCTGACCGAACAACTGCAAATCAAGCGTCTCGAATTTCTGGACATCATCAAGGAAGAATCAACAACACTGGCCGATAATGCCGACGAGATGTTTGAGCTGGACTTCACCCTGATGACTGGCGAGCTTGCCAGGATGCTGACAGACCTGACAGAAGCGCTTGGCGGCGAAGTTTCAAATAATCGTTGATCCGACATACAAGGATATTCGCTGTCATGCCGATGACACTGTAAGCCAATCTTTGCTGAAGGCGGACTGGGTAAACAATATGAAAGAAATTCTTTGCGAGGGGTGTGGCGAGGCTACGCCAAACCACGATGCCATAAATTTCACCTCTATGGATCAGGGATGTCGACTGCTTTGCAGCCGGTGCTTTAATGCTGAGGTGGCCAGGCTGAGCGGTCTGGAGAGTTTTGACAACATCCGGATACAACCCATCGGGATAACTGACTGCGCCGGTGAAACCCACCAATTCCACTTCACCCAGCGCTTGCTGGGAAATATGGTCGCTTTGGATGCCGTTGAGCTTCGAGAAGAGAGTCCAGACGGCTATCGGTTCCAAATGATCGGCGATCCAGAAGGCGATTCACTCGCACTGCTGGGACGTCTGGTCGAAAAAATACGTCGAACACTTTCCGTCAAGCATATTACGGATGATGACAGGCATGGGCTTCAAATTGCCGATCAGACGGTGCGGGGGCGAATCGAGGGTGACTATTCCGGAGCTGAACGCGCGCCAGTCATTGTTGTTGATGGACGTGAAATATCCTGGGAGGATTTCGGTCAGATGCTGATGACCTTCGAGGGATGGCAGTTCAAGCTGGAGATTCGCGACATCAGCGAGGAGCTATGAGGCTCCTGATTATTCGTAAGCAAGGAGCTGGGCCGAGATGCGAAGCGCAACATGGCCGGTCACGTTACCCATCAAGTGCCATTCCTGATAAGTACTATTATCAGGAATGACACTTTTTGCGTCCAAGTCGGCAGTCCACATTTACGCTTGGTGTGAAACCTGAGAAAAAGACACAAAAACATGCTGTTAGCCAATTTGATATTGCGATAGCATGGCGCACCAACCAACCAACCAACCAACCAAGCAAGAAGAAAAACATGGATAAGCTACTGGAGGGGCTGGAACGCCCTGAGCGGATGGCAAACATCATCGCTCAACAACCCAGGTACATCAGGGATGACATCGCAAGCCTTGTGGAGGAAGAGCAGAGGCCAGGATCGTTTGGTGATCTGATTAAACGCTCCGTTGAACTGACAGACACTCACAAGGAATTTCAGGGTTCAAATGTGGTGTCGATGATGGGCAGACAGTTCACGAAATAATTATGATTATTTTTTTGAGTTTGTCCAAATTTGGTTGGAGTGCCTGGGGGGAGCAGCAGTCGTGTCTGATCTGTGCGATCAAATAACGAAGGAACGTGAGGCTCGCCGCAAACGGGATCAGGAAATCGTCGCGGCTTGGGACGCAGGCCAGTCCTATGCTGCCATCGGTCGTGCGTTTCGAATGTCGGGTGACAATGCCAAAGATAGAATAGAGCGATTCCACCGAAACAAACGAATACACGAAAGCATTGACCCGTTTGTCAAGCTTACCCCGAGAACATTGCGCCTTCTCCGTGGGGAGGGGCTGACGACGGTAGAGAAAGTTGTCGACATCTATCGAAGAAACGAGCTCTTTAGCATCCGCAATTTCGGAATCAAGAGCTTGAGGGAGATCGAGAAATGGTTTCCTGTAAAGCCAGCCAAGAGTTCTCTAGCACCACTAGAGCATCCCCAGCACGTCTCCAGAACATCTAACAATCGGTAACTGCGCCGATCTGGTTGGCCACAGCAACTACAGCACGTCTGTGGCGAGCAGGACAAATAATTCGTCCACGAGAAACTTGTTGCATGAACGGTCGTTTTCGTCCGATAATATCCGTATGACTGGAAACGAATTTATCCGCAAAGTAAAGGCGTATGGCAAAAAACAAGGCGTTGCTGTGACACTCAATGCATCGCGCGGCAAGGGTAGCCATCAAACGCTCTATTTTGGCAGCGCATTCACGATAGTTCGCAACCCAAAAGATGAGCTGAAAACGGGCACGTTTCACGGCATGTGTTCCCAGCTCTGTATTAAACCAAATGACTTGTGAGGTGTGTAATGGAACGTTTTGAATATCCCGTATTATTGAAAGCCGCCGAAGAAGGTGGATTTGTCGTGACTTGCCGCGACCTGCCAGCGTTGATTACACAAGGTGAGGACAAGGAAGATGCACTGGCGCAAGCTGCCGACGCGATGGATGAGGTGTTTGCGACTTATATGCTGGAAGGCCTTACCTTCCCGACGCCAAGCAAGACTAGGCGCGGTGAATATTCAGTCGCACCACCCGCCGAGACCATGGCAAAAGCGGCTTTGTATATGGCCATGAGTGAAGCGGGAATCACAAAAGTGCAGCTTGCCAAACAATTGGGCATTGACGAAAAAGAAGTGCGCCGCTTACTTGACCCACACTACGGTTCAAAACTGCCTCGCATTGCCCAAGCCATCCAGTTGCTTGGCAAGCGGCTGGTGATCGGATTAGAAGCTGCCTGAAGTTGCGTTTAAATCGCTCGGTTTTTTAGGTAAAAAATGTTCCGCAAAATAAAAATGACCCGCGCCGTTATTGGGTTTCAGAGATGCTGTTTTTGAGCGATTGCGGAATAGTTATTTGTGCAACATATTGATATTGCATAACTTGCATTAGGACTTAAAATCCGTCGGGGAGCGATCTCCGTACCGGTTCGATTCCGGTCCTGGGCACCAAAAATCTATATGAATAAAGCCTTGCGAAGTTTTTCGCTAAACGTCCCGCTTTATCTACGCACCGCCTCCGTCATGAGCTGATGATCTGCAATAAACCGGTTTTAATAAGATCGACTGCGGCGGTATTTTTCTTGCGCGGCAAGGCACAAACCACAATGCACTCAGCTCTGTCGAATAGCACCGGATGTACGCACGCTGACACATTACGCGCCCGTCGGATGCGGCCCTCCCCGGCGAGTGGCGCAATGTTTCAGTCAATCCGGACAACTTCTTATTTCTGCATCACCGTTCGTTGAACAATATCGGACGATACAATCTGACTGGCTATCGCACTTCCCCACATCTGATACCCTGCCGCCATTAAATGTACACCGTCTAACGTTTTCCATTCGCCAGGCGTCGACATCGACAGCGAATTGATATAGACGCAAGGCGCAACAATATCAGCCAGGTAATCAGACAATTCCCTTGCCTTGGCGAAAGTTTTACCATACTTGCCGCCTTCACTGCCCCATGTTGGCCCAACCCATACGCAACTCGTGCCGCTAGCCTTAATTCCCGTGGTTAAACTGCGTACTTCATCCCATACCCAGGTTTTATTCAACGCGGTATTCTTGTATCCAGCCAACGTGTCATTGTTAACCACCACAACCAGATCAGGATGAAATTTATTAACCAGTTCAGGTAGTGACTCGGTGGGGCCCATGTCTTTCGGACGCCACCTGATTTTCCCATCATTCAGCCTGAAAGCGAAACCGCAATGTGGGACTTTCATTCCATACATCAAATCCCTCGCTTTAGCACCACAAACACCGTAAGAGTAAACTTGGGCACCATGCTGCATTAGTTCATCATGCAATGTGGTGATTAAATATTCCTTATGTTCCCCGTAAGCCAGGTGACTATCGCCGACCACTAGAATGGTAAGGCCTGCAAGAAGTAAGCTCACATCTATATTCCTTTAAATCAATAAGTTAGTGTCTTAAAAAGCATGGGCAGCATTTTAACATTTTTCACGTTATCACACCCTGGCATCACCTCAGCGCAACTTATGCCTATCATTGCCGGTGTAATAATTGTCCGGTTGCATACAAAATCCAGGGCACACTCAGTTGCGATGATTTTTACATGGATCCCTGTACCTTTCTGCTTGCCCCTGCTGCCTCGATGGCGCCAGCAGCGTATCGGGAGAGATCACACCAGTTTCTTCAAGCGATACAAGTGCTCCAGCGCATCCTTCGGGCTCAGTTCATCCGGCTGGATTTCGCGCAAGGCTGCAAGCAGCGGATGTTCTTCGAGTTCCTCCGGTTCGGCTGCCCTGTGGTCGAATAAATCGCCTTGCGGGCTTTGTGCGGCGCTGTTTCGTTCCAGGGCGCGCAATTGTTTTTTCGCGGTGCGGATGACTTGCGCCGGGACGCCGGCCAGGGCGGCGACTTGCAGGCCATAGCTCTGGCTGGCCGCGCCTTCGTTCACCGCGTGCAGGAAAACGATGCTGTGCTGGTGTTCGATGGCAGACAGGTGCTCGTTGGCGAGCTGGGCAAATTCTTCGGCCAGGCGCGTCAGTTCGAACTAGTGGGTGGCGAACAGCGTGTAGCTGCGGTTTTTTTCCAGCAGGTGGCAGGCGATGGCATAGGCCAGCGCCAGTCCGTCAAAGGTGGAAGTACCTCTGCCGATTTCGTCCACCAGCACCAGACTTTTTTCGCTGGCGTTGTGCAGGATGTTGGCGGCCTCGGTCATCTCGACCATGAAAGTGGAGCGTCCGCTGGCCAGATCGTCCGAAGAACCGATGCGCGTGAAAATCTGATCGATTTCGCCCAGAATCGCCTGTTGCGCCGGGACGAAACAGCCGACATGGGCCAGCAGCGCGATGATGGCGACCTGACGCATGTAGGTGGATTTACCGCCCATGTTCGGGCCTGTGACTAGCAACATGCGGCGATTGTCGGCAAGCTCGGTGTCGTTCGCTGTGAATCGCTCTACCTGGGCTTCCACCACCGGATGGCGACCCTGGCTGATGCTGATCTGCGCGTCGTCTGTAAATTGCGGCGCGCTGAAGTACAGCGTGGCGGCGCGTTCGCTGAAGGTGGCGAGCACATCCAGTTCGGCAATGGCGGCGGCGATGCGCTGTAGTTGCGGCACGAACGGCGAGAGTCGATCCAGCAGTTGTTCGTAAAGCATTTTTTCGCGCGCCAGCGCGCGGTCATTGGCGGACAGCGCCTTGTCCTCAAAAGTCTTCAGCTCAGGCGTGATGTAGCGTTCGGCGTTCTTCAGTGTCTGGCGACGACGATAGTCGTCCGGTACATTGACACTTTGCGCGAGGGTTACTTCTATGTAGAAGCCATGCACGCGGTTGTATTCCACCTTTAAAGTAGAAATGCCGGTGCGCGCCCGCTCTCGCGTTTCCAGTGCCAGCAGGAAATCACCGCAGTGGGTCTGTATGCCGCGCAGCTCGTCCAGGTCTGCATCAAAACCGTCTGCGATCACGCCGCCTTCACGCAACACGGAGGACGGCTCGGCACGCAGACTGTCAACCAGAATGGCGGTGAGATGCGCATCAGCTTGCAGCGCATCGGTCAGCGTCTTCAACAGCGGCGCATCGCAGTTGCCGAGGGTGGCATGCAGTTGCGGCAAGGTGAGCAGCGTGTCGCGCAGGCCGGACAAGTCGCGCGGTCGCGCACTGCGCAACGCGATGCGCGCGGTGATGCGCTCCACGTCCACGCAGGGGCGCAATTGCTGATGCACCTCTTGAAATAGCGCATTCAGTGTGCCGACTGCATTGAGGCGCGCGCGCAAAATCGCACGGTCGCGCAGCGGGTGGTGCAGCCAGTGGGACAGAAGCCGGCTGCCCATGTTGCTTGCGCAGGTGTCGAGCAGTGACAGCAGGGTGGGGGCCGGTTCGCCTCGCAATGTCTGGGTGATTTCCAGATTGCGTCGGGTTGCGGCATCCATGCGTACAAAATGATCCGCGCTGTACACCTGCAGGCTGCGGATATGGCTGATGGCCTGGCCTTGTGTCAGTCTGGCGTAGCCCAGCAGCGCGCACGCCGCCTCCAGTCCGATGCTGAAATTGTCGCAGCCGAATCCGGCCAGATCCAGCGTGGAAAATTGCTGGCATAGCGCGCGCCGCGCCGTATCCAGTTCGAAATGCCAGGCGGGGAGCTGCCTGCAGGCGACAGGGTGGTGGCTTTGCAGGCCCGCATTTTCGGCGTGCAGGATTTCCGAGGGTTGCAGGCGTTCCAGTTCGGCGCTGAGATTATCAGCTGACGTTTCAGAAACAAAAAATTGTCCCGAGGCCAGATTCAGCCAGGCCAGCCCCAGTTTGCCGTGGCGCTGATGCAAGGCCAGCAGCAGGCTGTCGCGTTTTTCCTCCAGCAGGGCGGAATCGGTGAGTGTGCCCGGCGTAACGATGCGCATCACTTTGCGCTCTACCGGGCCCTTGCTGGTGGCCGGGTCGCCTATCTGTTCGCAGATCGCCACTGACTCGCCCAGCTTGACCAATCTGGCCAGATATTGCTCGGCAGCGTGGTACGGCACTCCAGCCATCTTGATCGGCTGGCCGTTCGAGCTGCCGCGTTGCGTCAGCGTGATGTCGAGCAGCTTTGCCGCACGAACCGCATCGTCGAAGAACAGTTCGTAAAAATCGCCCATACGGTAAAACAGCAAGCCATCGGGGTGCTCCGCCTTGATGCGCAGAAACTGCTGCATCATCGGTGTGTGCTTTTCGGCGGCTTGTGATTTGTCTTCCTGGATCATGGTTGTGAGGGTATGTGATAGGTGTTTAGCTGATCTTGACCACGATATCGTGCAGCGTATTGGCGCATTGCGCCATGTGTTCGGCGGCATTGGTCAGGTGGCGGTAGATTTCCCGGCGTTTGAACATGTTGATGTAGTCTGTTCCCTCAAACAGGGTAGGCAGGGCGACACGGTACAGTTTCTCTGCATGGCGTTCCGCCTTGCGCGCCGCATCGGCGTCCAGCGCGGCCGTGGCGGGGGTGCTGCCCAGCTTGGCAAAGCCGTTGGCCAGCGCATCCACGCCTTCCTTGATATGCCGCGAGATGTCGCGCATGAAGCTGTCCGGAGCCACGCCCAGTACGTCCATTTCGTGGACGGTGGTCTTGCAGTACATCACGATGTCGTCCAGGCTCGTGATGGCGCGATCGATATCTTCGCGGTCTATCGGCGTGGAAAACGCCTCGTTGAGTTCATGCAGATTGCGCACTTTAATCAGGTCGGCCTCATGCACGTTGCGTTTGAGTGCCTCGGCGACCGCCGGGTCGCCTTTTTCCATGTAATCGACCAGCAGGTTGACGGTGTGTGCGACATGGATATTCTGCTCGGTCAGCATGTGGAAAAAATCCGGCATCTTCGGGAATACCCGATCCAGAATGATGGCTAGCATGGTTTTGGAGGCAGCGGTCATGTGAAGTTCATCCTCATGCGTAGGCGTGGACGATAAGATAGCAGCTAATGGACATCGCCGCCGCACCGGGTATGGTAATCAGCCAGGTGATGACGATCTCGCCCGCTTTTCCCCAGCGTACCGCTTTCGGACGTTCGGATGCGCCTATGCCCATGATGGAGGAGGCGACTACATGGGTGGTTGAGACCGGAGCGCCGAACAGGGAAGAGGCGAAAATCACGCTGGCTGCGGTCAGTTGCGAGTCCAGTGCGTGCAGCGGGCGTATCTTGTAGATGGAAAAGCCCAGGGTGCGCACGATCTGCCAGCCGCCGGAGAGTATGCCCGCAGTAATGGTGAGCGAACAGGCCAGCATCACCCAGAACGGCACTTCGAAAGTGGGAATGAAGCCGCCCAGCAGTAATACCAGTGTCAGTATGCCCATGCTTTTCTGCGCATCATTGGCGCCGTGCGAGAAAGCCAGTCCGGCCGAGGTGACGAATTGCAGGCGGCGCAGGTCGCGGTTGATCGAAGGATGGGCGCCGCGCAGTAGCAACATCATGGTTTTGTGCAGCGCGTAGCCGAACCAGAAGCCGATGATGGGCGACAGGATCAGCGCGATAACCATCTTGCTCACGCCGCTAAGCTCGCCGCGCAGTAGTTCGTCGTATCCCCATGCCACATGATCGCTTCCCGCCGAGACCATGACCACGCCGACCAGACCGCCGACCAGTGCATGGGAAGAGGAAGAAGGGATGCCGCGCCACCAGGTCAGCAGATTCCATGCGATAGCACCGACCAGTCCACATAACACGATGGTTAATGCCAGGGTGCGATCCAGATCATCCAGCGTGATAAATTTGCCTATGGTGTTGGCCACTGCCGTGCCGCCGAGCACCGGCCCCAGAAAGTCGAAGAAGGCGACCAGCAGAACCGCCTGCACCGGGGTCATGGCACGGGAGGCAATGACCGTCGCAATGATGTTTGCGGCATCGTGAAAACCGTTGGTGTACTCGAACACCAGCACGATGACGATAGTGGCAATGGTCAGCGTGAGCAGGGTGTCCATGTCGGCGTTAAAGCGGGTGTATGGTCTAGCCTTTCAGTTCGGGCGTCAGATGGGGCGCGATGACTTGCAGCAGCAAGGGATGAATGTTCGGGTTGCCCGCGCAGACATGTCCGGATTTGAGGAAAGTATCGCCCCCGGACAGGTCGCTGACCATGCCGCCCGCTTCGGTGATCAGCAGCGTGCCGGCGGCAATATCCCAGGGTTTCAGACCGGTTTCGAAGAAGCCGTCATAACGACCGGCTGCCATCCAGGCCAGATCCAGAGCTGCGGAGCCGGGGCGGCGCAAACCGGATGTTTTCTGCATCAGATCCTTGAAGATTCCGATGTAGGCGTCCATGTGCTCGAAGTTGGTATAGGGGAAGCCGGTGCCTATCAATGCGTCTTCCATGTGGATGCGCTTGCTAACGCGCAGGCGCTTGTCGTTGAGGAAGGCGCCGCGGCCGCGCGTGGCGGTAAACAGTTCATTCTTGGTCGGATCGTAGATCACGGCCTGAGTGATAATGCCCTTGTGCTGCAAGGCAATAGATACTGCAAATTGCGGGAAACCATGCAAAAAATTGGTCGTGCCATCCAGCGGGTCTATGATCCAGACGAAGTCGGACTTGCCGTGAACGCCGCTCTCTTCTGCTAGAATCGCGTGGTCGGGATAGGCTTCCAGCAGGGTCTGGATGATGGTTTGCTCGGCGGCTCTGTCCACTTCACTGACAAAATCTGCATGGGATTTTTTGGTGATCGTGAGGTGGTCTATCTTGTCGGTGCTGCGATAAATCAGATTGCCGGCGCGACGTGCGGCTTTCACCGCGATGTTGAGCATGGGATGCAGTATGGGTTGCATAAATACGACCTTTTTAATGAGCTGTGAGAATTCAGCGCACATTTTAGTTGGAAACAGACTTTGTATAAACAAAATCATTTAACTAACGTCAGAGTGGTGCTTAGCCACACCAGCCATCCGGGCAATATCGGCGCGGCAGCGCGTGCGATGAAGACGATGGGGCTGCGCCATCTCTGTCTGATCAATCCGCGTCATTTCCCCGATCCGCAGGCTAGCGCAATGGCGGCGGGGGCGGACGATATCCTGCAAAACGCGGTGGTGTGCGGCTCTATCGACGAAGCGCTGCAAGGCGTGGCGCTCACCGTGGGCATGACGGCGCGGCTGCGCGATATTTCCAATCAGGTGATGATGCCGCGCGAAGCGATGCCGCGTGTGTTGCAGCAGGCACTCACGCAGCCTGTGGCATTGCTGTTCGGCACGGAAATGTCCGGGCTGACCAATGAAGAAGTGAGTCGCGCACAGTTACTGGTGAATATTCCCGCCGATCCTGATTTTTCTTCGCTCAATCTGGCCGCTGCCGTGCAGGTTATCGCTTATGAAATGATGGTGGCCTCGCAAAGCGCCAGTCCGGTCACGCAGCCTACCCAGGCTGCCGCGCATGAGCAGGTGGAGGGGTTTCTGGCACACCTGGAAAAGACGCTGATGGAGATTGGTTTTTTCACCACGCAGAACCCCGCACGCATGATGCAACGCTTGCGCCGTCTGTATGCGCGGGCGCGGCTGGAGGCGGACGAGATCAACATCTTGCGCGGCATCTTGAGTGTGACAACCGAGTACAATGCGCGTCTCAAAACGCGTTACCAGCGGGAAGAAGATGTTTAGGAATCTTAAAGAAGATATTGCCAGCGTGTTCGACCGCGATCCGGCTGCGCGCAGCACTTTCGAGGTGTTGACTTGCTATCCGGGCTTGCATGCGCGTCTGATGCACCGTCTGACCAATACCTTGTGGCACGCCAAACTGAAATGGCTGGCGCGTTTTCTGTCGTACCTGACCCGCGCGCTGACCGGCATCGAGATTCATCCCGGTGCGACCATAGGGCGGCGTTTTTTCATCGACCACGGTATGGGGGTGGTGATAGGCGAAACGGCAGAAATCGGCGATGACGTAACTTTGTATCACGGCGTCACGCTGGGCGGTACCTCGTGGCGGCATGGCAAACGCCACCCCACGCTGGGCAATGGTGTGGTGGTGGGGGCGGGCGCGAAGATACTCGGACCGATTACGGTGGGGGCGGGTGCAAAGATTGGTTCAAACGCGGTGGTGGTGAAGGATGTGCCGGTCGGTGCGACAGCGGCAGGAATTCCGGCGCGAATTCTGGACGAAGAGCGGAAGAAGACAAGCAGCTTTGATGCCTATGGTATAGGCAACGACCAGAATGATCCTCTGTCCAAGGCGATACACGGCTTGCTGGGGCATAGCGTGACCGTGGATCAGCGCATTGATTTTATTCTGCAGCAACTCGAAAAGATGGGCGTGCCCGTTGAGGAGGAGCGTGCCACGGCTGATAAATTCGATCCCAATCACCTGAACAAGATAGTTGATTAAAACATTCGGGTATTATATTATCCGTTCCCGTGATGTCCGGCAGGCGTTGGACGCAGTTGTTAATGATGTTTTTATGAGGCTGGGGATAATATGCGATTGACCACCAAGGGGCGTTTTGCTGTGACGGCAATGGTTGATTTGGCGATGCAGGGTGGCCGCGGACCCGTGACACTCGCTTCGATCAGTGAGCGGCAGAAAATTTCGCTTTCCTATCTGGAGCAGCTGTTTGGCAAGTTGCGTCGCAATAATCTGGTGGAAAGTGTGCGTGGGCCGGGTGGTGGATATTATCTGGCCAGAATAGCCACCAAAATCAATATTGCCGAGATCGTACTGGCCGTTGATGAGCCGCTGGATGCGACGCATTGCGCGGAACAGGGTAATTGCCAAGGTGGCAGGCCATGTGCCACGCACGATTTATGGATGGGTCTGAATGAAAAAATCAATGACTATCTGGCATCGGTTAATCTGCAACAACTGGTGGATGGGCAGACCAAACTGAGTCCGGGATTGTCGGCGATTACAGTGAATAAGCAGATAGTCAGGTAACGGGTTGCGATTCGTCGCCTGCCCTTAGCATAGAGAAAGTTGATATCAAAATGAAGCTACCTATTTATATGGATTATTCAGCCACTACGCCGGTTGACCCGCGTGTGGCCGATAAAATGATTCCTTATCTGACTGAGAAGTTCGGCAATCCGGCCAGCCGTTCACATGCGTTCGGCTGGGAAGCCGATGCCGCAGTGGAGTTGGCGCGTGAGCAGGTCGCGGCGCTGGTCAATGCTGACCCCAAGGAAATCGTCTGGACTTCAGGTGCCACTGAATCGAACAATCTGGCTATCAAGGGCGCGGCTAATTTTTATCAGGGCAAGGGCAAGCATATCGTCACGATGCGCATTGAACATAAGGCGGTGATCGATACCGTGCGCGAAATGGAACGACAGGGATTTAGCGCTACTTATCTTGATCCTGAAACCAGCGGTTTGCTGGACATTGAAAAATTTAAAGCCGCATTGCGTCCCGATACGATTCTGGTGTCCATCATGCTGGTCAACAACGAAATTGGCGTGATACAGGACATCGCAGCCATAGGCGAAATCTGTCGTGAGAAGGGTATCCTGTTTCATGTGGATGCGGCACAGGCGACCGGCAAGGTAGCGATAGACCTGCAAAAACTGAAGGTTGATTTGATGTCCTTCTCCGCGCACAAGACTTATGGCCCGAAAGGAATAGGCGCGTTGTATGTACAGCGCAAACCGCGAGTCAGGCTGGAAGCGCAGATGCACGGCGGCGGTCATGAGCGCGGCATGCGTTCCGGCACCCTGGCGACCCATCAGATCGTCGGCATGGGCGAGGCATTCCGCATTGCACAGCAGGAAATGGCAGAGGAAAACGAGCGCGTGAGAATGTTGCGCGATCGTTTGATGGCGGGTTTGATGGATATGGAAGAGGTGCATGTCAACGGCGACATGGAGCAGCGTGTGCCGCATAACGTCAATCTGAGTTTCAACTTTGTCGAAGGCGAATCGCTGATTATGGCGATCAAGGACGTGGCTGTTTCCAGCGGCTCCGCCTGTACTTCGGCCAGCCTTGAACCCTCATATGTGTTGCGCGCGCTAGGGCGCAGCGACGAATTGGCGCACAGCTCGATACGTTTCTCATTAGGCCGCTTCACCACTGTAGAAGAAGTCGATTACGTGATTGCCTTAATGAAGAGCAAGATCGACAAGCTGCGCGAATTGTCGCCGCTATGGGAAATGTACAAGGATGGCATCGATCTGAACACCGTGCAGTGGGCAGCACATTAAAAAGCAGTTTTTAGACGCTAGACGCTAGTTGTTAGTTAGAACGTTTTAACTGGCAGCTAACGACTAACGACTAACGACTGCTCCTGAAAGGAGCATCAAAATGGCATACAGCGAAAAATTATTGGATCATTACGAAAATCCACGCAACGTGGGTTCCTTCGCCAAGGACGATGAAGGTCTGGGTACGGGCATGGTGGGTGCGCCCGCATGCGGCGACGTGATGAAATTGCAGATCAAGGTCGGCAAGGACGGCATTATTGAAGATGCCAAATTCAAGACCTATGGTTGCGGCTCGGCAATTGCATCCAGTTCACTGGTAACGGAATGGGTCAAGGGCAAGACGGTAGATCAGGCCTTGCAGATCAAGAATACTCAGATTGCCGAAGAGCTGGCCTTGCCGCCTGTTAAAATCCATTGCTCGATTCTGGCGGAAGATGCCATCAAGGCGGCTGTGGCGGACTACAAGTCCAAACACGGTGAAAGTGTGGAAACATCGGCCTGTACAGGCAGTTGCTAAACAGCAGGGAGAAAAGATCATGGGCGTTACACTGAGCGAAGCAGCGGCAAAGCATGTGCAAAATTTCATCGCCAAGCGTGGTAAGGGCATAGGTCTGCGCATCGGGGTGCGTACCAGTGGTTGTTCCGGCATGGCGTATAAGCTGGAGTTTGCCGATGTGGCGGAAAGCGATGATTTGCAATTCGTCAGTCACGACGTGACAGTGCTGGTTGATCCCAAGAGCCTGCCCTATATCGAAGGCATGCAACTGGATTACGCGCGCGAAGGACTGAATGAAGGCTTTCAGTTTAATAACCCCAACGTGAAAGATGCGTGCGGTTGCGGCGAGAGTTTTCAGGTTTGACGCAAGGCTTCGATACACCCAAAAATCATTTCCAACTGTTCGGGCTTCTGCAGTCCTTTCAACTGGACAATGCGCAGCTCGAACTTGCATTTCGCGCCTTGCAGGCGCAGGTTCATCCCGACAAATCGGCTCATTTGCCCGATACCGAACAACGCATCGCGATGCAGCGCTCCACGCTGGTGAATGAGGCGTATCAGACTTTGCGCAGCCCGATACGCAGAGCGCGCTACTTGTTATCGCTGAAGGGCGTGGATACTCAGGAAGAAACCAATACGGCCATGCCGCTGGATTTTTTGATGGCGCAGATGGAATGGCGCGAAGCGGTGGCCGATGCGCAGCAGGCACGCGATGCTGAGGCACTCGGACAGCTGGAAGCGCGCATGAAGGATGAAACCGGTAAACTTGAAGCCATGCTTGCCATTAGAATTGACGGCGAACATGACTACGCAGCTGCAGCCGGGCTGGTACGCAAACTGCGTTTCATGGAAAAGCTTGCGGAAGAGATAGATTCCGCTTACGACGAACTAGATAGCTAAAGGCAGTCGCTAGTCGTTAGTCGTTAGTTATTAGTTAAACCGCACATCGCGGACAACGCTAACTAGCGACCAGTGTCTAGCGTCTAACGACTCGAAAAATGGCTTTACTACAAATTTCAGAACCCGGTTTAAGCACTGCACCGCACCAGCACAGGCTGGCGGTGGGTATCGATCTGGGCACGACCAATTCTCTGGTAGCGACGGTGCGCAATGGCATCAGTGTGGTGCTTAATGATGAACATGGTCGTGCGATGCTGCCTTCGGTGGTGCGTTACGCAGTTGATGGGCGCGTGGCGGTAGGCGAATCGGCTCAGGCCGCGCAGAGCGATGACCCGGTCAATACTATTGTTTCGGCGAAGCGATTCATGGGGCGTGGTCTGGCAGACATAGGCGACACCAGCCGCTTGCCGTATCGTTTTGTGGAAATTCCGGCTTCCGGGGCGGCCGGGCAGGGTGGCATGGTGCAACTGCGCACCGTGGCCGGGGCCAAGAGTCCGGTTGAAGTATCCGCAGAGATACTCAAGGTGCTGCGCGCGCGCGCTGAAGCCGCCCTCGGTGGTGATCTGGTGGGTGCGGTGATTACCGTGCCGGCCTACTTTGACGATGCACAGCGCCAGGCCACCAAGGATGCGGCAAAACTTGCCGGATTGAACGTGTTGCGTCTGCTTAATGAACCGACGGCGGCGGCGATTGCTTACGGTCTGGATAACGCCTCCGAAGGTGTGTATGCCGTTTACGACCTGGGCGGTGGCACATTCGATATTTCCGTTTTGCGTCTGTCGCGCGGCGTGTTTGAGGTGCTGTCGGCGAATGGTGACTCGGCGCTGGGCGGTGATGATTTTGATCAGCGTATTCATTGCTGGCTGCTGGAAAAAAATCAGCTTTCCGCGCTCAGCCCGCAAGACACCCGTTTGCTGTTGACGCTTGCCCGTGCCGCCAAGGAACAGCTCACCGAGCACGAGGAGGCGCGCATTACGGCGGTGTTATCTAGCGGCGAGGTGATAGACTAGGTGCTGACTCAGGATGAATTTGAGTCGCTGTCGAATAATCTGATCCAACGTACCCTGCAACCTCTGCGTCGCGCGTTGCGCGATGCCAAGCTCAGTGTGACTGACGTCAAGGGCGTGGTGATGGTCGGCGGGGCGACACGCATGCCGCAGGTTCAGCATGCGGTGGGCGAATTTTTCGGGCAAACACCGCTGACCAATCTAGACCCCGATAAAGTCGTGGCGTTGGGGGCGGCGATACAGGCCAATCTGCTGGCGGGCAACCGCAGCAGCGATGAATGGCTGTTGCTCGACGTGATTCCGCTGTCACTGGGGCTAGAAACCATGGGTGGGCTGGTGGAGAAAATAATCCCGCGTAACAGCACCATCCCTACGGCACGGGCACAGGAATTCACCACTTATAAAGATGGCCAGACCGCGATGAGCCTGCATGTGCTGCAGGGCGAACGGGAAATGGCGAGTGATTGCCGTTCGCTGGCCAAGTTCGAGCTGCGCGGCATTCCCGCGATGGTGGCCGGGGCCGCGCGCATACGCGTCACCTTCCAGGTGGATGCGGACGGGTTGTTGAATGTGGCGGCGCGCGAGATGGGTAGCGGGGTCGAAGCGGCAATCGTCGTCAAGCCATCCTACGGATTGTCCGATGCCGAGATTACCCGCATGTTGCAGGATTCCACGCAATATGCCCAGGATGACATGCAGGCGCGTGCCTTGCGTGAGCACCAGGTTGAAGCCAATCAATTGCTCGAAGCGGTTGGACATGCGCTGGAACAGGATGGCATGCTGCTGGAGGCAGGGCAGCGTGCGCGCATCGAGACGCAGATGAAGGTGTTGCGCGATGTCTTGCCGCTCACCGATCAACGCGAACTAAATCGTGCTATTTCAGCGCTGAATGAAACCACCGTCAGTTTTGCGCAGGCGCGCATGGACAAGAGTGTCTCACTGGCGCTGTCGGGCAAGAATATTTCTGATCTGGAGGTCAAGTAATGCCGCAAATTATCGTATTACCGCATGAAGAACTGTGTCCCAGAGGTGCTTTGTTCAATGCGAATAGCGGCATTTCAATTTGTGATGCCTTGTTGCAAAACGGCATCGAAATTGAACATGCCTGTGAAAAATCCTGCGCCTGCACCACCTGCCATGTGATTGTCCGCGAAGGACTCAATTCGCTGGTCCCGGCGGAAGAACTCGAAGATGATCTGCTCGATAAAGCCTGGGGGCTGGAACCGAACTCGCGTCTGTCCTGTCAGGCCGTGGTGGCGGATAGCGATCTGGTCGTTGAAATACCCAAGTACACCATCAATATGGTCAAGGAGGGCTGAGATGAAATGGATAGACGTGCGCGACATCGCCATTGCACTGGCTGAAAAATTCCCCGACATTGACCCGCGTACTGTGCGTTTCGTCGATCTGCATAACCGGGTGGTCGATCTCGACGGGTTCGATGACGATCATGGTCATGGCGGCGAAAAAGTGCTGGAGGCGA
Organism: Gallionella sp.; assembly: GCA_030653355.1. Taxonomy (GTDB): domain Bacteria; phylum Pseudomonadota; class Gammaproteobacteria; order Burkholderiales; family Gallionellaceae; genus Gallionella. Next base: position 5,554 of record JAURZN010000020.1, on the reverse strand, counting down.
TACAGGCGACATGGATAGACGAGGCTGACTGACATGCTGAAGCGGCGTATCACCAACAATTGGTTGTATCTGGCGGGTTTTCTGTTTGCCAGCAGTTTGATGGGTTTCGGGCTGTATTTGCAGTACGTCAAACATCTGGATCCTTGCCCGCTGTGCATGGTCCAGCGCGTGATTTTTATCGCCATTCTGGTGCTGTTTCTGCTCGCCGCGACGCACGGACCCGGGCGCATCGGGCAACGCCTTTACGCCGCATTGATTGGATTGCTGTCATTGTCTGGGGTTGCGGTTGCCGCGCGCCATATCTGGATACAAAACCTCCCCAAGGACCAGGTTCCCGCCTGCGGCCCCGGCCTCGACTACATGCTGGAAACCATGCCGATGGCCAGGGTATTGAAAGAGCTGCTGCATGGCTCCGGCGAATGTGCGGAAAAGGGTTGGAGCTTCCTTAATTTTGGCATCCCTGAGTGGTCGCTGCTGTGCTATCTGTTGCTGGGTAGCTGGGCTGTGCTGATTGCGTTCAGGGGAAGGTCTTAACCGCCTGACAGCTGTCACTTGTCAGGTACGGGTTTCGAGACTCAGCAAAAGTTTAACGACGAGCGCAACCGGGCGGCAACATCACGCATTGATTTCAGTTTTTGCCGGATTCATCGTGCCGGTTTGATTCCGCTCCTGACATCATTGATTCTCGCAGTATTTTCCCGGCTCGCTGTGATTTGCCTTCGGAATAACCGCAGGCGTTGAGGCCGTCCGTTGTTCAGAACAAACTATGGTTGAGCCACAGATGTGTGGCGATGCTGGCGGCGTAGCCCAGTGCGATCACCGGCGTCCACTTAAGATGGGCGAAAAAGGTGTAGGTGCCGCGTGCCTGGCCCATCAGCGCGACGCCCGCCGCAGAGCCTACGGACAACAGAGAGCCGCCCACGCCGGCGGTCAGGGTGACCAGCAGCCACTGGCCTATGGACATGTCGGGTTGCATGCTGAGCACGGCGAACATGACCGGGATGTTGTCCACCACGGCAGAAATCAAGCCGACGGCGATGTTGGCGTTGGTCGCACCCCATTCACCGTACATGATCTGGGATGCCATGGACAGATAGCCGATGAAGCCCAGCCCCCCCACGCACATCACTACGCCGTAGAAAAAGAACAGTGTATCCCATTCGCTGCGGGCCACTTCGCGGTAGATATCAAATGCCTCCGGACTGCCGATTTCGGATACGGTCGCCTGCGCGCGTCCGCTGGTGGTTATTCTCAGATAATAGGCGAAGAATTTTAACAGCCCCAGGCCGGTCAGCATGCCTATGACAGGCGGCAATGACAGCATGCTGTGGAAACTCACCGCCAGTGCGATGGTGCACAAGAACAAGGAGATGATGCGGCGTGCACCGCGTTTCATCATGATGAGTTTTCCGCCAGCCTCGGGTTTGCCGTTCGGGACGAAGAAATGCATGATGGCGGCAGGTACCAGGTAATTGACCAGAGCAGGAATGAACAGGTAGAAAAAAGTCCAGAAACCGATAGGTCCGTTGCTGGCCATGATGTTCTTTTGCCAGACCATCAGCGTGGTGATGTCGCCAAAAGGCGAGAACGCGCCGCCGGCATTGGCTGCGACCACCACGTGGATGCAACCCAGCACGACGAAGCGCTGGTTGCCATGACCCACTGCCACGACCACAGCGCCCATCAGCAGGGCGGTGGTCAGGTTGTCGGCGATGGCTGAAATGAAGAATGCCAGTATTCCGGTCACCCAGAACAGCACGCGGTAGCCGTATCCCCTGCGTATCAGCCAGGAGCGCAGCGCTCCGAACACATTGCGTTCATCCATCGCGTTGATATAGGTCATCGCCACGATCAGGAAAAGCATCAGTTCGGCGTATTCTTCCAGGTTGTGGCGCAACGCGGTTTCGACCACATGGGGGATGTCATGCGACTGGTAGTACCAGGCAATCAGTGCCCAGATAATGCCCGCCGCCAGCATGACAGGCTTGGATTTGCGCAGATGGGAGAATTCTTCTGCCATGACCGCCAGATAGGCGATGAAGAACAGGGTGATTGCCGTCATGCCGACCCAGCTTCCGGTCAGGTCGAGGCGTGAAGCGCTCTCCGAGGCGTGAGCGAATAGAGGGGTGAACAGCAGTGTCAGCAATAAGGCAAGACGATTCATCTGTAAAAACTCCGAATATTTTTGTGCAAAATAGCACACTATGCTGAATTATCCACCCGATAAACGTGATTTTCGGCGGGTGAAATAGACAGTGATTGTCCGGGAAATCAATAAACGAGTGAAAAACCGTGACCCGGACGCAGGAATGACATCAATCGTGGATAGTTTGGCTTACGGGGCGTTAAATAACGCCAGCGGATCAGATTTTATATATAAATTCGATGACTTCAGCGGGATCTTTTTTGTAGGTGTGTCCCAGGCTGATGGTGCCGCTCTCCCGCAATACCAGCTCTTCACGCCGTAGCTGGACCTCGTTTTCTTTCCTGAAAGTCACGTAGCTGCCATTGGAACTGAGATCAATAAAAACGAATTTATCGCGTCGCCGTTCAATTTTGGCATGTATGCGTGATGCTCTGCGATCCTGAATCACGATGTCCGCCAGTTCGCCTCGCCCGATAGTGATGCCGGGGTGTGCGGCATCCATGACAAATTTATTGCCGCGATAAATCAACTGCAGGGTGGGCTCGGCTTTGGCGGGCGAGAGGGTGCGGCCGACCATCATGGTCATTTCCTCGCTTTCCTGCCAGATGACTTCATGCACCTCGATGTCATCGGTTTTGCCCTTGATAGACAGATTGTCGAAGCTGCGCGTGCTGGTGCGCATGATGGGCGGCAGCATGGCTACTGTCGCACCAGTCGTGATGATTTGCTGTGCCTGGGCTATTTCCGTCATGCGTGCGGCTATGTTGACCGTTTCGCCGAACACGTCGCCATCGCTGGCGCTCTCAATCACCGGGCCGTAGTGCAATCCGATGCGTATTGATAGCTGCGTGCCGTCTATCCTGGCGTGGCTTATTACCAGCTGCATTTCGCAGGCGGCTTGCACGGCCGAAACAGCATCCGGGAATACGGCCATAATCTCGTCGCCTATGGTCTTGACTGTCTGGCCGGTATGCGCTGTCGTCAGGCGCTGCAAAATGTCGAGACAGCTGTTGATGGTGGTGAATGCGCGCGCATCGCCCAGCGTCTCATACAGGCGCGTGCTGCCGCTTATGTCGGCGAACAGAACCGCTTTGTCTGGATGGGAATGGTCAGGTGTTGTGTCGTTCACGGTTTTATTCTGGTCGAATCAAGGTGCATATTATAAGGGCTGTTACGACTTTTTAAGCATGCGACGAAAAAACCTGCGGGGTAAATTACCCCCGCAGGTCTGGTTGCGGGTGATTTGAAATATCAATAGTCGGTGTAGCCTTTTTCACCCGGCGTGTAGAAGGTATTGAAATCAGGTTCAGTCAAGGCGCTGCCATTGCGCAATTTTTCCACCAGATCAGGATTGGAGATGAACGGACGCCCGAATGCCACCAGGTCGCCGCGCTGTGCATCCAGGTCGGCATTGGCGCGCGCCAGATCATAGCCGCCTGAGAGGATGTACTGACCCTTGAAGGTGTTGCGCAGCGTGGCTTTCAATGCGGGGCTGACTTCCGGTGCGCCCATGGCACTGTGATCGACGATATGGATGTATACCAGGCCGATCGCATTCATTTCGGCGATCAGGGCTGCATACAGCGCATCCATTTCGGCATCGGCCACCGTGCCGTTGAATACGCCGTAAGGCGAAATACGCATGCCTATGTGTCCGGCGCCTATGGCAGCCGCAGCCGCCTTGGCTACTTCCACCGCGAAGCGGATGCGGTTCTCCACGCTCCCGCCCCAGCGGTCGGTGCGCTGATTGGTGGCGGTATTGAGGAACTGGTCGATCAGATAACCGTTTGCCGCATGCAGCTCAATGCCGTCGAACCCGGCCTCCATGGCGTGTTTCGCCGCTGCGGCATACTCGGCAATTGTCCTGGCGATATCGGTTTCATTCATCTCGGCAGGGATAGGATAGGGCTGTAATCCGCTGCTGTCCGTCCACATTTCGCCGGGCGCGGCCAGAGCAGAAGGGGCGAGTATTTTTGTGCCGTCCTGCATGTTGGCCGCATGGCTGACGCGCCCGGTGTGCAGCAACTGGACGAATATCCTGCCGCCCGCCTGATGCACACCATCGGTCACCAGGCGCCAGCCCTGTACCTGCTCATCGCTGAACAGGCCGGGCTGGCGCGCATAACCCAAGCCATTCGCGGAAGGTGAAGTGCCCTCTGCGATGAGCAGTCCCGCGCCGGAACGCTGCCGGTAATAGTCGGCCATCAGTTGATTGGGCACATTGCCGGTGGCCCGGCAGCGCGTCAGCGGCGCCATAACGATGCGGTTTTTTAGTTGCAATTCGCCCAGCCGGGTCGGGGTAAACAGAGTTGTGCTCATGTGTTGCTCCTGTGTGGTTAGGCAAAGTGCCCGTTGTTAAAGTCATCCAGTGCCTGATGTATTTCCTGCTGGGTATTCATCACGAACGGCCCGTGTTGCACGATGGGCTGGTTCAGCGGTTTACCCGCGATCAGAATCAGACGTGCGGCTACCGATGTGGTCATTGTCACGCCATCGCCGGTGTTGCTCAATATTCCCATGCGGCCTGCCTCCACTTGCGTGTCGCCGACTTGCACCGCGCCGCGATAAACGTAGATGAACGCATTATGCGTCTTTGCCAGTGCCGTCGAGAACGTGGCGCCCGCTGGCAGATGAACATCCAGATAGAGCGGCTCGGTGTGTTCGCGGCTGACCGCGCCTGCAACGCCGTTGCTGCTCCCGGCAATGACCCGTACGGTAACACCGCCGCCCGTGACATATTCCGGCAGGGCGGCGTCGGGAAAGTCACGATACCACGGTTCGCACATCTTGCGTTCTGCGGGCAGGTTCAGCCAGAGCTGGAAGCCTTCCATCACGCCATCTTGCTGTTCGGGCAGTTCGGAGTGGATCACCCCGCGCCCGGCGGTCATCCACTGTACGCCGCCGCTTTCCAGCAAACCTTCATGTCCCGCGCTGTCGCGATGGCGCATGCGTCCGGAAAGCATATAGGTCACCGTCTCGAAACCGCGATGCGGATGATCTGGGAAGCCCGCGATATAGTCGTCCGGGTTGTCGCTGCCGAAGGCGTCCAGCATCAGGAAGGGGTCGAGACGTTGCTGTAGTTTTCCGGTGAGCACACGGGTCAGCTTCACCCCCGCGCCATCCGACGTGGCGACCCCTGTTATCAGACGCTCGACGACACGGGACAGACGCGGTGGGATTTCAGTGATGCTGTTCATGGCAATCTCCCGTTGGATGGCAGTGCATAGTAGAGGATACGAAAAAATAGATAAAGCCATGTATGCGTAATGGTAATCCCCCCATTTTTAGTTGGGGTCAGAAGTAGAGTTATTTAATAGTGCCTGCTTCTGTTTCGGGGTGATGCCGCCAAGCGCCATGTGCGGGCGCTCGTGATTGTAAGTCCACATCCATTTCGTTGCATAGTCCTGC
>JAURZN010000015.1 GCA_030653355.1 Gallionella sp. | reverse complement strand
GTGCGGCGGGCGACTACGATGCCCTGCTGCGCCAGAATTTCTGACATGCGTCCGTCCGTAAGGGGTTTGCAGGTATCTTCGCCGCCGACTAATTGTTTAATCAGTTCGCGTATTGCGGCAGAAGAACAGACGCCCCCACTTTCCGTGACCAAACCGCTGCCAAAGAAATATTTAAATTCATAAATTCCACGCGGTGTACGCATGTATTTTTGCGTGGTGCCGCGTGAAACGGTTGATTCGTGCAACTCAAGGGTATCGGCTATTTCACGCAAAACCAGAGGTCGCATGCCGATTTCACCATGTTCCAGAAAAGCACCCTGCCGCTCGACTATCGCTTGAGCTACGCGCAAAATAGTCTCAAAACGTTGCCGCAGGCTCTTGACCAGCCAGCCCGCTTCCTGCAATTGTGCCGTCAATGGCGTACCCGATTTATCATCCCGTTGCTGCAAAATATTTGCATACATCTGATTGACGCGCAGTTTGGGCATCGCTTCAACATTGAGGCGCGCACGCCACTTGCTCTTGTGTTTTTCGACTATCACATCGGGTATCACGTAATCTGCCACGCTGCGATCAAATTCGTCACCCGGCTTCGGATTCAATCCGACGATAAGATGCTGTGCTGTGCGCAAATTGTCGTCCGAACAACGCAGCAGCTTCTTGATTTTGGCAAAATCATGGGATGCCACCAGGTCGAGATGTTCACTCACCAGGCTGATCGCCAGACCGCGTTGAGCCGTATCTTCAGGTAATGCCTTGAGTTGCAGTGCCAGACATTCGCCCAGGCTGCGTGCGCCTATGCCGGGCCGGTCAAGGTATTGCAGTTGCACCAGCGCTGTTTCCAGATCATCCAGCGTGAGCGCCAGTTCCTCCGGCAAAATTTCCACCAACTCAGCCAGGTCCTGCGCCAGATAACCATTATCGTCCAGCGCATCAATCAACATGCCAACGACTTGCCGGTCTTTACTATCCAACTGACTCACCGATAACTGACTATGCAAATACTCTCGCAAACTGGCCTGTTGAGCCGCCTGCTCAGGATACGCGTCGTTTTCGTCGTCATCACCGCGTGAAGCGGCAACGCTGGTATTCCATTCAAAAGCATCACCGGAACTGTTGTCATCCTCACCGCGTGTTTCCGCAGGTTGGCCATTCTCCGCGCTCACGCTGCCTTGCGGCTCGCCGGTAAAGTTACTGAATCCCGTCTCCTCAGCCAATTCCAGCATGGGGTTTTCTTCGAGCATGCGCGAAATTTCCTGCTGCATGTCATGCGTAGAAAGTTGTAGCAGTCGAATTGCCTGCTGCAACTGAGGCGTAAGCGTCAGTTGCTGGGACATGCGGAGATGTAAAGATGCTTTCATAAATCCATTTATTAGGCGAATCGCGGTGTTGCGTGCTCGTTCATTGCTGAGCGTAGTGGTCGCAGCTATAGCTGCATAAACCGCACAAGCTACTCCTCGCGGGTGCGCCTATCTTTCTGATATGTCTCATCATTCGCTGCGCGACTCCCTGCGCTTCATCCTAACATTCCGGATTTTCCGAGCCTCGACAACACCGTAGATGAGCACCATTTCCGGGCTGGCTTCAACTTAAAGCTTGAAGTGTTCACCCAGATAAACCTTCCTCACACCCTCATTGTAGATGATTTCATCCGGCTTGCCTTCCGCCATGACGGCTCCGGCGTTAATGATGTAGGCGCGATCACAAATACCCAATGTTTCGCGCACATTATGATCCGTAATCAACACGCCGATATTGCGCTCCTTGAGAAAGCGGATAATTTTCTGAATATCCAGCACGGCAATAGGATCAATACCCGCAAAGGGCTCATCAAGCAGAATAAAACGCGGGTTAGTCGCCAGTGCGCGCGCGATTTCTACCCGGCGACGCTCGCCACCGGACAGACTGATCGCTGGATTATTCCGGATAGCCTGAATATTCAAATCGTTCAGCAATTCTTCGAGCCTGCGCTGAATACCCTCATCAGACAAATCCTGCAACTCCCGTACCGCCTGAATGTTTTGCGCTACGGTCATACGGCGAAAAATAGAGGCTTCCTGTGGCAGATAGCCCAAACCCAGACGCGCACGACGATGTATGGGCATATGCGTAATATCTTGATTATCAATCAATATTTTACCGCCATCCGCAGCAACCAGTCCGACTATCATATAAAATGAGGTCGTCTTACCCGCTCCGTTAGGCCCCAGCAAACCCACCACCTCACCGCTATTTACCGATAATGACGTGTCATGCACCACGGTGCGTAAACCGTAATTTTTCTTCAGGGCAACCGCACGTAATTCGCTCATTCCTGCCCCGCTGGTATTATTTGAGCGCCGGTTTTATTTGGCTGCACTTCCGTGGCATCCGCTGTTTTAGGCTTAGGATGCAACACAGCATGCACTCGCTTGGGCGCATTATCGCCTGGCACCGCAGACTTACTGTCCGCCTGGAAAATTTCAGTTTTTGAGTTATAGGTAATGTGCGCGCCGCGCACTTCATCCTGCGAACGCTTGACCTTCGCCTGCACATAAAAATCCACCGTGTCGGCGCGCGTGTCATATTCGATGCGTTCGGCATAACCTTCCACGTACTCATTAAGGCCTTCGCGTTTTTGCCTGAAACTGGCGGTGCGACCATAAGCCGTCCCAAGCTTGAAGCCTTCCTTGTCCTGTACCACGACTATCTTGTCGCCGCGTATCACCATGGTTCCCTGAGTGAATACCACCTTGCCGACGAAAGTGCTGATCTGTTTGGCATCGTCTACCACGACTTGATCCGCATCAATATTAATGGGCTTCTCGCGATCCGCACGCTCGGCATAACTGACCGGAATACAGAGCAGCAATAAAATCAACAACAGCAGTCTATTTTGCATGGGGTATATGTTCACTTCTGACATGTGAGAGCAATTTCAGGATACGCGCCTTATTATCCATTTCCAGACCGATTGCATGGACGGTATTGTGCGCATCGACGATGGTGACGGCCTGATCCGTATTAGCCAAATCCTGATCAGGCAGAACGCGCAGATATTGAGTACGCAAAGTCAATGCCGACTGCTCAGCACTCGCAGCACGCACCACGCTAACATCGTCACGAAAAACCACTTCATCGCCACGACTGGATATAAGCCCACGCTTTCCGGCCATGTGAACCGCCGGACGTTCAGCGGTCAACATGGTCAAACGCGGCGAGTCAAGCTCCGTGCTGTCATTATCAGGATAATGCCTTAACTGCTGCGCCGACAAAAGAAAGCGCGGCACGCCCTGCTGATCCATTTTGGTAGCAGAAAAATTACCCATAATGACATCCGGGTCATGGCGCTGATTCTGGACGGCCACACTCCCTTCCTGTTGCACCTGGCTATCCAGCCAGTAAACAAATGCCAGCAGAACCAGCAGAGGCAACAGGGGTAGCCAATAACGGAATCTCGGGACAACCATCATCCCAGATAGGGTGCCAGCTGAGCATCCAGCGTGCCCTGCACAGACATGATCAGCTCGCAAGCCTCGCGCACCGCGCCATGCCCGCCACTGCGTTTCGTAACATAATGAGAATGCTCACGCACCAGTTGCGGCGACTCCGGCACGCTGATCGCTAGGCCGACATGGCGCATCACGCAAAGGTCAACGACATCGTCACCCATATAAGCGGCAGCGTCACGGGGTAAATCAAGCTTGTTGAGCAGATCGACTATCGCGTCGAGCTTGCGCTCCGCACCTTGATAGACATGCGCAATACCCAGATTTTGCGCGCGCATCTCGACACAACGCGACGTGCGACCGGTGATGATGGCAACCTCTACTCCGCTGGCGCGCAACATTTTTATGCCGTGCCCATCCAGTGAGTTGAAGCGTTTAAATTCTTCGCCAGAATCAGACAAAAATAACCCGCCATCCGTCATGACACCATCCACATCAAAAGCGACCAGGCGAATTAATTTTGCGCGACTTATAAACATGGGTATCTCCAGTTCATCGTAAGTGGTGATTAGAAAGTAGCAAGCGGGAGTGCGTTCTTAAATAATTTTTGCGTGCAGCAGATCATGCATATTCAACGCGCCGACCAGTTGACGCTGTTCATTTACCACCAGCATCTGATTGATATTGAATTCTTCCATCAGTTGCACTGCCTCAACCGCCAGACTATCAGCCCCAATGCAGCGCGGGTTGACCGACATCACACTACGCACCGGAGTGCGCGCGAAATCCAGATTTTTTTCCAGCGTACGGCGCAAATCGCCATCGGTATAAATGCCCAGCACGACTTCATTTTCATCCACTATCGCCGTCATCCCAACGCCTTTGCGCGACATTTCCATCAGCGCGGCACTTAACATGGCGTCTTCGCGCACCACGGGCATACGCGCACCGCTACGCATGATGTCGCGCACCAGCGTAAGCAGGCGCCGCCCCAGGCTGCCACCCGGATGAGAACGGGCAAAGTTTTCCGAACTGAACCCCTTGGCATCGAGCAACGCAACCGCCAGCGCGTCACCCAATGCCAGAGAAGCGGTCGTACTGGCCGTCGGTGCCAGGCCCATAGGGCACGCTTCTTTGTCTACCGCCGCATTGAGATGCACATCAGCCACCTTCGCCAGACTCGATGCCGGATTGCCCGTCATGCTGATCAATTTCGCGCCCTCGCGCTTAATGATAGGCACGATAGTCAAAAGTTCCTGGCTCTCGCCCGAATAAGACAGTGCAATAAATACATCCTCGCTGGTGACCATACCCAGATCGCCATGACTGGCTTCCCCCGGGTGCACAAAATAAGCGGGGGTGCCGGTGCTTGACATGGTCGCTGCAATTTTGCGCGCAATATGCCCTGATTTCCCCATGCCGCTGACAATAACACGTCCTTCGCAACGCAAAATCACCTCCAGCGCGTGCAAAAAACTATCATCCAGACGTGAGCTAAGAGCCTGCACAGCCGCGGCTTCGATGTCCAGAACCTGACGACCCAATTCAAGCAGGCGTGGCGCGGAGGAGATAAATTTATTCATGCGGCGCATTATAGCAAGGTAGCGATTAGACGCTAGTCGTTAGTTGGCAGCGCCTCCATTCGCCATTTAAAACTTTGCAAACTGCGCCTTAGTACGGCATTATCGGGGCTGTAATTTTGCGCACTTAACCAGATGGACAACTCACTTTCGCCCGTGCTTATTCTGCTTGCGACCGCCGTACTGGTGGTGGTGGTTTGTCGCATCCTGCGTTTGCCGGTGATGCTGGGCTATCTGAGCGTCGGGATTTTGATTGGTCCGCATGCCTTTGGCTGGATTCCCGACTCAGCCAGCACGCGCCACCTGGCCGAATTTGGCGTGGTATTTCTGATGTTCAGCATCGGTCTGGAATTCAGCCTGCCGCGACTGAAGGCAATGAAGCGCACGGTGTTTGGCCTGGGCGGTGCACAAGTAATTGCCACCATACTGCTGGTCATGGCCGTAGCCTGGCTGTTCGGCATGGATTGGCGCGCGGGCCTGGCACTGGGTGGCATACTGTCAATGTCATCCACAGCCATAGTCAGCAAAATGCTGGTCGAACGCGCCGAGCTCAATTTGCCTTACGGGCAGCAAATGATGGGGGTATTACTGTTTCAGGATCTGGCCGTGGTTCCGTTGTTGATTATTATTCCTGCCCTAGCCTCCCAACCCGACAACCTTCCCGCCACGCTGGGCTACGCGATGCTCAAGGCGGTAGGTGTGCTGTTGATCTTGCTGGTATTTGGTCAGCACATCATGCGTCGCTGGTTTCACGTCGTGGCAAGCCAGAAATCATCGGAGTTGTTCACGCTAAACGTGTTGTTCATCACGCTGGGCCTGGCTTATTTCACCGAACTGGCCGGGCTGTCCCTGGCATTGGGCGCGTTTGTGGCCGGCATGCTGATTTCCGAAACCGAATACCGGTATCAGGTGGAAGAGGACATTAAACCCTTCCGTGACGTGCTGTTAGGGCTGTTTTTCGTCACCATAGGCATGAAACTCAGCCTGAGCAGCATGGTGAGCAATCTGGGCTGGATACTGCTGGCGCTTACCGCGCTGATTTTATTCAAGGCATGGCTAATCACCCTGCTGGCACGCGCCTTTGAAGGAGACTGGGCGGTCGCGTTGCGCAGCGGCATTGGCCTGGCGCAGGCGGGAGAGTTCGGCTTCGTGCTGCTGACGCTAACCGACGAGGCTCATCTGCTCTCTGATGCCGCCATGCAAATCACGCTTGCCGCCATGCTGCTATCCATGCTGGCCGCTCCCTTTTTGATCCAATATGGCGAAGCCATCGCGCGGCGCTTTTCGGCTGCCGAATGGACTAATCGCGCCCTGCAGATGCATCAGATTGCCATTCAGAGCATGTCCAGCACAGGACACGTCATCTTGTGCGGTTACGGACGTAGCGGACAAAAGCTGGCGAGCATACTGGATGAGGAGAAACTGCGTTTTATCGCGCTGGATCTCGATTCACATCGTGTACGCGAGGCGGCCACCGCCAAAAAGAGCGTGGTTTATGGCGATGCGGCCAAGCGGGAAGTGCTCATGGCAGCGGGCTTGATGCGCGCCAAAGTGCTGGTGATCACCTACACCGACAAACATTCCGCGCTGGCCATCTTGCGACACGTCAAGGAACTGCGCCCGGATTTACCCGTAGTCGTGCGCACCAATGACGACACCGACCTGAGCGTACTCAAAAATGCCGGTGCGGCCGAAGTGGTCGCCGAAGTCCTGGAAGGCAGCATCATGCTGGCCTCGCAGGCCCTGCTGCTGGCCGGCGTCCCGCTTAACCGCGTTGTCGCCCACGTTCAGGAAAACCGTGCCAGTCGATACACGATGTTTAACGGCTATCTGCGCAATAATCCAAACGACGGCCTCGAAATCAGCGATGAAATGCAGCCGCGCTTTCTGAATGTACTCCTCAAGGCAGACTCAATCGCAGTGGGGAAACGCTTGCGCGAGATGGAACTGGACACTTTGAACGTCGAAGTAAAAGCATTGCGTCGCTACAATGTCCACGGCGCACAGCCCAGCGAAGAAATGATACTGCAGGCTGGCGATGTGCTGGTATTGCTCGGATTGCAGGAAACTCTGGGCATTGCCGAAACCTGGCTGCACAAAGGCATTGAGTAGAGGCCAGTTTAGCGCTGCGCCTGATCGCGCAGATTCCGCATCACCAGCGACACAGATATTTGCAAGCAACTTTGCGCGTTATTGCTTACTAGACAATATCCCCGCCAGCAAGCGCCTCACCGGAGCAGGAATCGCCGCACGCAAAGCCTCATCCACATCCAGCCACTGGCTCCCCGACTGCTGCAGCTTGAGCGGTTTGCCGGCAAGATTCAACAATAGCGGCGTGATGTGCAGTTTGAAGTGAGTAAAAACATGGGTGAATACGGGCAGAGCGACTTGCTCGTCTATCTGCCAACCGCTGCGTTGCGCGTAATCTGCCAGCGTTCCATCGCCTTCTTCAAGTTGCGGCATACACCAGAGACCGCCCCATATACCCGTTGAATCGCGCCTTTCCAGCAATATCTTGCGCCCGTGCATCGCCAGCAAAAAGGTGGCGTGCCGCTCAGGCACGACCTTGCGCAAACGCGGCGTGGGCAGTTCAGCCACACGCCCGGTTTGATGTGCGACACACCCGTGTTGCACCGGGCACGAAACACACTGCGGCCTGCTGCGAGTACACAGCGTTGCGCCCATATCCATCATCGCCTGCGTATAAGCGGCCACGTCACGCTCTGGCAACAACGCTTCTGCATGTTGCCAGAGCAATTGCTCCACTGATTTACCGGCAGGCGAGCCGCTGATGCCACAGTAACGCGCCAGCACGCGCTTGACGTTACCATCCAGTATGGCGTGGCGCTGTTGAAATGCCAGCGCACAAATCGCAGCGGCGGTTGAGCGCCCGATACCGGGCAATACGAGTAGCTGATCGAATTGACACGGGAATTCCCCCCCATGCAGCTTCTCGACGATTTGCGCGGCGCGATGCAGATTACGCCCTCTTGCGTAATAGCCCAGCCCGCTCCAGTGCGCCAGCACCTGTTCCTCGCTGGCGGCGGCAAGCGCCGCGATAGTCGGGAAAGAGGCGATGAAACGCTGGTAATAAGGAATGACCGTAGCAACCTGCGTCTGCTGCAACATGATCTCGGATAGCCACACGCGGTAAGCCCCTGCCCCCTGCCAGGGCAAGCCGTGACGACCATGCTCGCGTTGCCAGGCGATGAGAGATGAAGCGAAGCTGGGCATAACGGGGGTTGACCGGAAAATGGAACGTGCGAGGCGCTACCAGCCACCCGCAACTAACGACTAAGACCGCAGAGGTCTTCCCCGCACAACTAAGGATATTCTGCCCAAGTTGTTGCGTGAACGACTAACGACTAACGACTAACGACTAAACTATTATCTAAACAACCCCTTCAGGCTGTCTTTCAATTTATCCTGCACCTTAGTCTTGATTTCTTCTTTCTTGGCTTCGACTTTTTGTTTGGCTGCTTCGCTGACCATCGCGCCAAAATCCAGGGTGTATTTCAGATCGCTGAACGGGCCGCTAACGCGTACCGGCACGGTAATGCCGCCGACGCTATCGCGACCACCCTGCCCCTCCAGCGTCTTAGCCAGAGTCGCTTTCGCAAGGTAATTCATACTTTCCTGACCAACATTAATATCGCCATTACCCGTCAGTCGCAACAACGGCGACTTCAGCGACAAATCATCGTTGTGCGCCACGCCCTTGTTCACCTTAAAGCTTGCCTTGAGCTCACTGAAATCCGTCTTCTCATTCTGGTTGGCTGATTGCGTTTGCGCCTTGCCCAGCATACCTTGCGCATCACGCAATTTCCTGGCGATATTGATGCCTTTAATCGCGCCATCGGCCAGATTCAGCGACATATTGCCATCCATCGCCTTATTCATCGCGCTGACCGTACTACCCTGCATGGTCAGATTCAGTGCGACATTGCCTTTGCCTTCCAGCGTATCAAAGTCAGCCGCGTCTCTGGTCAATGCCGCCACATTGATGCCGGTTAATTTCTGATTGATGGCAATGACGGGCGTAGCCTGTGCATTCACGCTCAGGCTACCGTTCATGCTGCCCTGATACAAATTGGCGGACAAGGGACTGACATTCACCTGGCCGTTGCGCGCCTTAACATCCAGACGTACCTTGCTGGACTTGATATTCGCCACTTTCAGCTGCCCGATGCGCAAGCTGCCATCCAGATTCAGCTTGCGCAATGCAGACAAATCCAGAGGCTGTTCAGGCTCACTGGATTTTGCATCGGCAGTTTTCTTCGGCAGATACAGATCGGCGTCGAACTGATCAACATCCACGTCAAACTTGATGGCCGGATTGGCAAAACCGTTTACGCCGAGCATTGCCTTGATCTGACTTTGCAACAAGCCGCCAGCCAGATTGACCTGCACGCTTTCCTTGAGCAAATCCGCCTGCATACTGCCCTTCATTTCGCTGCTGACCGATTTGTTCGGCAACTTGTCACCCGTGGCATTCACTGTCACGCTGAGATTGCTCAACTTGAACTGCTGCGCCTTGAAGTTTCCGGACACAGGCGAACTCAACACCACTTTGAAGGCCTGTTCTGCCTGCTTCACATCCAGATCCAGTTTCAGCGCGCTGACTTTGAATGACTCTGCATTGCCTTCCAGATCAGGCAGAGAAAGCAGCGCAACCACATTACCCAAGGCACCATCCAGTTTGGCATTCAGCGTCAGTTTCTCGCCGGAAAACTTGCCCGTGGTCATACTCAAAATAGGCGCATCCAGCGTTACATCAAAGCTATCCTTGACCTTCGTGCCGCTTGCATTCAGCTTGAATTTATTTGCGCCATATTCCTGCGCAGCCAGATTTACACTCGCGTCCCCGCTGGCTTTCAGCTTGAGATTGGCAATATCCAGCGCCGCACCGCTGACCTGCAAATCCATATCGGCCAGTTGATAGTCCTGTTTGTCCAGATCAAAAGTCAGCGTGGTTTTGAGTTGTGTGATGATATCCAGTTTGGGCTGATTCCCTTGCACGCCAACCGACAGGTCTATTTTACCCGGCACGCCATTGGCAAGACGCCCGGTCTTCAGGTTAAAATCCTTGATAGCGTATTGGCTACCCGTTCCTTCATCGCGATAAGTGAGATTGGTTTTTTCGATGACAACGGAAGCAATGTCGAATTTGACCGGCTGATTGCTATCCTTCGGCTTTTCGTCTTTACCCAGCAGATCGTCGATATTAGTCGATCCGTCCTTGTACTTGATCAGCGTCGCCGTCAGACCGCTCACCAGCACCTCGTTGACGACCACCTGTTTGCTCAGCAACGGTATCAGCGCCAGCGAGACGCGTGCTGTTTCAATCGCCGCGAATGACTGATCACTCTTGTATTCCGACAGCGATACCTTGCCCAGATTCGCACCCAGACTGGGGAAAAAGGTTAATTTAATATCCCCGTCAAGCTGTAGATTGCGCTGCTTGCTTTCCTTGACGGTCTGGATGATTTGGTCTTTGTAGTCGTTCGGATCAAACGTCGCCGCAATATACGCCGCGCCCGCGACAGCAACGCCGACGATACCGCCCGCACCCAACAAACCATATTTAACGATTTTATTCATGACGACACCCGTGAAGAAAAGCAGGTGTCGATTATAACGGAGAGACAGGCGTATTGCAGTTCACAAGCGAGACCTGCGAATCTCGCTTGCGCATAACATCAATCCAAGCCGCGTAGCGTTCCTTAAATCACCTTCGAATAACGTGCATGCTCCGTGCGAGTGCGCAGATATTTATCGAACACCATGCAGATATTGCGTATCAACATGCGCCCTTTGGGCGTGACAGTTATCCATTGTGGCGCAATCTCCAGCAGGCCTTCGCGCTCATATTCGTGCAACTCACTCATTTCGGCAGAAAAGTAATCATCGAAATCAATCAGATAATCGATATTGAGCGATTCCTTGGAAAGCTCGAAGTGACACATCAAAGCCTGAATGATGGCGCGGCGCACCAGATCGTCCGCGTTTAATTCCATGCCGCGCATGATGGGCAACTGGTCACGATCCAGCGCATCGTAATAATCCGGGAGCTCGCGGTAGTTCTGGCTGTATGTCGGGCCTATCTTGCCGATGGCGCTCACGCCGAGCGCGACCAGATCGCAATCTGAATGTGTCGAATAGCCTTGGAAATTGCGATGCAGCCTGCCCTGACGCTGCGCCACGGCCAGCTCATCTTCCGGCTTGGCGAAGTGATCCATACCGATATACACATAGCCTGCGCCCGTCAGCTTGCTAACCGCCAGACTGAGAATATCCAGCTTGACTTGCGGAGCGGGCAAATCTTCTTCATTGATGCGCCGCTGCGGTTTGAAAATGGTCGGCATGTGCGCATAATTATAAATGGACAGGCGATCCGGGTTGGCCGCGATAACTTTATCCAGCGTCACGCCAAAGCCTGTCAAAGTCTGCTTGGGCAAACCGTATATCAGATCGATGCTGACCGACTTGAAACCGTTGGCACGGGCCGCGTAGATGATGCGCAAGGTTTCCTCTTCACTCTGTATGCGATTCACCGCACGTTGCACGGTATCGTCAAAGTCCTGCACGCCGAGACTGATGCGATTAAATCCCTCGCTACCCAGCAATGCGATGGTTTCATCGCTGACCTTACGCGGATCGATTTCGATGGAATACTCACCGTCATCCACCAGCTTGAAATTGGTGCGTATCGCAGCCATCACCTGGCGTATTTCGTCGTCACTCATAAATGTCGGCGTACCGCCGCCAAAATGCAGCTGTTCAACCACCTGCCCCGGCCCCAGCAACTTCGCCTGCATCGCCATTTCCTTGGTCAGATAGCGCACATATTCGGCAGCTTTACTCTTGTCCTTGGTAATGACCTTGTTGCACGCGCAGTAAAAACACAGCGTGTTGCAGAACGGGATATGAATATATAAGGATAGGGGGCGTGCAATGCCACCGATTTCCCGCTTTGCCACCCATTGAGCATAAGTCTCGGCATTAAAGGCTTCGACAAAACGATCTGCTGTCGGATAAGAAGTGTAGCGCGGCCCGTTCTTGTCCAGCCTGCGTATCAATTCCAAATCCACGACCAGTTGATTGTTATTTAACATGATGATTTCCGCCGCTGATTGAATGAAGCCGCATAATGCCACCCTCAATAAGAAACAGGTTTGATATATGTCAATAATGATGGCATATTCCTGAAATTGGCATGCGGCAAGCAGTCTTGCTGTTATCCTCACCCATTACCTCAGCCCACAGGCCAGTAACGTGCTACTACCCGTTCCAACATATCAGCCCAAATCAGCCTGTTCCAGTTGTAATCTGGCCGAAATTTGTCTGCCCATCAACCTCAGCGAATTTGAAACATACAAGCTGGATGAGCTCAGCCCCGTGAAGCGCAGCTTTTCCCGCAGCGATTATCTTTATCGTAGCGGCGACAAGTTCCGCTCCCTGTTCGCTATCCACAGCGGCTCTTTCAAGACGCAGATACTGCACGAAGACGGGCGTGAACAAGTCACCGGGTTTCAAATGACAGGGGAAATTATCGGCCTGGATGCCATCAGCACGGATATTCACGCTTGCGAGGCCGTCGCGCTGGAGGACAGCGTGGTATGTGAACTTCCATTCAACAAGCTGGAGGCGTTGAGCCGTGAAATACCGACACTACAGCGCCATTTGCATAAAATCATGAGCCGCGAAATTGTACGCGACCAGGGCATCATGCTGCTGCTGGGTTCGATGCGCGCCGAAGAGCGTCTGGCGGCTTTCCTGCTCAACCTTTCACAGCGTTTTGCCGCACGCGGATTATCTGCGACTCAATTCGAGTTACGCATGTCGCGTCAGGAGATAGGCAGCTATTTAGGAATGAAACTTGAAACGGTCAGCCGGGCATTTTCTCATTTCCAAGCACAGGGCCTGATCAGCGTCAAAGTGCGCACGATAGAAATCGTCAATCTGGCAGGCTTGCAAGCCTGTCTCAACAGCTCCCGCTCATAGACATTTGCGCATGCGCCAGCCCCGTTATGTCAGCTTAGTTTGACAGTCGACGCGGTTGAGTGGATTATTCGCCACCTGATTTTAATACCGGAGTACAACCAGATGGAACATCAAGTCACCCAAGCCGAAATTTCACGCGCCAAAATCCTGCACTCTGTGCTGTTATTTGACTTTATCGTTGTTCATGTTTTCGTTTTCGTACTATCTTTAAGCCTGATCCAAACCACCCTCATTCCTATCACGCTGATGCCCATCCTCTCAATCATCCTGCTTGGCAACGTGATCTTCAAGGCAAATCGGGCGCGAACCCGGGAAACATCCACATTCGTCCTTTGCCACAATTTACTGGCTGCAAAGCGCGCCAAGCTATTCTTTCTGCTGTTTTTCGTAACAGGCACACTAACCACCCTGCTGGTCATGGGTGGCCCGCAATTAGGCATGAGCAAAATTACCAGTTGGGCGCTGGCTGTCGGTATCGGGCAGTTACCCTTTATGGTTGCACTGCTGGTCTTGGTAGTGATGGAGTTCGATGCCGAGCATCAATGCAAGGATGGAAAGATTCCCGCCGCCGCCCTTGCGCTGCATTCTGCTATTGCAAAAGCGTAATCTGCCATGGACAAGAAAATAATTCTGGGCGTTATCGCGCTCGTCATCGTATCGATTTCCATTCTTCTCATGCTGCCTAACAATAGCGTCAGCACCCCCGATACCCTGCCATGGAACATCACCCACCCGACACCCGACACCACGCGGGTATTGGGCGTTACTTTGGGTAAAAGCACACTCGGCGAAGTCGAACTCGCGTTCAAGAATCAGGCCGAACTTGAGATCAGTCTATTCAAGCCCAATGATGCAGCGATGGGGGTTGAAGCGTTCTTTGATGAAGTTAATTTCAACGGCCTGAAAGCGAAAATCGTCCTGACCATAGTCGTGTCACCCGAAGAAATGCAGGGTATGTTTCAGCGCGGCTTGCGCATGAACAGCACACCCAGCGGCAAGCGCATCACGCTGACGCCGGATGATCTGGCACGCGTGCGCGCCTCCACCGTTGCCAGCCTGGCCTATTTACCCAATGTACGCCTGGAAGAGTCCATTCTCGCCAAACGCTTCGGCGAACCCGCGCTGCGCGTGCGTGAAAAAGAAACCGGGGTCATCCATTGGCTTTACCCGCAGCATGGCCTGGACATTGCGCTGGGTGGCGGAGAAAAACCCTTGCTGCAATATCTTCCACCCAAGGACTTTGACTTGCTAAGAGCGCCCTTGCTGACGCACGGCGAAGTATTGAAATAAGGCTTTATTGCTCCGGCGCGGAAGGATGTTTTTCCTTCTGCGCTTTGGGCTGACTCAGCAACATCGCATCCTCGTCATCATCCAGTAAGATACGACTGGCATTGCCTTCCATATCTTCGTATTGCCCCTTCTTCACCGCCCAGATGAGAATGGCGACAAACATCAGCCCGAAGAACGTCATACCGGGGATGAGACTGTAGATTACATCCATTATTATCTGTCCTTAACTTGAATTTCGCGTAGCGTTTCGTTTGTCCCCTCGCCCGCGTGCGGGCGAGGGTTAGGGGGAGGGGAACGAGCTTGCTCGTTAAACTAGTTACGAATACGCGCCGCATTACCTATCACCAGCAGCGAACTGATCGGCATGGTGATCGCCGCTACCAGCGGTGTCACATGACCCATCATCGCCAAAGGCACCATGATACTGTTGTACACAAATGACAGTCCGATATTCTGCTTGATGGTAAGCAGGGTGCGTCGTGACAACTGCGTCGCAAGACGGACTTTATCCAGCTCATTCTGCATCAGCACGATATCGGCACTTTCGACCGAGACATCCGTGCCCGACCCCAGTGCAATGCCGACATCGGCGCGTATCAGCGCAGGTGCGTCATTGACGCCGTCACCCACCATTGCCACACGCTCACCCTGCTGCTGTAGCTGTTGAATGACCCTGTCCTTGTCCTGGGGCAACACCTCTGCAATAACCTCCATCCCGCCCAATTGACGTGCAATCGCATCCGCGACCGGCTTACGATCACCACTCAACAAGGTCATGCGGATACCGGCTGCGCGCAAGGTATTGATCAAACCCTGCGCGTCCGCACGCAAGGTGTCCGCCAATACCAGCATGGCAACATGCTGTCCGTCCACGGCCAGATGCACACAAGTCTTGGCCTGACCTTCCAGTTCCTCCAGCGAGCGCATCAACTCGGTTTGCGGGATAACTGAGTTCCGTTGCAGCCATTCTGCCGTACCCAGCAAGATGCGCTTCCCTTCAGCCTCGGCCTCGACACCGGCACCCGCCGTCGCATGGAAATGCTGCACGACTTTGTTGCGATACGACAACTGACGTTCATCTGCCTTTCTCACGATGGCGTGCGCAACACTATGTTCTGAATAGCGCTCGACTCCGGCCGCCAAAGCCAGCAATGTTTCTTCATTCAGGCCGGCTGCCACAATCACCTGCTCAAGATTCATCTTGCCTTCAGTCAAGGTACCGGTCTTGTCAAACACGAAATGGGTCACTTTCGAGAGTGTTTCCAGCACCAAGCCATTTTTTACCAGAATGCCATGCTTGGCACCCAGGCCTGAAGCCACAGCAATCGACATCGGTGTCGCCATGCCCAGCGCACAGGGACAGGTAATGATCAATACCGAAGTGGCCGCCATCAGTGCAAACTCAAAATTTGCCGACCAGATATAGAAGGTAATGCCCGCCAGCACCAGGGTAGCGAGCACGAACCATGGAACGATACTGTCAGACAGACGCTGAATCGGCGCCTTTGAGGACTGCGCTTCTTCAACCAGACGGATGATTTTCGACAGCAGTGAGTCCTGGGTGGCGGCCTGCACCTCAACCACCAGTGCTCCGCTGCCATTCAAGGTACCCGCCGCGACGCGATCTCCAGGCAATTTTCTGACTGGCATGGATTCGCCGCTCAGCATCGACTCGTCAACTGAACTGCTGCCTTCACACACCAATCCATCCATAGGAATCTTGCTGCCCGGTTTGACCAGCACACGCTCACCCAACAGCACTGCACGAACGGAAATCATTTTCTCAATTCCGTCCCGGAGCACTGTCGCCACGCGCGGCTGCATATCCATCAAACGATTAGTCGCTGACAAGGCCTGGTGGCGGAACATGCCTTCCAGATAGCGGCCTATCAGAATGACGAATATCAGATTGGTAACCGTATCAAAATACACTTCACCTGCCCGCGCCCCGACCAGGGTCACATAGACGGAGTACACATAGGTGACTGTCAACCCGATGGCAATCGGCAAATCCATGGTCATGCGCGCCACGCGCAGCCCGCCCCAGGCGCCCTTATAAAAGGGATAACCGGCGTATAGCAGCGTGGGTGTGGCCAGCGCCCAGCCCATCCAGTGGAAAAAGTTGCGGAATTCTCCGTCACCCGCACCGCTATACAACGCGATGGAAATCAGGGTCAGATTCATCATGGCGAAACCGGCAAAGAACAAGCGGAACAGCATGGCGCGGTTGGCCTTCTTCATTGATCCTTCAGCCACCTCAGGATCATAGGGAACACCGGCATAACCGATCTTGGACAACCGATGTATCAGCGTGGAAAGTTTGACTTTGCTGTTATCCCAGCGCAGATGCAGACGCTTGCCGGCCAGATTGACATTTGCGGTCAACACGCCGGGTATGCGCATCATGCTGCGCTCGATCAGCCATACGCAGGCAGCACAATGGATACCCTCAACCAGCAGATGTGCATCGCTGCTCTCACCACGACTGCTGACAAAGTCTTGCTGCACTTCATCAAGGTCGTACATTTCGATGTCTCTGGGCGGGGTGGGTGGCGGCGCCAGCAGCGTCCCTTGTGGTGTACGCTGGTAGAAACCTTGCAGTCCGGCTTCATATATCGCCTCGCAGACAGACTGACAGGCAAAACAGCAGAAATTTCGTTCCTTGTCTTCAAGACGGCTATGGTAATCAACGTCTGAAGCGATTGGCAACCCGCAATGAAAACACCCCGCATCTGCGAGGTGGCCTGCTTCATTCCCTAGCATTTAAAATATCGCCCTGATTATTTCGGAATGGAGACAAAGAGTTTTTCTTCCATGTCAAACTGCCGCCCGTCATGCTCCGCTCTGATGAGAATATCCCAGTTGCCAGCCCTCGGAAACTTCAGGCTGCCTTCATAATGCCCTGCAGCCACTTCATGCAAACTGCCTTTAAAGTCAAATGTGGGGTCTCCTGGCCATTGTGCGTTTATATCCACCTTGCCACCGCGTATCGGCTGCCCTTCACGATCATTCAACTCAAACTTAAAATCTACCGGATTAGCCATCACAATAAATCGCGCGGCATCGGGAGCAGCCAGTTTGTCATTCTGCAATTGTTGCGGTGAATGCAGCCTGGCCTGCCAACCTAGCGTAGAGCGCCCCGCCTGCTGCTGTATCCACTTCGCGTCGTACTGGTTGTGACCCTTAACAGTGTAATTTTCGTCAAGCAAGCGCATAGGATGATGCACCACATTCCACAGCATGCGGCCGTTGATCAGCACACCGGACAGTATAATTGCCAGCAATCCCAGAACCCACGGATTGCGCCAACCCTGCTTATTTTTTTGAGAAATCATAATTTTCCTGAAATAGAATTAAATCGCCAATTAACGCTTGGGTGCATTGAACATGGTTGTATATTCCGCAGCCATGGTTGGATCTTCGACATTCTCAACACGGAAGACAATCTTGGTGACTTCTTTCAAAATATTTTCGTCCGGTGCTTTTACAAATATTGTGAATGAAGTTGCCTTACCGTGCGTGACCAACTTCGGTTCTTCAATCCCGACCAGCACCTGACCTTTTATACCACCATCCGCCTTAACGTTAACATGCAAATTATGGTCGGTTTTATTTAGCACCTTAAAGGTATATTTATTCTGGATCGACCCATCGCTCATGCGCACGAATAAAGGTTGACGTTCCGGTGCAACCCTCAGAGTAAGTGACCCGAGATGATTCAGCCCGTAAATAATCCCGCCCAGCGCCAGCAACAGAATGACAACATACACCCAGGTGCGGGGATGCTGATACAGTTTTTTGACCGGACGACCTTCAAGTTCATCCAGCGATGCGTAACGTATCAGTCCACGAGGGCGACCGATCTTGTCCATCACAGAATCACAGGCATCCAGACACACGCCGCAGGTAATGCAACCCAGTTGCTGACCGTCGCGTATATCCACTCCGGTCGGACACACTTGCACGCACTGGAAGCAGTCGATGCAATCTCCCTGCTGTTCCACCACTTTACCCGCCTGACGCAACTTGCCGCGTGGTTCACCACGGCTCACATCGTAAGCGGGAAGTATCGTCTGCGAGTCGGCCATAACCGCCTGAATACGGGCATAGGGACACAACCACAAACAAGTTTGCTCACGCAGGAAACCGGCTAAGAAATACGTGCCCAAAGTAAAGGAAATCAGCGTGACCCATTCCAGCATGGACAGGTTGAAACTCAATAAATCACGCCAGTACTGGAACGCATCCACGAACCAGATCGTGAAACTGATCCCGGTAAAGACGGAAATCGCCAGCCAGATGACATGCTTGAGCACCTTCTTGCGTATCTTCTCGCCGTTCCAGGGTGCCGCATCCAGCTTGTGACGCTTGTTAGGGTTGCCTTCAATTTTCTCTTCTACCCAGGTAAACAGATCAACCCAGGCGGTTTGAAAGCAGAAGAAACCGCAGAACACGCGCGATGCGACCGAAGTAATCGCAAACAAAGCCATTGCCAGCAACAGCAACAGCAACGATACCATCCAGATATCCTGCGGGAGAATAGTGAGATTAAAGATATGGAACTGGCGGTTATTTACATCAAGCAATAATGCCTGCTTACCATTCCAGCGCAAATAAGCGCCAAAGAAAAAAATCAACCAGAAGGACTCGGTAATATATTTGAGCGTTCGAAAGCGTCCCGGCATACGCTTTGCATGAATGGTTGCATCACCCAGATTGGTGGACCACTCTACGTGCTCGCTGTACAGGCCCGTGACACTGCCCACTTCCGTTTTTTTACCTAGTTCGCTCATCCACCACCCCTGTGATTTTCCATCCGACTAAGTCGGACATTATACAAAGAAAGCTCCGCGTAAACTCTACCGTTCCGGAAAATTTACGCGGCGCATTCTTCTGATTTCAAACTTCTTAAATGAAAAAGGAGGAGGCGAGCCTCCCCCCTCTTCAATTTGAGTGCAATTACTCTTCGCCGCGCTTTTTTCTGGAATTATTAAACAGCCAAATCAAAGCAGCGATTACCACGGCAAATGCGAGGCCAGTGGCAATCATCAAAGCCCATTGTACAAAGTCGGGACCCATGTCTATTTTCCTTTCTAAAGCCTGCACGGTTATGAGCCGTGCAGGAAAATGGAGATTTACTCAGCTACAGGCGCAGCATCAGCAACTGCCGAAACGGCAGCCGCCTCCACTACCGGAGCCACGGCTTCAGCCTGACCACCACCAAACTTATACACATAAACTGCCAGTTTCTTCATATCAACAACGGACAATTTACCTGCTTCAGTGAAGTTAGGCATAACTGCATCACGAGATTCTGCATCACCGGAGTTCACACCAAATTTAATGGTCTGTTTGATGCCTTCCACGGAACCGTCAAACCGCCAGATTTTACCTGTCAGGTTAGCCGAACCCATGGCTGCAACACCCTTGCCATCAGCGCCGTGACAGGCCGTACATCCCTTTTCCGCGAACAGCGGAGTGGATGCAGGATTGCCCGCAGCAACTGCATTGGCCAGCGTATCGAGCTCAGCATCGGACAACATATCCTTATGTGCCATCATCATACCCTGGCGACCGCCGGTGATGCTGGTATGAATGTCGTCAACCTTGCCGCCATACAACCAGTCATCGTCGAGCAGAACCGGCGCCATCAGGCCTTGTTCACGTACTGCAAACTTGGCACCCTTCTGCTCCGAGCCCACACCATTTTGACCATGGCACGCCGCACAGTTATCACTGAACAGCACCTTGCCGGAACGCGTCACATACTCAGACAGCTCCGAATCAGCAAGAATCGCTGCCGGTGTCATGTCTTTCAGCTTGTCTTCATACGGCTTACGCACCGCATCCAGCACTGCCTGGTCTTCCGCCAGCTCCTTGATCGCAGACCATTGACCCGTAGCAGGTAAGCCGACACCCTTGAAGAAATCTCCAGAAGTCGCAAAGGGAATGGACGGATACATCAACCAATAAACCACCACCCAAATCGCGCTGGCTGTCAGACCAAGCATCCACCATCTCGGCGGCTGATTGGTAAGATCGCCCAAATCATCATCCCATACGTGCCCCGTGGTTGGCACACCACCAGCGGAGTTTTGATTATCACTCATTTTTTATCTCCCGAATTGTTGTACTCGCCCTCATCTCGCAGAGCCATATCGCTCTGCGAGTCGAACGCATCCTTGTTTTTAGGATTGAACACCAGCACATAAACCGCAACCATCGCC
>JAURZN010000011.1 GCA_030653355.1 Gallionella sp. | reverse complement strand
GAAGACGGCGTTACCCTGAGTCGTATCGAGGTGCTGGGCGACGAGCAGCGTATAGAAGAAATTGCACGCATGCTGGGCGGGGTAAAAATTACTGAAACGACACGCAAACATGCGGCGGAGATGCTGGGCATGGCCGCTTGAGGTATCATGCAGCGGCTTTTGGAAATTACGAGACTATAGACCATGCGCTTTAAAATAATTTTACTTTCCCTGATGCTGGCCTCATGCGGCAACTTTTCAATGTCCTTGCCCTCGCCGTACAAAATGGATGTCCGCCAGGGAAATTTTGTGACTGCGGAAATGCGCGACAAGCTGAAAATCGGCATGTCACGCGCCCAAGTGCGTTATGTGCTGGGTATGCCGATGATCAGTGATGCGTTTCACGCCAATCGCTGGGATTATGTCTACCGTCTGGAGCAGCGCGGCAAGCTGGTCGAGCAGCAACGCCTGACGTTGTACTTCGAAGGCGATAATCTGGCGCGCATAGACGACAGCGGTCTGACGGTTCAGCCCGCAGCGGCTGAAGCGGGCAAATAGCACGAAACCGGTATTTTCCTGAAGGAATAAAGATATGAGCAAAATTAAAATCGCTATCGCCGGTAGCAGCGGACGCATGGGCAGGATTTTGTTGGAAAGCGTCGCCCGGGCCGATGATCTGGTTCTGCATGCCGCCCTGGAACACGGCGGCAGCGCGATGCTGGGACGCGATGCGGGCGAATTGTCCGGCGCACCCTGCGGCGTGAAGATCAGTGCCGAGGTGGAAGCTGCCTTGCAAGGCGCGGATGTGCTGATCGACTTCACCCGGCCGGAAGGGACGCTGCATCATCTGGAAATCTGCCGCAGGCTGGGCGTGAATATGGTGATAGGCACGACCGGGCTCAACGCGCAGCAAAAGGCGCAGCTAGGCGCGGGCGCGCAGGATATCGGCATCGTGTTCGCTCCCAATATGAGCGTGGGGGTAAATCTGGTGTTCAAGTTGCTGGAAACCGCCTCACGCGTGTTGTCCGAAGGCTACGACATCGAGATCATCGAAGCGCACCATCGTCACAAGGTGGACTCGCCTTCCGGTACGGCGTTGGGTATGGGCGAAGTGGTGGCGCGCACGCTGGGACGTAATCTGGAGGCATGTGCCGTGTATGGCCGTGTAGGAGTGACGGGTGAGCGCGATCCGTCCACCATCGGTTTTGCCACCGTGCGCGGCGGCGACATCGTCGGCGACCATACTGTGTTGTATGCAGGCACAGGCGAACGCATCGAAATCACCCACAAGGCCAGCAGTCGCGCCACCTTCGCGCTGGGCGCGCTGCGCGCCGCCCGCTACCTCGCTGTCCATTCTGCTGGGATGTACGACATGCAGGATGTGCTGGCGCTTAAATAATCGAAATATTTATTATAACTAATTGATATATAAATATATTGTGCTTAGCGCGCCAGTGAGTTTGCATGCTGATTAATTGCGCCGCCTATCAGGACGGGATCAAGCTGGCTGACATTTCTGTCGAGGCGATCAGCGATTATCTTGAACGCAAGGATTGTTTCGTCTGGGTGGCGCTCAGAGACACGACCGAGGACGAGCTCGAAAAAATGCAGGAGGAATTCGGTCTGCATGATCTGGCGATCGAGGATGCGCGTCACGGTCACCAGCGCCCCAAGGTCGAGGAATATGGCGACACCTTGTTTGTCGCGATGCACCTGGTGGATGATGCCGCAGCCGAGGTGGGCGAGGTCAGTATCTTTGTCGGAGTCAATTTCCTCCTTTCTATTCGCAATCGTAATAATCAGGCTTTTGTCGGGGTGCGCGAACGCTGCGAGCGCGAACCGCAGTTGCTGCGGCTGGGTTCGGGCTTCGTGCTTTACGCGCTGATGGACGCTGTGGTGGATCGCTATTTTCCGGTGATCGACGAGCTGGAGTCGCAACTGGAATCCATTGAGGAACACCTCTTCGACAAGGGCGCTACACTGGATAATATCGCGCAACTCTACGGACTCAAGCGCAAGCTCGCCGTACTCAAACATGCGGCCATGCCGCTGATGGAAGCGACCGGAAAACTGCACGGCGGACGTGTTCCGCCGGTCTGTGCCACCACTCAGGAATATTTCCGTGATGTCTATGATCATCTGACACGCATCAACGCCACGATAGACAGTATGCGTGAACCCATAACCACGGCCATCATGGTCTGCCAGTCCGCCGTGTCCATGGAACAGAATGAAATCAATAAACGGCTGGCGGCCTGGGCCGGTATCTTCGCCGTGGCTACCGCCTTTGTCGGTATTTGGGGTATGAATTTTCAGCACATGCCGGAGCTGGGGTGGAAATACGGCTATCCGCTGGCGTTGCTGGTGATTACGGTGACTTGCGGTGGGTTGTATTACCGGTTCAGGCGTTCGGGCTGGCTTTAGCGGGTATCACCTGAGGTTTGCTTTTGTCAAAATACCAGCATCTTGACCCCGATCAGGATCAGCACCACCCCGCCAAATATTTCCGCCTTACTCTCCAGCCAGGTGCCGCTCTTCTCGCCGATGCGCACCCCGATCCAGCTGAAAGCAAAAGTCGTCACGCCTATGATCAGGCAGGCCAGCCAGGCATCGACTTCCAGCAGGGTCAGGCTGAAACCTGCGGCCATGGCATCTATGCTGGTCGCGACGGCCAGTATCAGCATCATCTTATTGGTGATCGTCGTGATGTCTTCTTCCACGCCTTCCTGCAGGCCTTCGTAAATCATTTTTGCACCGACAAGTGCCAGCAATCCGAAAGCTATCCAGCGGGCATAGCTATCGACCCAGCCCAGTACGCCTTTCCCGCCCAGATAGCCCAGAAAGGGCATCAATGCCTGAAAAACACCGAAGAAAAGGCCAGCCTTCAATCCCAGTCCACGGGTGTTTCCTTTTGAGCCCAGGCCGATGGAAACGGCAAATGCGTCCATGCTCAGTGCGATGGCTAAAACGATTACTTCAAACATTTCGATGCTTTCCTGTGCGGTGGATTGACGCCGCATTGCGGGTGGGTGGTAGAACCGGATTGTACAGCGCGGAAAGATCGCTTTTGCAGCTGCATGAGCGATGCGTTGATAAATTTACCCTGCTTGCGCTTCATAAACCCGCCGATAAACGCTAGAATCCATACTTTGCAACTGACACATCAAAGGAATTCGAATATGTCCATGTCCGATCGCGACGGTTTTATCTGGTATGACGGCAAACTGGTGCCCTGGCGCGATGCTACTACCCATGTGCTGACGCACACTCTGCACTATGGCATGGGCGTATTTGAAGGCGTGCGTGCCTACAAGGCCGCCGAAGGAACTGCGATTTTCCGCCTGGAAGACCACACCAACCGCCTGTTCAATTCCGCGCACATTTTCCAGATGAAGATGCCCTACGACAAGGAAACCATCAACGAGGCGCATCGTGAAGTGGCGCGTGCCAATAATCTGGAATCCTGCTACATCCGTCCGATCTGCTTCTACGGCTCCGAGGCGATGGGTATTGCCGCGACTACGCTGTCCACACATGTGGCGATCGCAGCCTGGCCATGGGGCGCCTATCTGGGCGACGAGGGCATGCAGAAGGGCATACGCGTCAAGACATCCAGCTTTACCCGCCACCATGTCAATGTGAACATGTGCCGCGCCAAGTCGGTGACGACTTACGCGAATTCGATTCTGGCGCATCAGGAAGTCGCCAACGACAACTACGACGAAGCGCTGCTGCTGGACGTCGATGGCTACGTGGCCGAAGGCGCGGGTGAAAATATCTTCATCGTCAAGAAAGGCAAGCTGTACACGCCTGATCTGACCTCCTGTCTGGAAGGTATCACGCGCGAATCCGTGATGACGCTGGCCAAGGAGCTGGGCATAGAAGT
>JAURZN010000010.1 GCA_030653355.1 Gallionella sp. | reverse complement strand
CGCTAGTCGCTGGTTTTTAGTTAAGGCAAAACCAGCGTAGCTGACAATTCGACTAACAACTAACGACTAACGACTGAGGTTAATAATGATACGTTCTCTATGGATTTCCAAAACCGGTTTGGATGCACAGCAAACCCAGATGGATGTGGTGACCAATAATCTGGCTAACGTCAGTACCAATGGTTTCAAGCGTTCACGTGCGGTATTCGAGGATTTGCTGTATCAGACTATACGTCAGCCCGGTGCGCAGTCATCTCAGCAGACTCAGATTCCGTCAGGTTTGCAGATCGGCACCGGGGTGCGTCCGGTAGCCGCTGAACGGATACACACTCAGGGTAATCTGCAACAAACCGGCAACCAGCTGGATGTGGCGATACAGGGAAGCGGATTCTTTCAGGTGCTGATGCCGGATGGCTCGACCGGGTACACGCGCGATGGCTCGTTTCAGCGCGATAGTCAGGGACAGATGGTGACGGCGAGCGGTTTTCCCATTCAGCCTGCCATTACGCTGCCTGCTAATGCCATCTCGGTGACTATCGCGCGTGACGGGGTGGTTTCGGTGACTCAGCCTGGCGTGGTCGCTCCCGTTCAGGTCGGCAGTATGCAGGTGGCGAGTTTCATCAATCCGTCCGGCCTGCAAAGCATGGGCGAGAATCTGTATCAGGAAACCGCCTCATCGGGTACGCCCAGTACCAGCGTGCCGGGAACCAACGGCAGCGGTTTGTTGAGTCAGAATTATGTGGAAACCTCCAATGTCAATGTGGTTGAAGAGATGGTGAATATGATACAGACGCAACGCGCCTACGAGATTAATTCCAAGGCAATCACGACCTCGGATCAGATGTTGCAAAAATTATCGCAGATGTAATGTTCAGTTTAAGGGGTAATAAAGTGAAGAACGAGAGAAAATTGGCAATAAGCTGGCACGCTGTGTCTGCGACCTTTTTTCTTTTGCTGGCAGGCTGCGCCAGCACGCCGCCGACCAGCATACACCAGCCGATGACGGCAAAACCCGTAGTAAACCGGGCTGTGGTTGTGCCGGCAGACGGGGCTATTTACCATGCGGGGATCAACGAGCGTCCGCTGTTCGAGGACAGACGTGCGCGCAACGTGGGTGATATTCTGACGATCAATATCGTGGAAAAAACCACCGGTAACCGTAAGAGCAGCAGCGGTTCCACCAGCGCGAACAGTATAGCCGCGACCACGCCGAACGTGACCGTCGGCCCGCTGTCCAAGCTGCTGTTGAAAGCCTTCTCCATGGATAGCAGCAGCAGCAATAAGGCATCGAACACCGGATCGGGAGCAGCGAGTGAGGATATGACGGGTACGATAGCGGTAACCGTGATCGAGGTGCTGGATAACGGTAATTTGCTGGTGAGCGGTGAAAAACAGGTGGCTTTGAATCAGAGCGATGAATTTATACGTTTTTCCGGCGTAGTCAATCCCATCAATATATCCAATCTGAATACCGTGCAGTCTCCTCAGGTGGCTGACGCGCATATCGAATACAAGAATGCCGGTGCGATGAATGAGATGGCGAATGACGCCAGGACGCTGGGATTTCTGGGCAGGTTCTTCCTGTCGGTATTGCCGTTTTAGGAAGCAGGACTGATGCCGCAATGCCGCTAGGGCCTTCCCTCGCAACCACGGCACTAAAAGTGCCTGCTGCTGAATGAAGGGCATTCCCACGAAACAACGGAGCTGAAGCTCCTGTTTCTGAGTGAAGGACTGAGGGAAAGACGGGGCGGTGGGGTTTTTTTAATCCTCAGTCCTCGTTCCTTCGCTCAAAACAACGAGCGCAAAGCGCGACTATATTTTTAGGCGAAGGCCCTTGCGGTCTCAGTCCTGTTTAAAGAGGGTTAAGTGATGAAACAATTTTTTTCGGTGTTGTTGCTGGTGCTGTTGCCGTTATCGGCCTCTGCTGATCGCATCAAGGACATGGCGAGCATACAGGGTGTGCGCGATAACCAGTTGCTTGGCTACGGACGGGTGGTCGGACTGGACTGCAGCGGTGATCAGACGACGAAGACTCCGTTTACCGTGCAGAGCATCATCAGCATGCTGTCGCAAATGGGCGTCAACCTGCCGCAGGGCACCAGTTTGCAGCTCAAAAATGTTGCGGCAGTGATGGTGACGGCCACGTTGCCGCCCTTTTCCAAACCCGGTCAAACGATAGATGTTACGGCTTCCTCGATAGGCAATGCCAAGAGTCTGCGCGGCGGAACTTTGCTGATGACGCCGTTGAAGGGCGCGGATGGCAAGGTGTACGCGATGGCGCAGGGTAATGTGCTGGTCGGCGGCGTGGGTGCGGCTTCGGGCGGTGCTTCGGTACAGGTCAATCATTTGAGCGTCGGGCGTGTGCCGGCAGGAGCCACCGTGGAGCGTGCCGTGCCGACGGTGCTGGGGCAGGGGGAATATATCCATCTGGAACTGAATAGAAATGAATACACCACGGCTTCTCGAGTGGTCGATGCGATTAACGGACAAATACTTCCCAATATAGCCGTGGCATTGGATGGGCGCGCGATACAGGTTCGCGTGCCGCAGGGGAACGGGCTGGTCGCCTTTATTTCCAGAGTCGAGAATCTGGAGATCAATCCGGCGCAAGGGGTGGCTAAAGTAATTATCAATGCGCGTACCGGTTCGATCGTGATGAATCAGGCGGTTACGCTGGATGCGTGCGCGGTGGCGCACGGTAATCTGACCGTGGTTATCAATACCGACAGTGCGGTGAGCCAGCCTAATGCACGCTCCGAAGGGCAGACGGTGGTAACCGACAAGACCACGATAGATGTACAAAGCGACAAGGGCGGTCTGGTGCAATTGCCCAAAGGCGTGTCCTTGAGTGATGTGGTTAAGGCGTTGAACGCGATAGGCGCGACGCCGCAGGATTTGCTGGCGATCTTGCAGGCGATGAAGTCGTCCGGGGCGCTGCATGCGGAGTTGGAGATCATCTAAATGATAGACTCACTGAAGACAACAGCAAGTTTGGCCATTGATACCCAATCGCTCGGACAGCTGCGTGCGCAAGCCAAGCAATCGCCCGATCAGGCGCTCAAGGCGGCGGCGCAGCAATTCGAGGCTGTTTTTATGAACATGATGCTCAAAAGCATGCGTGAAGCCACGCCGCAGGACAGCATGATGGACAGCGATCAAACTCGGATGTTTACCGGAATGCTGGATCAGCAACTGGCGCAGAGCATGTCCACCCGTGGCATCGGTCTGGCCGACATGATGGTCAGGCAATTGGGCAACAGCGGTCAGGCCGGAATGCCCGCCGCAGCCCTTAATCCGCTCACCTCAGTCCTTCACTCAGAAACAGGAGCTTCAGCTCCGTTGCTTCGTGGGAATGCCACTGTGGCTTCCGTCCTCAGTCCTCAGCCCTCAGTTGTACCTTCTGCCTTTAATGCAACGACGCAGCAGGACTTTGTGAACAAGATGTTGCCGCATGCCATGCAGGCGAGTCAGGTGAGCGGTGTTCCGCCGCAGTTGATGTTGGGGCAGGCTGCACTGGAAAGCGGCTGGGGAAAGCGCGAAATTCATATGGCGGATGGCAGCAACAGCTTCAATCTGTTCGGCATCAAGGCCAATGCCGGCTGGCGTGGTAAGGTGGCCGAGGTGATGACCACTGAATATAGCAATGGCGTGGCCCACAAACAGGTCGAAAAATTTCGCGCATATTCCTCCTATGCGGAAGCGTTCAAGGATTATGCGGGTATGATGAGCAGCAATCCGCGTTACGCGAATGTGATGCAGCAGGTAGGCAGTTCGTCCGGAATGGCGCAGGCATTGCAGAAATCAGGCTATGCAACTGATCCGAAATACGCAGAAAAATTGGTGAGCGTGATGAGGCAGATGAATATTGCCGGTTAGTTGATTCACTCTTTATTTTGCGGGTTTTGGCTGTCTGGTCGAATGGTTAGTAGTACCATCAGGGAACGGGTATGACTGGTTCATATCAGTTTTTTCGCCATGCCCGTTAATATCCCCTAAAGAATTTCAGAGGTGTGCCGATAAACTGCACAAGAGGGTCGGTGGGCTGACAAAGGAAAGATCATGGGAAGCAATATATATAGTGCCTCGTTGAGTGGCATGAATGCAGCGCAGTACGGGTTGGCCACGACCCAGCATAATATTGCCAACGCAAGTACGCCTGGCTATACCCGCCAGCAAATGGTGGTCACTGCACGGAGTTCGCAGGCGACAGGGGCCGGTTTTGTCGGGCAGGGTGTTGATGTCGGCAGTGTAGTGCGTATCTATGACGAGTTTTTGACGACCCAGGTGCGTCAGGAGCAGAGTCAGGCCAGCTATTTGAGCACCTATCTGTCTTCCATGCAGCAGATAGATAATCTGGTGGCCGATCCGGCAACCGGTGTTTCGCCCGCCATGCAGGACTTCTTCAATGCGATGAACGGGGTGGCCAATACTCCCGAATCTATTCCTGCGCGTCAGACGGTATTAAGTTCGGCGCAGGCCGCCGTGAACCGTTTTCAGTCGATGGACCAGCGCCTGAACGACATTTCAAATGGCTTGACCGGGCAGATTGCCGGCAGCGTGCAGATGGTAAATACCTATGCGACGCAGATTGCCGCCCTGAACGGCAACATTAAAAGCGCACTCTCCATGTCTCAGGGGCAGCAGCCTAACGATTTGATGGACCAGCGCGACTATCTGGTCAATCAGTTGAACAAGGAAATAAAGGTCTCGGTTCAGCAGCAGAGCGATGGCTCGATGAGTGTGTTTGTGGGCAACGGTCAGGCTTTGGTGATAGATGAGAAAGCCATGGCTTTGCAGGTGGTGCAATCACCCGTCGATCCGAGCAAGGTCAATATTGCCTATTTGAATAATGGCAAAACCACTTCCCTGCAGCAAAGCAGTCTGCAAGGCGGTAGTCTGGGTGCCTATCTGACTTTTCGTGATCAGAGTCTGGAGCCCGCGCGTAATGCATTGGGACGTGTAGCATTGGGGTTTGCCGCCAGCATTAACCAGCAGAATCAATCAGGGCTGGATATGAATGGTGTGCTGGGTGCTAGTCTGTTAAATTCTGCCGCGCCACGCGTGGATAATGGGGTAAACAATACCGGCACCGCTTCTGTAACGGCTGCAATTACCAACGTATCGGCGCTGACCACCAGCGATTATCAGCTCAGGTTTGATGGCGCAAACTACACCATGACGCGTTTGTCGGATAATGTTGTGACCAATCTGGGTGCGACGCTGGTACCCGCGCCAACGGTGGATGGTTTTACCGTTAATCTGGCGTTTGGTGCGATGGCAGCAGGAGACGGTTTTCTGATACGTCCCACAGCCAATGCGGCAAGAGATATTGCGCTGTTGACAACAGATCCACTCAAGCTGGCTGCGGCTGCGCCGATGCGCACCAGTGCGGCTCTGGCCAATATAGGCTCGGCGAAAATCAGTGCGGGTTCGGTGAATGCACCGCCGCTTGATGCGGCTTTGCAGTCGCCGTTGAGCATTACCTTTACCAGTCCGACGACCTATGCCGTGACCGGCGCAGTCCCGGCAGTAGTAGGCGACCAAGCCTATGTGTCGGGGCAAAACATCACCTATAACGGCTGGACGGCGCAAATAACCGGAACGCCGGTGGCGGGCGATACATTCAGCGTCGCCCCCAATACGGGCGCCTCGGGCGATAATCGCAATGCCTTGCTGATGGCTGCATTGCAAAACCGGAATTTGATGATCAACGGTACGAGCAGCCTGCAGAGTGCATATAGTCAGTTGGTCGGACTGATAGGCTCAAAGAGTAGTGAATTGTCGGTAACCAGCATGGCTCAGGATACCATGCTGAACCAGACTATCAGCGCGCAGCAGTCGGTCTCGGGGGTGAATCTGGACGAAGAAGCAGCAAATCTGATGCGATATCAAAAAGCTTATCAGGCGGCAGCCAAGGCGATGGAAATTGCCAATACCATGTTTGATTCGGTGTTGTCATTAGTAAGGTAGGTGTGAAATGCGTATCAGTTCCAATACGATATTCGACAGCAATGTAGCTGCATTAAACCAGCAGCAGGCTCGGTTGTTGCAGACCCAGCAACAGATTGCCAGCGGCAAGCGTCTGTTGAGCGCCTCTACCGATCCGATCGCGGCTACCCGTGCACTGGATATTGCACAATCGGATGCCAGCAATACGCAGCAAGCTTCCAACCGCGACGCCGCGCGCCACACCTTGTCGCTGGCAGAGAGCACGCTGCAAAGCGTGACTTCGTTGATTCAGGATGTCAGAACAGCCACCGTGTATGCCGGAAACGGTTCGCTCAACAACAGTGACCGCAGTACGCTGGCAACAAACCTGAGCGGGCGCTTGCAGGAGCTGATCGGGTTGGCGAACAGCACGGATGGCGTGGGCAATTATCTGTTTTCCGGATTCCAGTCCAAGACACAGCCTTTTGTGGATACGCCGGTCGGCATGGGTTATTTCGGCGATGACGGCCAGCGTATGACGCAAGTCGGTTCGGGACGGCAAATGTCGGCAAATGACGGCGGTGCG
This sequence comes from Gallionella sp., assembly GCA_030653355.1. Classification (GTDB taxonomy): domain Bacteria; phylum Pseudomonadota; class Gammaproteobacteria; order Burkholderiales; family Gallionellaceae; genus Gallionella. The sequence goes on along the minus strand of JAURZN010000010.1, from coordinate 9,335 downwards.
GATGTGTTCATGCGTATCAAGAATGGCAATGGCACGTTTGTCACACAATCGTCAGCCGGAAACGCGGGCAGCGGTGTCATCGGCGCGGGGGCGCTGGCCGATCCGGCGCTATTGACGGGAAATAATTACAGCGTCAGCTTCAGCGTGCTTGCCGGTACCACGAGCTACAGCGTGACCAATACCACGACCGGATTGCCGGTTGCGGGCATGACCGCGCAACCCTTTGTCAGCGGGCAGGCGATCAGCTTCGATGGCATGCGCTTTGATATTCAGGGCGCGCCCGGGGATGGAGATAGTTTCACGATTGCGCCCAGCACTAACGAGAGTTTGTTCAAAACCATAGCGGATCTGATCACCACGCTGAACACGCCGGTGGTGGGTGCCAATTTGACCAACGGCCTGAGGCTGGGATTGAATAATCTGGACAATGCGCTGGACAATGTGCTGAATGTTCGCTCTACATTGGGTCTGCGGCTCAGTGAAATAGATGCACTGCAAGTGGCCGGCGAGAACCTGGGGTTGCAGTTCAAACAGACGCTGTCCCAGTTGCAGGATACCGATTACAACAAGGCGATCAGCGATCTGACACAACAGCAGGCGACCTTGCAGGCGGCGCAACAATCCTTTACCAAGGTCACGGGTTTGTCGTTGTTCAACTATATGTGATGCTTGCTGTCGCGACGCTCACGCCCTGCATACAACCCGTGTTGTACCACCCGCTTTCCGCGATTCATGATTAGCCGGTTGTTGCTCGCGGCTGACTTGCCGTGCAGCCTATTTTCCTAAATTGCAGGAGTAGAAGCAGCAACAATTCCGCCCACGCCGCTTGGCCGTATACATGGCATTGTCGGCTTGGGTGATTAATTCATTGGCATCGCTGGCGTCGCTTGGATACAAGGCAATGCCGATGCTGCCGGAGATTTGCATGCTGACGTCGTTGATGTGAAAGGGGCGCTCCAGAATATCGAGGATATTGTCGGCGACCATCTCGACCTTGCTTGTTTCGGTGAGCTCCGCAAGGATGACGGTGAATTCGTCGCCACCCAGGCGCGCCACGGTGTCGCTGCTGCGTACGCAGGAGTTGAGCCGCCGTGCAGCTTCGACCAGTAACTGGTCACCGACGTCGTGACCGTGCGTGTCGTTGATTTCCTTGAAGTGATCCAGATCGATGAACAGCAGCGCCAGAAACAGCGTGGAGCGGCGGCATTTTTTTAGCTCTTGATCCAGACGGTCGAGGAACAGACGACGATTCGGCAGGTTGGTGACGGTATCGTAATTGGCCTGACGCCACATCAGATCCTCTGCGTGCTTCTTTTCAGTGATGTCGGAGAAGATCGCCACATGGCGATGCACGCTGCCATCCTTGTTGACGATTACATTGATAGTTAGTTGTTCAGCATACAACTGGCCGTCCTTGCGCCGGTTCCACAATTCACCGTGCCAGTGCTGGTCGCGTTTCAGGTTTTGCCACATATCGCGGTAGAACGCCTTGGGCTGCGTTCCGGAGCTCAGTATGTTGGGCATGCGGCCTATCACCTCATGGGGTTCATAGCCTGTGATGGTGGTGAAGGCGGGGTTGACGCTGACGATGCGGTTGTCCGCGTCGGTGATGAGGATGGAAGCACTGCTGGCGTTGAATACCGAAGCGGCCAGCGCCAGTTCTTCTTCATAGCGTTTGCGAGCCGAAATGTCCCGTGCAAATGCAAAGAATACACCGCCGCGTGTCTCCGAATAACTGACGCTCGCCTCGATCTGAATCAGATGGCCCTGCTTGTGGCGATGTTGAGTCTCGAAGAGGTCGTGTTTTGATTCCATGATCATCCTGATATGTGCGGCCGTCTCCTCGGGTGATTCGCTGGCCTCGACATCGAAAATGTGCATGGACAGCAGTTCGTCGCGCGAATAGCCTATCATGCGGCAGTAAGCCTCGTTGGCGTCCAGGATGCGCGCGTCCTGTGCACTGGCGACCCAGAATCCGTCCGTTATGGTCTGTAAGAGGGTTTGATACTCAAGCTCTTTCAGCTTACGTTCGGAGATGTCGCGGCAGATGTTCAGCGTGTAATGCTTTCCCCCACGCTCAATCAGGCGGATGTGCATCTCGACCGGGATGCGGTGGCCATTGCGGTGAATATGAACCGCTTCAAAGGTGGCAACGCCATCCCTCTTGAGTTGTGCAAAACGCCCGGATATCAGCGCGCGGGAGTCAGGATCGTCGATATCGCCGGGATGCATCTGCAGCAACTGTTCACGGCTATATCCGGTGTGATCGCAGGCGGCCTGGTTGACCTCGATGAAATTGCCCGCGATATCCAGGACGAAAATCGGATCGGCTGCGTAGTCGAAAGCAAGCTTGCAGATTTCGGCCGGGACTTTTGTCGGTAAATTAGGGTTCATTTTGCTGTTTGGTGCTGCTGCAAAAGTATTGAGGTTTTTTGCCTTGATTTTCGTAATTATATGTCATGCTGAAAAAGCACACGCAAAATATACTAAGTGTGGCAAGTTGGCGCGCATCTTTGGTGTTACGCCGGATGGTTCGCCCGCTCGCAGGCAAGGGAAAATGCGGATTTGTCGCCACTTTCCAGCCGTCAAATTATCGTTTTTGGGTTAAACTGCGCCCCACTTTACAGGCCGTGTGCGGCCAGGCCTGCCGCACACGGCTCAACTCTCTGAAATATTGAAATCATGTCGATCGAAATCCCTGCATTTAAAATCAAGACTGGCACACTTCCCGTGTTACAGCTGCACATTCTCACGACGGATATGGCTCAGTTGAAGGAACAGCTGGCGCTCAGGTTGAAATTGACGCCTGATTTTTTCGCCAGTACACCGATCGCGCTGGAGCTTTCTGCCATAGCGGAGTCTGGCGCGGGGCTGGATTATGCCGAGCTGGCTGCGTTCATGCTGGAGCACGGCATGTGTGCGGCGGGTGTCGTCGGCGGTTCGGCCGGGCAGCGTGCGGCGGCGGTACGGGCAGGGTTGGGTTTGTTTACGGATGCGCCTGCCAGAAATATCCCTAAAAGAGACGCCGATCAGGCGCCAACGGTTGTACATGTTGTGGAATTGCATGAGCAACCTGAGTTGCCGGGTTTTTCGGGGGGGGCAGCCGAAAATCAGCCCGCTGATCCGCCCATGGCTCAGGCCGTGGCGGAAACGCCGCCCGTCCGCGCGACCATGGTGATAGACAGGCCGGTGCGCACGGGGCAGCGCATCTATGCCGAGGGCGGTAATCTGGTGGTGCTGGCGATAGTCAATGCGGGCGCGGAACTGATTGCCGACGGTGATATACACGTCTATGCGCCCATGCGCGGAAAAGCGATAGCGGGCGCACAGGGCAACGAGGCGGCACGCATATTTGTGCAGGGCATGGAGGCGGAATTGCTGTCGATTGCCGGATGTTTCAAGGTGTTTGAGGAGGGTATCCCGGAGAACGTGCGCGGCAAACCCGCCCGGGTGCATCTGGAGGGATCGCGTTTGCTCATACTGCCCTTGATGCACTAAGTTTTTGCTATAGGTTGTTTGCGGGTAAAATGCGCGACTATTATTAATTGTTTGGGAAATGAAACGTGGCTAAAGTTATTGTAATTACTTCAGGGAAAGGCGGCGTGGGCAAGACGACTACCAGCGCCAGTTTTTCCAGTGGTCTGGCACTGCGCGGCAATAAAACGGTGGTTATCGATTTTGATGTGGGCTTGCGCAATCTCGATCTCATCATGGGATGCGAGCGACGTGTGGTCTATGACATCATCAACGTGATCAACGGGGAAGTCTCGCTCAAGCAGGCACTCATCAAGGACAAAAACTGCGATAACCTGTTCATACTGCCGGCCTCGCAGACGCGCGACAAGGATGCGCTCAATCTGGAAGGCGTCGCGCGCATACTCGAGGAGCTCAAGCAGAGTTTTGATTTCATCGTTTGCGATTCGCCCGCAGGTATCGAGTCGGGCGCGTTCATGGCGATGTATTTTGCCGATGAAGCCCTGGTGGTCACTAATCCCGAAGTCTCCTCGGTACGCGATTCGGATCGCATTCTGGGCATACTCGCAGCCAAATCCAGGCGCGCGGTAGAGGGACTGGAACCGGTCAGGGAACACCTGCTGGTTACCCGTTATGATCCGAAACGCGTGAATGCGGGAGAAATGTTGTCGGTTACCGACATACAGGAAATTCTGCGCATCCCTCTGCTGGGTGTCATTCCTGAATCAGAGTCCGTGCTCAAGGCTTCCAACTCGGGCACACCCGCCATCCATCTGGACAAGAGCGATGTGGCCGATGCCTATCGCGATGTAGTAGGGCGCTTCATGGGTGAAGATTTGCCGATGCGTTTCGTTGCCGAAAAGGCAGGATTCCTCAAAAGATTGCTGGGAGGTCGTTGAAATGTCCATGATTGCTGGTCTGATTGACTACTTGCGCGGCAACGAAAAGAAAACCGCTGTTGTTGCCAAGGAACGTTTGCAAATAATTCTCGCGCACGAACGTGCGGGACGGGGTACGGCTACACCGGATTACCTGCCCGCCCTGCAAGAAGAACTGATGGCGGTGATAGCCAAATACATCCATGTGGACCGTGATTCATTCAAGGTTCAGCTGGAAAAACACGATCAGTATGACGTGCTGGAATTGAACATCACCCTGCCGGACAAGGTGAACAGCCGACGCTAATTGATGGGGGGCTCGTCTGCCCACCAAACCGTTACGGCAGCTTCATCAGGCGTAGGGTGGGCAGGTTTCATCTGCCCGCCATCCTGTTCCGTTACGGCAGCTTCATCAGCTTGAGCGCGGTGGCCAGCCCTTCCTGGGTGAGCCTGTCCATGATGGGTACCAGATAGGGGATGGTAAAGCTCAGGATGAAGAAGCCTACCGTCAGAGTGATCGGGAACCCGATCGCAAACAGGTTGAGCTGCTGGGCGGCACGGGTCAGGATGCCCAGCGCCAGGTTGGTGATGAGCAGGGCGCCCAGTATCGGCAGGCAGATTTGCAGTCCGTTGGCAAAAATGCTGGCGCCCCAGCCGGCTACGGCGTAGAAACTCTGGGTAGCCATCATGTTGCCGACCGGCATGGTATGGAAACTTTCCGCCACGGCTGCCAGTATCATCAAATGCCCGTCCATCGCGAGAAAGGCAAGCGAAGCAATGACGCCCAGCCATTGCGCGACGATAGGGGAATACGAAGAATTTTGCGGATCGTAGAAGCTGGCAAATCCCAATCCCATTTGCAACCCGGCAAATTCGCCGGCCATTTCCACTGCAGTAAAAATCAGACGCATGCTGAAACCCATCGCGGTGCCGATGATGACTTGCTGAATAATAATCAGCAATCCCTGCGGTGATCCGACGGACACGGCCGGCATGGGCGCCAGCGTTGGGGCAATAATGATGGCCATTAATACGGCGAGCGCGATTTTGACGCGTTTGGGCACTTGTTTGTTGCCCAGTATCGGCGAGGTGGAGATGAGCGCCAGCAGGCGCACCATAGGAAACAACAGAGTGGCCAGCCAGAGTTCCAGTTGCGCACTGGTTAGGGTAATCATGAAGTTTGAGGACTGAGGGCTGAGGACTGAGTCCTGAGCCCTGAGTCGTGAGTCCTGTTTTTCATCCTACCATCCACGGGATATTGCCGTACAGTCGCCGGATGAAATCCACCATCATGGTGACCATCCACGGTCCTGCGAATATCAACATGATAAAAATCCCCACCAGCTTGGGAATGAAGGACAGCGTCTGTTCGTTGATTTGAGTGGCAGCCTGAAAAATGCTCACCAGCAAACCGATGACCAGTGCGCTGAGTAAAAGCGGGGCAGACATCATCAAGGTCATTTCGATGGCCTGCTGGCCCAGAGTGACGACTGATTCAGGTGTCATGTTGGGTGAATCCTGTAAGGTCTAGCGGTTTGCTAGGTGTAAAAACTTTTTGCCAGCGAGCCGATCAGCAGGTTCCAGCCATCAGCCAGGACAAACAGCATGATCTTGAAGGGCAGCGAGATGATGGCAGGTGACACCATCATCATACCCATGGACATCAGTACGCTGGCAACCACCATATCTATGATGAGAAACGGGATGAATACCACGAAACCAATCAGGAATGCCGTCTTCAGTTAGCTGGTCACATAAGCGGGAACCAGTAGGCGTAGTGGTACGTCTTCTGCACTTTGCAATGCTTCACTGTCTGAAATTTTGACAAACAAGGCGAGATCAGCCTCGCGGGTCTGGCGCAACATGAAGGTTTTGAGCGGTATCACTCCTTTTTCCACGGCCTGTTGCAAATCGAGTTTGCTCTCGCTATAGGGCAAATAGGCCTCGGTATAAATCTTGTCGAATACCGGCGACATGACGAAGAACGTCAGAAACAGGGACAGGCCTATCAGCACCTGATTCGGAGGTGAAGCCGGGGTGCCCAGAGCGGAACGCAGCAGACTCAGCACGATAACGATGCGGGTGAAGGCGGTCATCATCAGCAGAATGGCGGGCAAAAAACTCAGCGAGGTGAGGATCAGCAGGGTTTGCAGGCTCAGGCTGTAAGTTTGCCCGCCGCCCGCTGCGGCACGGCTGGTAATAGCGGGTACGGCAACTTCAGCCCACGCGCCGTGGCTGATTCCGAGCAGAGCGAGGGTCAGGAAAATCAGCAGGCTACGCAGCATTGCGATTCTCTTCGGAAGGGCGACGTTTGATCATGGCGGACAGCATTCGAGCGAATTTGTTATCGGAAGTTGCCAGGTCAGGGGAGCCGGACTGCCAGTCTTCGGTCTTGGCCATGGTGTGCAAGGTGCGTATCTGGCCGGGGCCCACGCCGACCAGCAGCCAGGTGTCATCGACTTCGACCAGTACCACGCGCTCGCGTTGGCCGATGGCCACGCTGCCGACGACCTTGAGTAAATTTCCTGTTCCCTGTTGCGCAATATTCATGCGCTTGAGCAGCCAGGCCACTGCCAGGATAGCGACCAGAACCAGCAGCAAACTGCTGATGACCTGCACGATATTCCCCGAGCTGACCGCAGTGGGTGGCGGGGTGAGGGCAGGGCGTCCTGCTTCAATGGCTATCGCGGCGGATGAAGCGCACAGCATCACCGACGCGGTGAGCGTGCGTAGCAAGTCGGGCAGGGCGGATTTCATCATCGTTGCCAGCCCGTTAACGGTTCAGACGACGCAGGCGTTCGGAGGGCGTAATGACATCGGTTAAGCGTATGCCGAGTTTGTCGTTTACCACCACAACTTCGCCCTGTGCAATCAGGAAGCCGTTAATCATCACATCCAGCGGTTCACCGGCCATGCCGGCCAGTTCGACCACTGACCCTTGTGCCAATTGCAGTAAATTTTTGATCGGCATTTTGGTGCGTCCCAGTTCAACGGTCAGTTGCACCGGGATGTCCAGGATCATGTCGAGATCATTGTGTGTAGTGCCACCGCCAGAGGCACCGAATTTTTCGAACACATGCGGCTTGCTTGCGGCGTCAGGCTGGCCGGGTGAGGTCTCCTGCTCGGCCATCGCGGCTGCCCAGTCATCGGTACCCGCAGCTGTCTGTTCTGACATGGCTGCACCCCAATCATCTGCAGTGATGGCAGTTTCATCAGACATTGCTTTCTCCTTCGTTGGTCGTAAGCATTTTTGCTATCCTGAGTGCGTATTGGTTGTTGAACACGCCGTATTTACATTCCATGATCGGCACGCCATCCACGGATGCCGTGATGTTGTCCTCTACGTCCAGCGGGATAATATCGCCGGTGCGCATCTTCAATACTTTTTCCAGCGTGATGTTTGCCTGGCCCAGCGTGGCAATCAGTTCGATGTCGGCGCATTGCACCTGCTTGGAAAGCAGTTGCAACCAGCGTTTGTCTACCGTCATATGCTCACCCTGCATATTGCTGTAGAGCAGTTCCTTAACCGGTTCCAGCATAGAGTAGGGCATGCACACATGGAATGCGCCGCCATTGCCAGCCAGTTCGATGTCGAACGTGGTGACGATGACCACTTCGTTGGGGGTGGCAATGTTGGCGAACTGCGGGTTCATTTCAGAGCGCACAAATTCAAATTCAAGTGGATAAACTGATTCCCATGATTTGCCGTAGGCTTCAAATGCGACAGCCAGCATTTTTTGAATGATGCGTTGCTCGGTCTGCGTGAACTCCCGACCTTCCACGCGGGTGTGAAAGCGGCCATCTCCGCCAAACATGTTATCCACCGCCAAAAAGACCAGATTGGGATCGAAGATGAACAGTCCGTTGCCGCGTAACGGTTTGGCCTGAACGAGGTTCAGATTGGTGGGAACAGCCAGATTGCGCACAAATTCACCGAACTTCAATACGCGTACCGGTCCCACAGAAATTTCCGGGGTGCGACGAATGAAATTAAACAGGCCGATGCGGAACAAGCGGGCAAAACGCTCGTTGATGATTTCCATGGTGGGCATACGCCCACGCACGATGCGTTCCTGTGAAGCAAGATTGTATGAGCGAACCTCACCGGCAACGGGTTCGGGCTGATCTTTGACATCATCCGTCTCGCCGTGCACTCCCTTGAGCAGGGAATCGACTTCGTCTTGTGAGAGGAATTCGCTCATTTTGTTATTGAATAATGAATGAGGTGAACAGCACTTCTGCTATGCCCTTCTTGCTGTGTGATGTTTCTGCGTGTTCGCTTGGCGCTTCCTCGCCTTCAACGGCCGGCTGTGTCGCGCGAACGACGGGTGCCGTCTTGCGCAGGCCCATGACATATTCGACTTGTGCCTTGATGTCGTTTGCCAGTTTTTCCTTGCCGACGACGGTGGCCAGTTCGGACGGACGCTTGCTTTGCAGCAGCATATTGATTCTGTGCAATACCTCAGGGTTGTTCGCCTTGAGTTTTTCTTCCAGTTCAGGTTTGCTGAGCTTGAGGGTGATGGCGACCTGCAAATAGCGATCCCCCTCTTCCTGCATCAGATTGGCGGTAAACGTACCGATCTCGACAAATTTGGGTGGAAGCACCGCATCATGAGGCGCTTCTTCTTCGTCATGATCACCGGCCGCGACTTCTTCGCTTTCTGCGGCCTGATCCTGTTTCGCGGGATGGGAAGGTTTCATCAGAAAGAAGGCGGCTCCGCCCCCGCCAGCCAGTAACACGACCACGGCGATGATGATGATGAGCATCTTCTTGCTTTTGGGTGGCTGATCACCGGTTGCGGCTGGTTTTGCTGGCTTTGACATTCTGCGATTCCTTATTGATGGTTGAATTATGAGATTAAACGAAGCGAATGATGGCACAAATAACGCTGGTTTCACCCGCTAAATTAACCTTTATGTGGAATTTTTCAGGCGAAAGTGTCAACCATGCCCTTATGTTGGCGTGTTGTCATCTGCGGCAAA
>JAURZN010000006.1 GCA_030653355.1 Gallionella sp. | reverse complement strand
CTGGAGATGAAAGTGCAGGCACTGGAAAAACTCCAGGAACCCGACACAAAAATGCGCCTCTACCATCCCGCCGACGACGCACTGATGCAGTTCCTGCAATCGCTATAACTATGTATAGTTCGCTACCAGCAAGGTCTGGTAACTTCAATCAAGAGGTTGCTTCACGCCAATGCTCAGACTGTGTTGATATCAGCAGTGATATTGAATTCGGAATCGTTGGCGGCTTGGCTCTTGAATGACGCGGAGAAGACCGTTTCAGATAGCACAACACAAGCTCAGAGAGTCATTGCATTCGCAAGTTGGAGCGACCAACTTGGTCAACTTAGCTTCCATGACAAGCCGGGCAGCAATCAATCTTTCTATGTACCACGAGTCTTGGTCGAGGAGCAGCTCGCTTTGAAAGGAAGAGAGCGCAAGATACAAACTTTTCCGGTGCGTACAGAAAGCGGCTCTATTGCCTTGTTTCTCGGTCTTAAGCTCGTATCAAATGGTGGGGTGGCAATTTTTTGTGGCATGAAGTCTTCAGTCACAAAGATTCTTCGCAATACTGCGGACATCTTCTCTAGAAATATCTCACTCCCAGCTCCTTCTATAGTGTGTGACCAAGAAGAGCTAACAAGGCTTTGTTATTTGTATGAGCAAAACTTTGGAGACCAGTCTGATCTTACTGCAGCAGCCAAACTCGGAGTTTTTGCTCACCATGGGGATACACCCCATGGCCTCCGGTTGGCAATAGAACATGCGATGCGGGAACGCTTAATTCATTTTGTGGTTTGTACATCTACGATCGCTCAAGGTGTAAATCTACCGATCAGATATTTATTGGTCACTGGGACGCATCAAGGACAAGGCTCTATCAAAGTTCGGGACTTTCATAACCTGATGGGGCGTGCAGGACGAGCAGGTATTCATGGTGAGGGCACAGTCATCTTTTCAGATCCATCTCTCTTTGATAATCGCGAAGCTTGGGGTCAAAGCTGGCGGTGGAATGAAGTGCAGAACTTGCTGTCGCCTGACAGCACTGAACCCACTGGGAGCTCGCTATTGCAACTCTTGCTACCGCTTCATAATGATAGAGCAGCGAATAATATTGATGTCACACCACTGGCACTTATTCAAGGGTTGCTCAAACAGCGTAGTGAAATATTTGAATGGGCCAGTCATCTACCAGACGAACTTATTGAACAAAACTTTTCATCAAAATCGATATTGTGGCAGCTCGAAGAAAAGTGCGGAGTGTTGGATGCGATAGAAAGCTTTTTAATGTCGTATCGAGAAGACAAATCATCAGATCTATTTTTTGAGACAGCGCTGGCTTTGGCTCGTGAAACTTTTGCTTACGCACTGGCAAACGAGAGCGAAAAAACTCTATTAGCAGAGATATTTCGTGAGATTGCGCAACACATTGAGAAAAGCATACCAGATGTCGATGAGCAAGCTCGATATGGGCGAACCCTTCTTGGCGTAAATCTTTCACTTGAAATAGACAAGTGGGTCACAACCAATATGGCCGGATTGCAAACCGTCATCAGTGAAACTGAGCTTTTGGATGTCATATGGCCAATGCTGCAGTCACTAACCTCAGAAAATTTGATTCGAGACGTTGAGCCAGCTAATGCAATCAAAGAGCTCGCAAAAGAATGGATTTCTGGCAAGCCATTTCATTCCTTGCTTTCCTTCCTGAATGATCTTGGTGCGACGTACCCAGCCGGCAAGCAACGGCGGAAATTTTCTGAGAGCATGGTTGTTGAACTTTGCGAGCAGGGTTTTGGTTTTGAATTGACGCTACTCCTCGCGGCCATATCTGAAGCGCTCTCAGCCAAAATTATTGATGATGAGGAAGAGAAAAACCGACTTACTGATTTGATGAACCTACTACAGAAACGAATGAAATATGGACTTTCGACAAAAAGTGAAATTGCATTCTTCGAAGTTGGCTTTGCAGAACGAGTGGTTGCGCAAGCGGTAAACAAGGCCGTCAATATGCAAACAACATCAACCACTATCGCGCGCACCTTACTTAAACAATCAACTGCAGAAGTTGGCGCAGTGATAGAACAATTCCCAGACTACTTCAGATCACTTTATAGGAGCATCGTGAGTTAAGACACTCGCTGCTAACCGGCGCATATAGCCCGCAAGAGGCTGTCAAGACCGATAAATAGGCTAACGCCTCACCTTCGGTGACTATGATTAAAACGTTATATTTTAGGAGTAACTTTTGAGAAACTTTGCATTTATTGATAATAACAATACGAATTTTGGCCATCTTATCCAAAGAGTCAGCGAGAAAAATGACCAAATTAAATTTGTTAATCAATGGAGTCAACATTATGCAAATGCATTCAAGAACTCCCCACCTGAGGCACTGTTTGAATGGAATATCAGGTTATATAAATCTCTAAAAGAGGTCTTTACAGCAACATGCTTTTATCAAGAGTCGTTGATCGCAAAAGAATCCGGATCGTGGGCTGCATTTTATTTTTTAAGCTATTACTCACTTTTTCACGCTTTGCTGGCTAACGTGGTTTTAATTCCATCCGAAACTATAAAGAAGTTGTCCGAAATAAATCATACAAAGCTTATCGCTCTGTTTAAATCCACCTTCAGCGATCACAAGCCCCACATAATTAGAAGCGACATTGATAAGGTGTTTTATATGTTTAAGTATTTGCGAGAATACTATTCGTACAATATGCCGCCCAATGACTTTTTGTATGAAAGCGATGACAACATTAAACCAGATATAGCGCTTCCATATTTTTTAAGATCTTGCAGCCAACTCGCTAGTTTGCTCTCGGAACTAATAGAGCGCGCGGCACATAAGCATGGCAAGGAAATCATAAACCTTGATGAGCATTCAGAGACGGTGAGTAATTGGTTTCAAATATTGAATTGCCCCAAGCATCCGGTGACCGGCACACATCTTTTGCACTTCACCGACGAGGTAAGGCTGGCAGAAACAATTCGGTTTCCCACACCAGTTTCGTTTGTAACGGAGCTAGAGCACTTCACAGACGAATTTAGGCTTTACGAAGGAGCAAGGTTTCCTCGCCATGCCAGTGGTGAAGAAATAAATCCGGGTGCTTTTGTGTACAGAATGCTTTGCAGATAATTACCACGTTAGGTTGAATTTTCACGAACCTGGCGTTGATGATCGGGAATGCTCTGAGGACGGCATCGTCTAGAAAGTGACTGTTCAGAATACCGGGAGCGGACATTCCCGCAGGTAGCATCAACAGTATTTTCGCCAAGTTGCCAGCGTCCGGATTGGCCGAAAACCTGACGGACATGAAGCATTTAACAAAAGAAAAACGGCGACCAAGGCATAAAATCCCGGTCACCGTTATCAATTAGGCAACCCATCAAAAACCAAAACATTTAAGACAGAGTTGCTTAAAAACTCACAAAATAGCTGTTTAGTTACGGATATATTCTCGCAAAATAAACAGCGGTTTTTCATCGTTATCACCAGTTGCATCAGTGCGTCAGCCCTTTATGCGGCTCAGGAATGCTGACCACTGGCCTGGATCACCTTCCGTCCCGCTTACTTGCCTTCCAGCAACTTCAGGTTGCGCTTCGCCATGCCGTATTCATAGTATTCGACGATGCCGGTATCCACGCTCTTCCTGAAATACTCGCGCGCCTGACTGGCCTGCCCGTCTATCAGCGCCTTCTCGCCGGCATAGAAATAGAACTCGCACAGGCCCGACTGATCCTTTTGGTCGCCTCGTGCCGATTCCATCGCCTGTTCCAGCGTGCCTTCCCCGGTCAGGTATTGCAGCATCGGATGCGGCCAAGCGGATTTGTCGCGCGCCAGATAGGGCCGCACCGCTGCCAGCGCATCCTCGTTGTTGCGCCTGGCCGCCAGATACAGCCAGATCGTCATGTAACCTTCGTTGATCTGGCTGCGGTCTTTCAGCAGCACCAGCAGGTTGCGCTTCGCGCCCTCGTAATCCCTGGCGAAATAACGCAGATGGGCGAGGGTCTTGTGCGGCGACTTGCTGGACGGATTCACCTCCAGCGCCTTCTCAGCCAATGCCAGCGCCTGCGCATCACGCCCGGCTCCCATCTGATTGACGGCCGCAGCCAACAGCAACTCGCCGTCGTTCGGCTTCAGCTTGAGCGCCTCGTCGAAATCCGCCCTGGCCAGATCATATAGACCAAGATTGTCGAGCTGTATGCCGCGCGTCTCCAGCACCTGCGCCCGCAACTCGGGATTCAGGCGTCCGCCTTCCAGTTCGGCGGTCAGCACCAGCCGCTTCACCATCGCACTCGACTGGACAGACGTGAGCGGCTTATTGACGGCGAACATGCCCTGCCAGGAGGCGACCAGCTCATTCACCTCCTTCTTCAGCTTTTCCGCCTGGGCAGTGCCAAGAGGAGAAATGCTGAATGACCCGCCAAAGTTCTTTTCCGCCTTGCGCAACTGTTCGCTGTAGTCCGCCCACTCCGACGGCATGACGACATCCGCAAGCAACTGTAACTCGCCCTTCGCCTGGAAATTGCGCGGCTCGATATTCAAATCCACATGCAGATAAAAATGGGCATCCTCGTTGCGCGCCTGACGACTGAAAGATTCCTTGACCATATCCTCGGCAAATTCCAGCATCACGGCATGGCGGTAAATGCCCGGGGAAAAGAGCTGGAACGGTTGCTGGCGGCTCGTTCCTCCCGGGTGGCGCAACGGCGAAACCAGATTCCACAGTGCGTAGTCTCCGATCAGCCGGTTGTTTTCATCGGAAAAATGCCAGAACTTCGGCACGCTGAAAGTCTGCACGACGCGCACCGCATTCTGTCCGGCCACCTCCTCCACGCGCAACGGGGCGGTCTTCTGCGAATTCGGGTGGAAACGTGCAAACTCCTCATTCAGTTTCGCTTCCAGCGTCTCCAGCGGCTGGCTGGCGATGGCGTTGCGCAGCAATTCCGCCATTTCGCCGGAGTAGGTGGTGCGCAATTCCAGTATCGGCGGTTCGGCCATCCGAGTGATGCGGTAGCTCTCCTCGACACTGATGCGCTCCTCGGTCTCGGTGCCCGGCAGTTCTGTCAGCCCAGCAGTCCCGCCGGCCAGGATCAACCCCTTGCCTAGGCCGACCGACTGACGCAACGCGACAGGGCCGGTTTGCCCGGCGCGTGTGCCGTCCAGCCAGTACACCTTGCCGTCCAGCTCCACGCGGGTGATGACGTGATTGAACCACAGCGGCGTGGCGAACTGCGCCGGAATGCCATTGCGCAACTGCGTCGCAACCAGCGCCGGCGTAGCGGCGATCCCCAGCTCCTTCAGCAGCGCGATCAGCAGCAGCGCCTTGTCCTTGCAGTCGCCGAAACGCTGTTTGATGACGACCTCCGGTACGGTCGGGCGATGGGTGTTCTCGCCGATCTCCGTGCCGAAATAGCGCACCTCGTTCTGTACGAAATCGAGGGCGAGGCGGACTTTTTCGAGCGGCGCGGTATCCGCCTGCGGCACGAGGGAGCGCGCCGTATTCTTCACCAGCTCCGACGGGGCGTTCAGGAACGGCGCATACAGGCCTGCGCCCCAGGCCGCCACTTCCTGCCAGTCGGCGAATTCGCTCAGATTGACCTGATCGTCCAGGAAAGTGCTGGCCGGCGTGTACTGGTCGCCATGCAACTGTACGACGGAGACGCGCAGGAACTGCGTGTCGCGCAATCCATCGTGCAGCGTCTCGCTGACCGTCACATCCGCCCCGGCCTTGTACGCCACGTGGCGATGCTCGGGCATCAGCAGGCGGCAACGCGCGACCCGCGCTGGCCCCCTGGCACTGGCCAGCTGGCAAGTATGCACATACTTGCCCTCGAACACCGGGTTCGCCCCCCGGATCGAATACGCGAAATCCACCCGGTCGCCGACGCGCACATCCGCCAGCACCAGCGAAGCAGTCACCGCGCCGTCATACATCTGGCGCTCCAGATTCGTTTCGCGCTGCAACAGGCGCACCTTGCCGCGCTCCAGCTTGTTGACGCACTTGCCTTTGCGGCACACCTCGACCTTGTGGAACACCAGCGCCTCGTAGGCCGGATTGAATTCGACCTGAATCTCGGACGCGGCACTCAGGCCATCGGTCTCGTTCACGGCACGCACGATATGATTGAAGGTGGTCACGCCGTGCGCCTCCACCCGTGCCTGCTCGTCCAGCAATTCGCTGTGCATGGCGGATTTCGCAATTTCTCCTCCCGCCTCCGGCGGCGCAGGCAACACCCAACCAGGAACCGGCTCCATCAAAAAACCGGCATTACCGGGCTGGGCGGCGGATGGGCGCTGCGCCGCAGCGGCATCAATCTGACAGGACAGCGACAAAACGAACAGCGTTAATATCGGGATGATCTTTTTCATATCGTGGGGGCGGCGAAGAAACGAGGGAAAATTGGCAGGCGAATCGCCTGCCCCGCCGAATTATCGTTCATGGCAACACTTTTGGATAGGCGAAAAAAATCCCAGGGTCACCCCCGGGATTTCCGAGTCAACGCACGACGTCTTACGCGTAATTCTGTGCCGCGAAATCCCAGTTCACCAGATTGTTCATATAGGTTTCGACGAACTTGGGGCGCATGTTGCGGTAATCGATGTAGTAAGCGTGTTCCCACACATCCACGCACAGCAGGGCTTTATCGCCGGTAGTCAGCGGTGTGCCGGCAGCGCCCATGTTGACGATGTCCACAGAGCCGTCAGCCTTCTTAACCAGCCATGTCCAGCCTGAGCCGAAGTTACCCACAGCCGAAGTCTGAAAGGCTTTCTTGAATTCGTCCAGACTACCCCATTTGGCATTGATGGCATCGGCCAGCGCGCCCGTCGGTGCACCGCCGCCAGCGGGCTTCATGCAGTTCCAGAAAAAGGTGTGATTCCACACTTGTGCCGCATTGTTGTAGATGCCGCCGGCAGGTGCTTTTTTGACGATCGCTTCCAGTTCCAGCGCCTCGTATTCAGTGCCTTTGATCAGGTTGTTCAGATTGGTCACATAAGCCTGATGATGCTTGGCATAGTGATATTCAAAGGTTTCGGCGGACATGTGAGGTTGCAGTGCATCCATCGCGTAAGGCAGAGCGGGCAAGGTATGTTCCATATTATTTCCTTCCATTAGAGTTAATTGCGGGTGGCTAAATAATACCACAGCTTTTTAGTCAGACTTCGGCCAATTTACCATCGGCGAAGATCAGCGCACAGCGCACAACCTTATGCGGGTGTATGGCCTGCATCGCCACACGGTACTCTTCAAGCTGAAGCGAATAAGTCTGTGAAGTCGTATTTTCGCCTGTTTTATAGTCCAGCACCCACACCTCCTCTTCGAATTCGACCAGACGGTCGATGCGCCGCAACTGTCCGTCTGCATTCACATAAGCCAACTCATTGCTGGCCGCCAGATGCTGTCGCGCATCGAAGAAGCGTTTCAGTGCGGGTGCGTTCAGCAAGTCCAGCGCATGCTGCCAGAGTGCGTCCATCCGCCCGGATGGAATGTTCAGTTTGCGCTGTAGCGCGCCCTTCAGCACGTCGTCAATTTCTGCCGAACCGGGCAAATGCTCCATCAGGCCGTGCAGCCAGATACCGTAGCGTTGCGCCTCGTTCATCACGGGTTTGCGCGTGCCGACCGGAAAGGCCTGACACAAACGGGAATCTACGACATAGGATTGCGGGCTGAAGACTGAGGCCGCAGGGTCGCAGGGCTGAATATCGTGCGGCATCGCCGCATCTGCCACACGCTGAGCAAGCGGATTTGCCGTTGTTTCGACAAGCACGGCGGCGATGCGCTGATACCACATATCTTCAATTTGCGCGCCATTACCGCTGACCAGCAGCGCCTGTTTGGCCCGGGTCATCGCGACATACAGCAGGTTCAAGTCCTCGCGCTGCGCGAGTGCGCTCTCTTGCTCGAAATAATGCTCGCGTACCTGTCCGCGACTGGCGCGGTCAGCGTACAGCGAAAAATGCGCCGGCCCTGTTGCATCGGTAGGCCAGTCCACCAGGACGTCATAACCCCTGTCGGCTGGCGGTTTGGCATTGGTATCGAGCAGCCAGACTATCGGCGCCTCCAGCCCCTTGGCCTCATGCACCGTGTAGATGCGTAGCGCGTTACCCGTCTGAGCAACCTTGCCCTCATCGGGCGATTCGTTGTCGTCAGCCTTGCGCAGCTCGGTCAGTTCGCGCAAAAAACCCGGCAGACTGGGATAACGCCCGGCATCCACATCCAGCGCAATTTCCAGAAATGCCTGCAAATTGGCCAGTACCGTGGCACGCATCACCTCCGGCACGGCGCTGGCATAACGGTGCTGCGCATCGCCCTCGAAATAGATGCGGTCCAGCAGATCATGCACCGGCAATTTATCTGCAAGCAGCAGCCAACCCTGCAACAAGCGATGCGCGCGTTGCAAGGCGTGCGTGGCCGTTTCATTCTCAACGATGTATCTCAGGCGTTGCCACCAGGAGGATCGAGGATTGAGGATTGAGGGCAGAACCTCCCCTTCCCCACTCGCTCCTCGATCCCGATTTTCCGATCCTCGCTCCTCGATCCTCGATCCTGAAATATGCATCAGATCGTCGTCGCTGCATGAAAAAATCGGCGTGCGCAAGGCATGCGCCAGCGCCATATCGGCAAACGGCGTGATCAAAAATGTCAGCAGCGCCTGTATATCCGAGGCTTCCAGCGTATCCAGCAGGCCGCCCCGACGCGAGGTCAGGAAGGGAATGTTCTGCCTGCGCAAGGCATGTTCATAAATTCTGAGATGGGTGCGACGGCGCACCAGCACCATAATGTCCGAGTAGCGTGCCGTACGCACCTGCCCTGCGTCGTGTATCTGCCAGCTCCCCACAATTTGGGTGATTTTTTCGGCAAAACGCTGCGCTTCCAGTTCGCGCGCGCACGCCTCTTCATCTAAATAACGTTCGGTAAGCGGTTTGCGCAAATGCATATCCGCTGTCTCGGCAGATATCGTCGGCGTGTCCGTCAGTTCGGCCAGCGGCAATGCCTCGACATGCCCCGGCAAGTCGTGCTGATGCGACAGATGCGTCTCAAAACCCTCGTATTCCACCAGCCCGTCGAATACCCCGTTCACCGCAGCCAGCACGGCGGGCGCGTTGCGGCGCGTCTCGTTCTTCTTGAGATGCACGGCCTGATAATGATCATGCAAAAACTCGCGCACCACGCCGAACAGCCGCGCATCGGCACGGCGAAAGCGATAGATGGATTGCTTGGGGTCACCCACCACAAAGACGGTCGGCGTGCTGTCCACCGCAGCCGAAGCGGAAAACCAGGATTGCAGTATCTGCCATTGCAACGGATTGGTATCCTGAAACTCGTCCAGCAACACATGGCGATAACGGCTGTCCAGCTTGTATTGCAGATATTCTGCGTGGTCGCTGTCGCGCAGCAGCTGGCAAACCCGCCATTCCAGATCGCCAAAATCCAGCAACTGCTGGCGCTGCTTCAATTGCTGATAGGCATCCAGCAAGCCCACCCCGCAGCGCAGCGCACACTGATTGAAGCGATAAATGGCTTGCGCCTGTAATTGTTTCAGAACCGCCTGCATCCCGAAATGCGCACTTTCGCACGCCAGTAAATATGCCGACTCATCCTGTTTTTTGGTTGGCTTGAAAGTTTTGCGCGGCTGATCTTCCCGAGTACACAAGAAGGCTCGCAACGCAGAAAAACGTTCCTGACAATCGGCCAATTCGGTTATCAACAGCAACTCCTCGGCCTTTCGGGACTGAGCATCGGTACCGTTGTTGGCCAACTGGCGCGCAAAATCCAGCAAAACGCATTGCATATCTGTGTCGTCGGAATATTCTGCAATCACATCTGCGTCCAAATCAACTTGCCATTCATCGCGCAAGTTCTCCAGCGCGAAATCCAGCGCGCCCTCGCCCTGTCCCGCCGTATACGCCCACCATTCGCTGCGTTTGTCGGCAAATTTACGCAGCAATGTCTGCGTATTGGCAAGCCCCAGCTCCCTGAACAATTCCATCATCGCCTGCGCCGTTTCGCTCTCCGGCTTGCCGTGCAATCCATCCAGAAAGGTCTGCCAGGCTTCGGTCCACAGCTCGGCTGTCTGCTCAACCAGCTGCACCCCGCCCGCGTTGCCGGAATTGAGCGGCGCGCGTTGCAGTATCTGCATATACCAGCCGTGGAAGGTGCTGATGGTAACCGGAGGTGTCGCATGCAAAAACTGCTGATACAACAGCCGCGCACGCGGCAGCATGCGTTCTATATCCGACTCATTCACCGCGCGCTGACGCAGAAATTCGCGCACATAGTCATCGTCTTTCGAGGCGAGCTCATACAACCAGTCGCGCAGCCGCGCCTGCATCTCCTGCGCCGCGCGTCGCGTAAAGGTGATCGCCAGTATTTCCCCGTGCGGCACGCCATCGAGCAGCAGGCGCACCACGCGCGAGACCAGCAGCCAGGTCTTGCCGCTGCCCGCACACGCCTCGACCACCACGCTTTGCTGCGGATTGAGTGCCTCGCGGTTATCCATGCATTTCACCTGCGACAATTCGCCCCTCGCCCCCGGTGGCTCGACCCTCAGTCCTCAGTCCTCGCTCCTGCTTCTCTTCCCATTCACCCCGGCGACACAGCCCTTGCATCTCGCAATAACTGCATACTTTTTCCGCACCGTGAGCCGGCATGGACGCGCCGCGGTGCAACTGTTCGAATACGGCCTTCAGTCGTGCCGTATTGAGCCGCGCCAGTTCGACCATGTCCTGCACGGGCGCGACCGCCAGCACCTTGTCGTCCTCCAGACTGACAAATGCCGCCGCACCGGCAGCTGCGGCCTGCGCATAGCACGCCAACTGCACATCCTCTCCCGCCTCTTTCAGCTTGTTTTTCAGCACGTTTACCGATTGCGTCTTGTAGTCCAGCACGGCTGACATAGCCGCATCATCAACACGCACATCGATACGGTCTATGCGTCCGCTCAGCAGCAGATTTTCAGCTATCTCCAGTCTGATGGGCTGCTCGGCGGCCTGATAGCGCCAGCCTGCATCCTCGTTGTCCCGCTGCCAGTCCAGATAGGCTGGAATCTGTACCTGCCAGCGCAGCAGCCAGGCTTGCGCGAGATAGTCGCGCGCCAGCGCGTCGGCAAACACCTCATCGCTGATGCGCCGCAACACCTGCTCCGCCTGATCGTTCAGCAGCGGGATTTCCGTGTGAAAACGCTGCAACACCTCGTGCACCCAGGTGCCGTAATCGCGCTTGTCCAATTCCTCGCGCACCTCATCCAGTTCGTTCAGGCGCAACACATGGCGGGCAAAATACTGGTAGGGGCAGGCCACCAGCGAGTTGTAGCCGGACGGCGAGATACGCGTCGGAATCAATTCCGGCAGCACAACCGGGCGCGGCATCGTATTCGAGGGCTGAGTGCTGAGTCCCGAGTCCCGAGTCCTGACTTTTGCATGTTCCAGCATTTCGCCCAGCTCCGTATCCATCAGATCATCGCCAAACGCCAGCAGGTGCAAGGCGCGCAACATTTCAAAATTCGGGCTGAGCAGATTCGGTTCGCCGTTCCGGCTAGCCTGCCAGGTCACCAGCACGTTATCGTTCATTGCCAGCAATCCCAGCAAATCGTCGCGCACCTGCGCCTGCTGCCTGTTGGAGAGCGGCAAGCCCAGCGTGGCGCGCACCGCATCGTTGAACCATAGACCGGCATTCGCGGGGGCGGGCAAATGCATGGCATCACAGCCCAGCAGCAACAGCGCATCGAAGCTGCGCCAGCGTGTGGCCGGCAGATGAGTAAACAGCACCGGGCTGTCCACCGAAACATCGCGAAAGGTATTCAGGTCGAGTTGCTGCGACAGCCAGCGGCGCCATTCCGCGAAGCTGTAATTCCCTCTCCCCAACCCTCTCCCACTCGTGGGAGAGGGGGCAATCGTCCCCTCCCCTTCGGGTGCGGAGTGATTGGCATTCCCGCTCGTGTCGGACTGCAACTCATCCCGCCACAGCGCCAGCAGCTGCAACAATTGCTGGCCTGCCGCGTCCTGTTGCCAGCCCTGCACCACGCCGAGTATCTCAAGGCTGGCATGCAGGGCGTGCAGCCAGTCAGCCAGCGGCGCGCTCTTGACGGGAATGGCCAGCCTGGCCTGGCGCAGGCGCACCAGAGGCAGCACCAGTTCGGGCGCATGAAGCTCGGCGATAGCAATGAAATTCTGTAAATGCGCGACCACGCCATGCTTGCGCACCAGTTGCTCGAACTGGTAGGCGGCCTGTTTGCGCTGTGCCGGGTTTTCGGCAAACAAGAACGGCGATTTGAGCAAATCGAGCACGTCCTGATAGTAGAAGTCGCCCTGCACCGCCTCCAGCCAGCGCATCAGCACCGTGCTGACCGACAGCGTGGCAAAGGTCCAGCCAGTCTCATCCTGCACCGACACCCGCGCGCGCTCCAGCAAGGCGCGCAGTCTGCGCGCCACCAACCTATCCTGCACCACCACCGCGATGGATTGCCGGCCCTCCAGCAACCAGCGCCGGATTTGCACATCGGCGGCTTGCGCCTCCTGTTCCATGCCATGCGCCCCGAACAGTCGCAAGCGTCCGCCCAGTGCGGCCTCAGGCTTAAATCCTGCCGCCGTGCTGAGCAGATCAGCACTATTCATGTCCTGTTGCAAGG
This sequence comes from Gallionella sp., assembly GCA_030653355.1. Classification (GTDB taxonomy): domain Bacteria; phylum Pseudomonadota; class Gammaproteobacteria; order Burkholderiales; family Gallionellaceae; genus Gallionella. Next base: position 3,170 of record JAURZN010000006.1, on the reverse strand, counting down.
CGCTCGCCAGCAGCGCGCAGTCGGGTTCAGCCGCGACCATTGCGCGCAAATCGAACACGGTCACCTCGACCCGCTCGCGGCAGGCATCCAGAAAACGCGCTTCAGTTTCGTCCGGATCACAGGTCCGCAACACATACAGCGGGCTATCCACCTGCTGAGCCAGTTGCGCCAGACGCTGCTGACTGGCGCGCGAGACATCCAGATCATCGGATGCGGCCATCGCATACCACAACTCATGCACGACTCTAGCCTCAAACTGCATTGCCTGCCCGCTACGCGCCTGATAGGCCGCAGTCAGTTGCCGGGCAAATTCTTCAGTTGTTTCAGGCAGGACTACATGATGTCGTGTCAATTCATCCATCAGCGTCAATAATTCACGCGACAGACTCCATAAATCCGCATCGGGGAACCAGCGACGCTCACGCAGCGCCTGATAAAGTGTGGCGATACGCTGAGAATCAGGCTGAACGGGAAGCGTGAGGGGAACCGACTGAGCCCAGTCGGCAAGCGTGAGCATCTGCGGCAGCAGCAGCGCCCCGGAGGCGGCGCTTAATGCCTGCGCCAGCGGCAGAGCGACGTGGTAATTGTCCAACAGCACCACCGCCGCGCGCAAATCGGGGGGCGCCTGACGGGACAGGATGCGCTGAGCGACAGCACGATAAAAGCGCACTCCTGACCGCCGGGTATCTGGCAATGTTAGCGTTCTAGCAGATGCAGCTTTTCCTTGACGCCCAGCCACTCATCCGCGTCAGCAGGCGAGTCCTGCTTTTCGACGATGACCGGCCACAACTTGGAAAGCTCCGCGTTCAAGGCGACGAAGTGAAGCTGTTCTTCAGGCAAATCATCCTCGGCAAAAATCGCCTCGGCGGGACATTCAGCCACGCACAGCGTGCAATCGATGCACTCATCCGGATCAATCACCAGAAAATTCGGGCCGACATGAAAACAGTCAACCGGACACACATCCACACAGTCGGTATATTTACACTTGATACAATTTTCCGAAACAACGTAAGTCATGGCACTACTCCAGATAAGCAAAAGTTTCGGCATTTTAGCAGAGCCTTTGCAGAAAAAAGCAGGCAATTTCCTGTGGCTATTCGACACGCGAACAATTTGTTTACATTAGCGAATGCTGTTATTCTGCGCGTATTGTCAATTAGTCGTTCAGTGATCGAGTTAGAAATCGCACAGATCACCCGGCATGTCGTATCCGATTTCCGGTTTGGCCGCGCTGATGCAATATGCGCTCTTCACAGCGCGAGGTTTTTTTGATAGGATGCGCACTACGAATTAAAAATCTTATCCGAGGACCACCGCATCACAATTTTTGACCCATCCCAATTCAAAGCGAGATTCAATCATGAGCGAACATATCATTTACGTCACCGATGCAACTTTTGATGCCGAAGTTACTCAGGCCGCACTTCCCGTGCTGGTAGATTACTGGGCTGAATGGTGCGGCCCCTGTCGCATGATTGCCCCGATTCTGGACGAAGTCGCAAAAGAATATGCAGGTCGCCTGACAGTCGCCAAACTGAATGTCGATGAAAATCAGCAAACACCGCAAAAATTCGGCGTGCGCGGCATTCCTACACTGATGCTGTTCAAAAATGGTAACATCGAAGCCACCAAGGTCGGCGCGCTATCCAAGTCACAATTGACGGCTTTTATTGACAGCCACATCTAAAGCGTTTACTGTCACACCCGCATCGCCTTTCTGGGGCGCTCTTCCAGACACGATAATAAACAACAAACACGTCCTGGCCATGCGGGTGGCCACTCCACCCCGACTCAGCCTACCTCTATCTATTCAATCACCCTTCGCGCGTCGCCATGCATCTATCTGACATAAAAACCAAACATATCACCGAACTCGTTGAAATGGCTGCTGCCAATCAAATCGAGAACGCCAACCGCATGCGCAAGCAAGACCTGATGTTCGCACTGCTGAAAAGTCACGCGAAAAAAGGCGAAAGCATCTACGGCGACGGCACACTGGAAATTCTGCCGGACGGATTCGGCTTCCTGCGCTCACCAGACACCTCCTATCTGGCCGGTCCGGATGACATTTATGTCAGCCCCAGCCAGATACGCCGCTTCAACTTGCACACCGGCGATTCAATCGAGGGCGAGATACGCACCCCGAAAGACGGCGAACGCTATGTCGCGCTGGTCAAGGTGGACAAGGTCAACGACGAGCCACCCGAGAATGCCAAGAACAAGATTCTGTTTGAGAATCTCACCCCGTTATTCCCGACCCAGCCGCTGATACTGGAACGCGATATTCGCGCCGAAGAAAATATCACCGGGCGCATCATCGATATCGTCGCGCCCATCGGCAAGGGTCAGCGCGGCCTGCTGGTAGCTTCACCGAAATCCGGCAAGACCGTCATGCTGCAACACATCGCGCACTCTATTTCTGCCAACAATCCCGATGCCACGCTGATCGTGCTTCTGATCGACGAACGCCCGGAAGAAGTAACCGAAATGACGCGCACCGTACGCGGCGAAGTGGTCGCCTCGACCTTCGATGAACCTGCCAGCCGGCATGTACAGGTCGCAGAGATGGTGCTGGAAAAAGCCAAACGACTGGTCGAGCACAAAAAAGATGTGGTGATTCTGCTCGACTCGATCACCCGTCTGGCACGCGCCTACAACACCGTCATTCCATCGTCAGGCAAGGTACTGACCGGCGGTGTGGACGCCAATGCGCTGCACCGCCCCAAGCGCTTCTTCGGTGCGGCACGCAACATCGAAGAAGGCGGCAGCCTGACTATCATCGCCACCGCGCTGGTCGATACCGGTTCACGCATGGACGATGTAATTTACGAAGAATTCAAGGGCACCGGCAACATGGAAATCCATCTAGATAGACGCATGGCTGAGAAGCGCATCTATCCTGCGATCAACATCAACCGTTCCGGCACCCGCAAGGAAGAGCTGCTGATCAAGTCGGATGTACTGCAACGCATCTGGCTGCTGCGCAAGTTGCTCTACCCCATGGATGAGCTGGAAGCAATGGAATTTCTGCTCGGCAAGATCAAGGCGACGAAGAACAATGCCGAGTTCTTCGATTCCATGCGCCGATAAAGCATCCGAAATCAATTTTTATAACAAAAGGCTTTTGACGGGGCAGGATTTTTCTGTATAATCCTCGCTTTCGCAAA
>JAURZN010000005.1 GCA_030653355.1 Gallionella sp. | reverse complement strand
AAATTCCTTCATCAGGATAGGTCCCAGCGGCATCATGATCATGAAATCGAGGATGTGGGAAAACTGCATGCCAGCCAGGGTCAGCAGCAAATAACGTTCGCGTTGCGGGGTGAGGGGTGTGGATTGCATAGTGACGAATTTTTTGCGTGGGCGGCATTCTAACAGTGCCGTCCGACTTGAGGTTTGTAGCTGGCGTTACTACATAGACGCTCAATTCGCACCACTGTGCTGAAAGTGGTGCGTTAGAAATTACCCCAGTGTCGCTACCATCTCGATTCTGGGTGCGACGGAGCGCACGATTTTCTGTATGCCGTGTCCTGCCGGATTAGCTTGGCGTTGTGAAACGAGCAACCCCAGTTTCTCAAGTAGTCCAACATCCTTGGTGATGGCAGAACGGTTGCGATGCAGTAGTTCGGACAGTTCATTGATGGTTTTGGGTTCGTGCATTACTTGAAGCATCAAGCTGCGGCGCGCTTCGGAGAGCACGCTAAACATCTGTTGGGGGTCTTCGAACGAGAGGGTTAGTTTTTCTTCGAACGCTTCGCCGCGATCTGCCCTTCGCGCTGCATCTTTCGCACGCGAGAAGAAGCCGTCCACGTCATCGGTGCGAATCACGATTTTGGTCATGGTCTCATTCCTTGTTTTTGACTTGTGTCTGGTTAATAATTTCCAGCCATTCCTGCTGGAATCTTTCCTGCGTTGTTTCAAAACTCACGAACTCGACCGCTGCGACCTCGCCCATGTGATGGCGGTGATGATAGTCGTGTGCATTGTCGAAGCCGAGAACCCTGCCGTTATCGCCACGATAAATTGCGTGGTTGATGTAGGCCAGGTTGTATCGGGTCACTACGGTCTTGCCATTTACGGTATATCCCCAGACCTCATAACTCAAAAGTCCGCCACCTGATTTGGGTCTGAGTTCAAAGCGTTCCTGCTCAAGCAGGATTTCCTCGTTTGGTTTTGACATTTTGCCTCCAGATGTGTGAAATCGTAGCACATCTGAGTTTTGAAGTCTTGCCTGAGTCAAGAATGACCAATTCCGGATACGCGAAAAATAGCGTGATGGTAAAATTACCGCTGAAAATTCTCCTGTCTTTCATCATGCCGTCACCCGCTTTTATTCATCTCCGTCTGCACAGCGAATATTCCATTTCGGATGGGATGGTGCGCATTGAGGAAGCGGTCGAAGCCGCGCAGGGCGACGGGATGCCCGCGCTGGCGCTGACTGATCTGTCCAATTTCTTCGGGCTGGTGAAGTTCTACAAGAAGGCGCGCGGCAAGGGCATCAAGCCTGTGGTCGGCTGTGATGTGTTCATCACCAATGACGAAGATCGCGACCGCCCTTATCGTTTGCTGTTGCTATGCCAGTCGCGTGAGGGTTATCTGCGTCTGTGCCGTTTGCTGTCGCGCGCCTACCTCTCCAATCAGTATCATGATCGTGCCGAGTTGCGCCGCGAGTGGTTGCATCAGGACGGCACCAGCGGGCTGATTGCCTTATCCGGCGCACACCTGGGTGATGTCGGCAGCGCACTGTTGTCGGGTAATGCCGATGCGGCGCGCCAGTTCGCCAGAGAATGGGCGGGGCTGTTCGACAACCGCTATTACATCGAGGTGCAGCGTGTCGGCTTTGCCGACGAAGAGCAATATATTCACGGTGCAACGCTGTTGGCCGCCGAACTTGATTTGCCGGTGGTGGCAACCCATCCTGTGCAGTTTCTGAGCGTCGAGGATTTCAAGGCGCATGAGGCGCGGGTGTGCATCGCCGAAGGCTATGTGCTCAACGACAAGCGCCGCGTGAAGGCGTTTACGCAGCAGCAGTATTTCAAGACGCAGGCCGAGATGGCGGAACTGTTCGCCGACTTTCCTGAAGCCTTGCAGAACAGTGTACAGATCGCGCGGCGCTGCAATCTCTCGCTGGTGCTGGGCAAGCCGAGCCTGCCGGATTTTCCGACGCCGAATGATGAGAGTCTGGACGACTTCCTGCGCAGTGAATCCGAACGTGGTTTGCAGCAACGTATGGCTCTGCTCTACCCTGACGAGACGGTGCGTGCGGCAGAATTTCCTGAGTACCACGCCCGGTTGGTGTTCGAGCTGGATACCATCATCAAGATGGGCTTCCCCGGTTACTTTTTGATCGTGGCGGATTTCATCCGCTGGGCGAAGGCGTTCCGTTCCGAGGCGTTTCCCAACGGCGTGCCGGTCGGCCCGGGGCGGGGTTCCGGTGCCGGTTCGCTGGTGGCCTATTGTCTGCTCATCACCGATCTTGACCCGTTGCGCTATGAGCTGCTGTTCGAACGTTTCCTCAACCCCGAACGCGTGTCCATGCCCGACTTCGACGTGGACTTCTGTCAGGACGGGCGTGAGCTGGTCATCGAGTATGTGAAGAAGAAATATGGCGCGGCCTGCGTGTCGCAGATCGCCACCTTCGGTACGATGGCCTCCAAGGCGGTGATCCGTGACGTCGGCCGGGTGATGGAGTTCCCGTATGGCTTGTGCGACAGGCTGTCCAAGCTGATACCACTGGAAGGCGTGAAGCCGGTTTCGCTGAAGAAAGCGCGCGAGACGGAGCCGGAAATCAACGCGATAGCCGAGAGCGAAGAAGGTGTGCCGGAATTGCTGGAACTGGCCGCGCGTCTGGAAGACCTGACCCGCAATGTCGGCATGCATGCGGGCGGCGTGTTGATCGCCCCCGGACAACTGACCGATTTCTGCCCGTTGTATTGCACCGAAAACGCCCATGCCTCAGAGGAAGGCAAGGCGGTTAGCCAGTTCGACAAGGACGACGTCGAGGCAATCGGACTGGTGAAATTCGACTTTCTGGGGCTGCGCACGCTGACC
>JAURZN010000191.1 GCA_030653355.1 Gallionella sp. | reverse complement strand
GTCATGTTGAAACTGGTGCCAGTCCCTGCAGCCCAGTTCACACCGCCGTCCAGACTGTATTCCCAAGTGCCGCCCGCTTCCAGCCCCGTCACGTTCACCGCGTTGTCGCTGGTGATCAGATCAGTCGCGCCAGCACCCGTGCCCGTGTCGCTGTTCAGCGCGATCGATGGTGTGGCGGGAGGAGTCGTATCCACCACCACCGCACTCGTAGGTGTAAATATATTTGCCAGCGTCGTCGATGCGTTTGCCGCACCCAACTGGATCGTGCCGCCATTCAAGGCAATCGAGCCCGCGTTGACTGCTACGCCGTCAGCATCGTTATCACCTGCCTGCACGGTATAGCTGAAAACCAGATTCGTGGCCGTGCTCAACCCTGCGTTATAGGTCGCCACTTGTGGCGTCACACCCACAGTAATTGCGATGCTAGGAGCACCTGTTACCACTACAGCTGTGTCATACACAACGGTGAAGTTAAGCACACCAGCTTCTTTATAATTCCCGGCTGCCGGTGCATTTACGGCATTCACCACCGGAATAACACCGATATTGATGTTCGTTGGGCCACTTGACAGCACGTTGCCCGTACCGGTATTTCCGGCATCACTTATATCAACGGTCAGCACAGCCAATCCATCAAATACACCCGGGGTGGTATAGACCATCCCGTCCAGCGAGGCGTTGATTTCCGCCAGCGAACCCGTCAGGGTCATCGAATTGGTACCCGCGCCAGCGACAAGCGCGTTGCCTGCCCCTACCGTCCCATCCGATGCTGCAGACACGGTGCCATCGAGCGCGGAAACAGTAATCGTCGCCACAAGATTAGTCGCTCCGCCCGCATCCACGTCGCTGACCACGATTGCGTTGGCATTCGCGGTAGAAAATACTTTAGTTGTGGCACCGCCGATGAGCGACTGGTCACCCGCCGTATAGGCAATGGTCGGCGCATTGTTGACTGCAGTGATGGTAATCGCGACGTTATTGGTGGTGGTAACCGTACCATCGTTCGTCGCTACAACCAGCGTGTCGGAGCCATTGAATGTGCCAGGTGTTGCAGTGTAAGTCAGCCCGTCGAGCGCCGCATTAACCTGCGCTATGGTGCCGGCGATGGTGACAGCAGCCGTGCCGGGGTTGGTAATCGTTGCGCCGTGACCAATCGCTGTCACTGCCAGAGTACCGTTGGTGACGCTTACGAGCGTTGAAAGCGTGGCGTTATCGACATCGCCTACTGTAATGAGATTTGTGTTGGCCGCATTGAATGCCAGGGAAACCGCTTCGGCCGTGGTGGCAGTGGCAGCTTGCAGCGTATTGACCGGCGCGTCGTTGACGGCGGCAAAGTTTATAGTAACGGCAACATCGGTTTGAGAAACGATATCGCCCGCATCACCCCAGACGTTGTTGAGGTTATCGACTGCGCGCACGGTGAATTGTTGCGCACCGTTAGCATCAGCAGCTGGCAGGAAGTAAAGCTTGCCGTCCGAACCTGAAATCTTGGTATTTTCTGCATAAATACCTGTATTACGCATGACGATGTTGGCAGTGGTCAGACCCACACTGGCAGCAGCGGCCGCTATGCTCACATAATTTGGCGCATCAACAGCACCCAGATTGACATATAAATTTGCAAAGTTACCTAATACCCCAGAACTACCCGTAAGCTGAAAACCATCTGCATTGATCGATTCGTTGGCAGCAGCCTTGAGCGTGGTATAGGAGACGCCGTAATAGGTATCTTCAGTTCCGGCAACAAATGAGGCGGGATTAACCGTAGTAAGCAATACACCTGCTGTTGCTGTTGGTGAAATATAAGTCACGGCCATATCAATCTCCTTCGGGTTAATTCAGGGTAAAAAATACTCGACCTCAAGCCGAGCGTACTATTGAGACGAACTCTATACCCATTTATATATTCAGTTCAAGTTAAATTTTAATTAAATTAAATATCAGAATGAACTTATAAAACGCAATTTTGTCGGCTACGAATTATGGCTGCAGGGCGCACCATAATTACTCACGAAAACAGTAATAACATTTCCTTGCAACTTCAACACGATGACTCATATTCCTGAATAAATGATCAAGAAATTCACCTGACCACATGCTACGGGCACATCATGCGTTAATGATTGAGGATTGAGGACTCAAGGAACGCAGTAGCATGGCGATCCAGCTTCGTTCTGGATTGCTTCACTACGTTCGCAATGACGTGACTCTGGATTGTTCGCATCTACCGCCCCATCCGTACTTCATCGCCGTCCTTCATCACTGTCATTGCGAGCGCAGCGCGGCAATCTAGTGTTCTATGCCTTTAGCCGTGAAATGCTTGACGTAAGGGGACGCAGCGGCATGGTGATCCAGTTTCGCTCTGGTATGCCGTCATGCATCAACAAACACACTTATTCCATCGCAAAACTGCCGCCTGCATGTGCGCTAGCGCATTGCCATCCGTGCTGCTTCAGCCAAAAATCCGGAGCGTGTTTCATTATGGGCGCGGGCATACTCATCAATCCTGGCCAGCAACAAGCGCGGCAAGGTGATGTTAAGTTTTTCCGCCGGGCCAAAGTAACGCTCAACGGGTACTTCAATAACCGCCCAAATCCAGCCAGAAAAATCAGGATCAAGCTGATGATCAGTTAAGGTTTTGGCTATAGGTATTTCGCCACCGTCCTCAATCACCGTTTCACACCACAAATCAATCGCTTCGCGGGCATTGTCTACAGCTTTGTCCAGCGTGTCTCCAGCCGAAAAGCAACCGGGCAAATCTGGCACAACCACACCGAATGCCGAGGCCTCAGTACCCTGCTCAATTGCGATAATGAATTTCATAGTAAATTTCCTTTATTTCAATCCGGCTTGTTTCAGCAACTTATGCACCAACCCAACACCCAAGTCATGTTTTGGATGAGGAACGCTTATATGTCCCGGCTTACTGGGATGGGTTTGACACCCTCCCCTCCCTAAGCCCGCAAGACCGCAAGGGTCTTCCCACGAAACATGTCGCCTCACGGCTCGTGTTTCTGAATGAAGGGGCTTCCCTCGCCACTAAAGTGGCTGAATGAACGGAAGGTGATTCCTACGGGTTCATGCGGAAATTTGCGTGATACCTTCGGCGGGTTCCTGCTTCACGGAGCGGCCTGACTGCGCCACCATTGTTTCACGCAACACCGCAAACGCGGTTTTGAAACAGGCAGGATTGAAAATCAAGATTTAAGGCTGGCTGTATCATTTACGCCGCACTCCGCGCCACAAAACGCCTTGCCGACCGGACGCATGTCGTAAATTTCGACCACTACCCCTTGCTTAATTGCATTCCGGGCAGCGCCGTCCAGCTGCAAGTCAAGTGCACAGCTTAAACTCAGTACATAACTGTCTTGGCTACAGGGCCCACTTCAGTCCTCAAGGCGAAAATCTCGGGCGTTATGACAAAAAACACCGACGTTTTACAAATACACAATTGCATTTTTAATAAATAAAAAACATAATATCAACGGTTGAATTTTAATCACCGGCGTGAGGATTTCATGAGTAGCACGATAAACACAGCTTTAGCTCGACAAATGGCAGAGGCTTGCGCCATTCGAGGCGCGTCCATAATCGGTCAACCTGGCGGTTGGTCAATCATGCTCAAGATGGGTTCGACAGAGAAGTTGCTAGGTACACAAAGAACAGACAAGCCGCGCAAGTGGCGCAGCCTTGATGCTTGCATGGGTTACATCACCAATGAGCTGCGCATTTTCAGGCTGGATAGTCTGGACGCCAGCAACTTCAGCAAGGACGATGTTATGCGCCAGGCGCGCCCCGATTCTGCCGAACGGTTAAAGCACGCTCACGAGGCGGCTGCCTATGACACATGGTTTCGGTCGCAGATCGAGGAAGGCATCAAAGAAGCCGACGATCCAAACACGAAATGGGTTTCCAATGAGGATGCTCAGAAACATTTTGCAGCCAAGCGCCTGGCGTTGGAAAAACGTCTTGAGGCTGCAGCATGATAATTGCGTGGCTACCAAAGGCAATTGCAAACAGGGATGATCTAATTGATTACATCGCGGAAGCAAATCCGAAGGCTGCTATTGAGCAAGACAGTCGCATCGAGGCGCAAGTTAACCATCTTGTTGCGCATCCGGAAATAGGCCACGCCGGGCGCAAAAAAGGCACACGCGAGTTGGTTGTCGCCAGGACAAATTTTCTGGTGATCTATCGTGTTCGTCCCAAGGTCAAACGAGTTGAGATTATTCGCGTACTACACACATCGCAGGCCTGGCCTGCTTAAAGCGGCTTACTGCGGCCTGCGGCATTGTGGCTTGTGGCGCGTCATTGCGATAACCAATCACTTGGCAGCTCTTGTACCCTTCAGGGTGTGCTGCCTTAGTGAGATGGCTATCAATGATGGCTTGGGCTTTAGCCCTTAGCCAGAATTGAGTAGTTTTATCAGTAGTTCCATCAGGAGGCGTAGCCGACGTGGCATTAATCCAGCTTTGTTCTGGATTAATGCTTCACTTCGTTCGCAATGACGTGACTCTGGATTGTTCGCTTCTGCCGCACTGGTCGCCGTACTTCATCGCCGTCATTTCGATGAATGTCCGGTTTGCTTTGCCTGGCTGATGAGGCTGTCGATTAACACCACGCTCTCGTCATTCAGGCTGCCGGTTTCAGCTTGCAATTGCAATCTGTTCAGCAGGTAGTTGTAACGTTGCTGCTGCAAATCTCTTTGCGTCACGAATAGCTGTTGTTGGGCGTTGAGCACATCGGTATTGGTTCTGAACCCGGTACGTTGCCCCACTTTCATGCCCTGCAAGGTTGTCTCGCCTGATTTGACGGCCTGTTCCAGCGCTTTGACCTGAGCGATGCCGTTGACGACGCCCAGATAGGCTTGGCTAACCTTGATCTGACTGTCTCTGACCGCTGATTCCAGCTCGTGACGCGCCTTTTCCTTGCGGAAAAAGGCCTGCTCGTTCATACCTGTGACTTTCCCGCCTTCATAGAGCGGCATGGACAATTGCAGCCCTACCCGGCTTGAACTATCGGAATTGGTGAAGTAGTTGGGCGCACTGCCCTTCTGCCTGCTGGCCACCAGATCCAAGCTGGGCAGATGCCCGGCCCAACCCTTGTCCACCTGTATCTCCGCGACCCGCAGGTTCAACTGCTGGCTGATTACCCTCAGATTCTGGCGGGCAGCCGCTTCCAGCCACACAGTCACATTCAAGGGCTCAGGCACAGCCATCTTGAACGAACCGGTGATGCGATGGATATCGCCGGGCATGGCACCCGTCATTTTTTCCAGCTCACGACGCCGCACGTCCAGCGTGCCACTGGCCGCCAGCAACTGCGCATCGGAAATCTCATAACGCGCCTTGGTTTCTTCGACGTCGGTGATGGTACCCACACCGGACTTGTAGAGCTTCTCGGCCTGGATACGCTGCTGGGCGAGCGCAGTTTTCTGCGCCTCAGCCATCTCCAGATTATCGTTGGCCAGCAAATAACCGAAGTAACCTTGCGCTACACGCACGATCAGGTCGGCCTTGGCCTCGGCGAAAATCGCCTTGGATAGTTCTGTGAGTGCCGATGCTTCGTTATAGGCAGAAATCTTCTCCCAGTCGAAGATCGATTGGGTCAGCTGTATGGTTTGCACCCGCGAGGTGAAATTGTAATCCGCCCAGGGCAAGGCGGTCGTTTCCAGTCCGTAGCGGTTTCGTGTAGAAGAAACGCTCGCCGAAACACTCGGTAGCAAGCCTGCCAGGCCTATGTCCTGAGTCTTCAAGCCAGCCTGATAATTCGCAACGGCTGCACCGAAGTCCGGATCACCCCTCTGCGCATGTTGATAAATATCCAGCAAGCCGGAAGGCGAGGCCAGAGCGGCTATGGCGGGGAAAATAAAAGTACAGCCAACAATCAAACGTTTCCAGGAAGTCATGACTCAGCGCTCCGTAAAGGCAAACCGCAAACTATTAAACAAGGGCTTCAACATATAGCCCATCATGCTGCGCTCGCTCACTTTGACTACCACGTCTGCCGGCATCCCGGGCTGCATGCTGTGCTTGCCGAGAACTTTCATACCCTCTTCCGTCACCATCACCCGGCCCACAAAATAAGGCATGTCCGTTCGGGGATCGACCATACGGTCGGCTGACACGTAGGTCAGCTTGCCGGGAATCGTGGGTACCAGCGTATGGTCCATCGCCGTAAAACTGATATCTACATCCAGCCCCACATGCACATTATCGATCAGATGCGTCGGCAGTTGCGCCTCAATCAGCAGTCCTCCACCTTCGGGCACGATATCCATCAATTTCTGGCCCGGCGCAATCACACCGCCTATGGTGTGTACAGTCAAATCCACCACGATGCCCGCACCCGGCGCCCTCAGTACGACACGCTTCAGCTCGTCCTGGGTCGCCACCAGCCGTTCCTTGAGATCGGCCACTTTACTCTGAGTCTCTGCCAACTGGGTTTGCACTTCTTTCTGGTAAACCTGACGGCTCTGCATCACCTTGAGCCTGATTTCGGAAATCTGGCTCTTCGCCCGGCCGATATTCGCCAGATCGTCGCTGCGCTGGCCCGATAAATAGGCCACTGCCCGTTCCAGTTCAAACAGACGATTGCGGGGGATATAGCCGTCTTCATGCAGCGGACGCAGCGACTTCAACTCTTCCTTGAAGGAACTGAGCTGTTCCGCCTTCGCCGCCTCCTGAGCGGTCAGCCCCAGCACTTGTTCCTGCAACCCAATGATGGTTTCACGCCCGATGGCTTCCTCGCCCCTCAAAGCCGCGCGCCGGGTGCGAAACAACTGCCCCTGAACCTGCATCGCCTCAACCGCCTGAGGATGCTGCTGGCGCGCCAGCAAAAATTCCGGATATACCAGATTGCCGAGATTATCGCGTTCCGCGTTCAAACGCGCTTCCATCGCCAAGGCAATCACCAACTGGCTTTCAACTATCCCCTGCTGCGCCTTCAACTGAGTTTCGTTGAGGCGCATCAGAGGTTGATCCGCCGCAACCCGATCGCCTTCCTTGACCATGATTTCCTCGACGATACCACCGGACAAGTGTTGAATCGTTTTGCGATTCCCCTCAACTTTGATAAACCCGTGGGCTGGCACGCCCTCGCTCAGCGGCGCAAAGATCGCCCACACCATGAACGCGCCCACACCGATCAGCAATATCCGCAAGCCCCAGCGCGCTGCACCCTGTTCGTCTGTAGTCAGGGATGACTTGTCATTTGCCATGATGGAGGAAACCTCGGCATCATCCTTGTCAGTCTTGAAAAAATGCAGCCATTGCTTTATTTTCATGTCGTCGCCTTCTCCACCGTGATGGGCAGTTTGTTCACCTGCGCGGGTTGCCGGAGCGCCGCCAGCACATCATCGCGCGGTCCGTAGGCTACCAGCGCACCTTCACGCAGTACCAGTATCTTATCCATTACATCAAAAGTGCTGGGCCGATGACCGACCACCACCACCGTCCGTCCGCGCGCCTTGAGCGCCTTGATCGCCTGAACAAGCGCCGCATCGCCCAGCTCGTCCAGATTCGAATTGGGTTCGTCCAGCACCACCAGCGCAGGATTGCCGAACACCGCTCTGGCCAGTCCGATGCGCTGCTTCTGCCCGCCTGAAAGTCCGCTGCCGTCCACCCCTATGGGCGTGTCGTAGCCCTGTGGCAAATGCAGGATCATCTCGTGCACCCCTGCCATCTGCGCTGCCGCCATGATCTTGCCGCTGTCCAGCTCGCCAAAACGCGCGATATTCTCCGCGATTGACCCGTCAAATAACTCGACATCCTGCGGCAGATAGCCGATGTTCGGCCCCAGTTCCGCCTTATCCCAACTGGAGACATCAGCCCCGTCCAGACGCACATGCCCCACCTGTGGCCGCCACACGCCCACCAGCAGGCGCGCCAGCGAGGATTTCCCAGCCGCACTGGCTCCCATCACACCCACCACATCGCCATGATTGATGCGAAAGGCCAGATTCTTCAGCACGACGCGCTGTGTTCCGGGCGGTGCCGCGGTGACGTTCTCCACCAGCAGATCCCCTTTGGGCGCAGGCAGTGACAGTCGATCAGGCTGCAAGGGATAAGCCTTGAGCATCTCGTTCAGGCGATGGTATGCGGCGCGTGCGGCTATCCATTGTTTCCACGTCGAAATCACCTGATCAACCGGTGCAAGTGCGCGGCCCATCAGAATAGAACCGGCGATCATGGCTCCCGCCGTTACCAAATTATCCAGCACCAGCCAGGCACCCAGACCGAGAACCAGCGACTGCAGTGTAATCCGCATAAATTTACTGACAGCCATCACCACGCCGGAACGGTCACTCGCCAGCGCCTGCAGGGCGAGAAATTTCTGCTGGCGCTCGTGCCAGCGCTGGCGGATATTACCCAGCATCCCCATCGCCTCAATTACTTCGGCGTTGCGCAAATTATTGTTGGCATACTGACCGGCCGCCATGGCGTGCGTCATGGCTTCCGCCAGCGGTTTGCGGGTCACCATCTCGTTTAGCCAGGCCAGCGCGAGCAGGATCAGCGCACCGATCAGACAAAACAGACCAATCAGGGGATGGAGCAGGCCCGCGACAATGATGAATATCGGCGTCCACGGGGTATCAAAGAAGGCAAAAATTCCCGCACCGGAAAGAAACTGGCGCACCGTAGTCAGGTCACTCAGTGCCTGTGCCGGATTGCCGCCCTGCCGCTGTAGATTACGTTCAAAGGCAGCCGTAAATATCCGATTGGAGAGCATCACATCAAGCTGAGTGCCCACCCGCACCAACACCCGCGAGCGCACCAGCTCCAGCATGCTCAACAACACATACAACACCAGCACCACCAGTGTCAGCATCAACAGCGTAGCGCTGTTTCGGCTCAAGAGCACCCGGTCGTAGAGTTGCAGCATATAGATCGCTGGCACCAGCATCAGCATGTTGATTACGAAACTAAAACCCCCAACCTGGAGGAAAGCACGCCGAAAACCAAGCAATACACCGTCGATTTCCTGCTGTGGGTCGAGAAGTTTTTTCATATTTTATTCAGTGCTCTATTCATCACGCAGTGTTCATTAACATACTCGTCACGCATGCAGCCCTAACCTTCAACCGCGACCGCGAAACAACGTCGTGGCGGGTGGCAATCCAGTGGCACGTCATTACGAGGAACGCAGTGACGTGGTAATCCAGTCATTACCTCAAAGGGAAAACCACTGGATTGCTTCGCGTTGCTGATGGGACTACTAGCCATCTCACTAAGGCAGCAAGCTGCCAAGTGATTGGTTATCGCAATGACGGTGGCGGGCAATCCTGCATCAATACACCGTTTCCTTCTTGATGCTGATGCAGCCCTGACCCGCCGGCATCAGATACACCTTGGCGTAGGGGCCGCCATCCAGTGTCTGGATATGTTGACGCAATGGGGTGACGCGTTTGAAACCCGGGAACGAGGCGGCAACCTGATCGCAGCTGCCGCCCCAATAGGTGATAGCCTCATAAGTACCGTCGCAGGATGTCGCGGCCGGACTGAAAGCTGTTGCCACATACGACAAGCCGTTATTGCTCTGCACCTCCATAGAGACAGAAGTCAGACCGCGATCCGGTTCACGCGGATTGATGAACACGCTGGCGCCACTGGTGGTGCCCGCTGTCAGGAAATTACTGAGCTGATCTATACGACCGAGACACTGCCGGACACCGCCCTGTGCGGCGTAATTGGTGACAGGGCCCATAGCAGGCTTGGGGTCTGGCTTTTTGGCAACCGGTGCGGCCAGCGCAGGCATCGCAATGAACGCGACCAGAAATGCGTACTTAGCCGACTGAGTGTATCGGGAAAGGGTTTTCATGATGCTCCAGCATGGATAAAGGGCCAGAAGTTTAGCATGCAGCGGGGGAACAACGCCAAGCAGAAATAAATAACCCCGCCCCCATGTCCGGCCGCAAGCCAAGTCTGCATGACTTCAACCGTAATCTCCAGTCGGCGTCTTTAGCCTTTGGCCGCGAGCCTTTAGCCGCGAGCGAAGCGTGGCGGGAAGCGTGGCGGGAAGCGCAACAGAACGCGAAGCAATCCAGAGGCACGTCATTGCGAGCGCAGCGCGGCAATCCAGAACGAAGCCTCAGGCTACAATTCCAGCACCATCCTGATATGCGGCAGGTCAGCATCCATAAAGACTTCGCCCTCGTCCACAAATTCAAAGCTGCGATAGAACGGTATGGCATGAGTCTGTGCATCCACGTCCAACTGCGGGTTATCGTTTGCTCGCGCGTAATCCAGCAGTGCTTCATTGATGGCCGTGCCGACTTTTTGCTTGCGCCATTTCG
>JAURZN010000181.1 GCA_030653355.1 Gallionella sp. | reverse complement strand
CCGACGTAATGCAGGGTGAAATGTTGGAATTCCCCGGCAATACATTCGGCCTTGCGTTGAACCTTGAGCGTGATTCTGTTGGTGCCGTTATTCTCGGCGAATATGAACACATCACCGAAGGCGACACAGTTAAGTGTACCGGTCGCATTTTGGAAGTTCCAGTAGGTCCTGAATTGTGCGGTCGTGTCGTTAACGCGCTCGGTCAGCCTATCGATGGCAAAGGCCCAATCAATGCCAAAATGACCGACAAGATCGAAAAAGTCGCTCCGGGTGTTATTGAGCGTCAATCAGTCGATCAGCCGGTGCAAACAGGTTTGAAGTCCATTGACTCCATGGTTCCGGTTGGCCGTGGCCAGCGTGAATTGATTATTGGCGATCGTCAGACAGGTAAGACTGCCGTTGCGATCGACGCAATCATCAACCAGAAGGGTCAGAACATGACCTGCATCTACGTTGCTATCGGTCAGAAGGCTTCGACTGTCGTCAACGTAGTACGCAAGCTGGAAGAGCATGGCGCGCGGGGTTACACCATCATCGTTGCTGCTACAGCATCTGATTCCGCTGCGATGCAATTCCTCGCACCGTATGCAGGCTGTACCATGGGCGAATACTTCCGCGATCGTGGCGAAGATGCGCTGATCGTTTATGATGATTTGACCAAGCAGGCTTGGGCATACCGCCAGATTTCACTGTTGCTGCGCCGTCCTCCAGGTCGTGAAGCTTATCCTGGCGACGTTTTCTACCTGCACTCTCGACTGCTGGAACGTGCAGCGCGCGTCAATGCTGATTACGTAGAGAAATTCACCAATGGTGAAGTTAAAGGTAAGACAGGATCGTTGACAGCGCTCCCTATCATCGAGACTCAGGCTGGTGACGTTTCTGCATTCGTTCCTACCAACGTAATTTCGATTACCGACGGTCAGATTTTCCTAGAGACCGACTTGTTTAACGCCGGTATTCGTCCAGCGATTAACGCCGGTGTTTCAGTATCCCGCGTAGGCGGTGCTGCTCAGACCAAGGTAATAAAGAAGCTCGGTGGCGGTGTGCGTCTGGCATTGGCTCAGTATCGTGAATTGGCAGCTTTTGCTCAGTTCGCTTCTGACCTGGACGAGGCAACACGCAAGCAATTGGAACGCGGCAAGCTGGTAACAGAGCTGATGAAACAGTTGCAATACTGCCCGCTGTCCGTTGCCGAAATGGCAGTTACTCTGTTCTGCGTGAACAAGGGCTACTTCGACGATGTTGCGGTGCCTAAGGCATTGGCATTCGAATCCGCAGTACATGCTTATCTGAAGTCCAAAAACAAGGAATTGATGGATACGATTGAATCCAAAAAAGACCTGAGTGCGGATAATGAGAAGCTATTGTCTGCTGCGATTGAGGAATTCAAAGCAACTGCAGTTTACTGATAAAACAACTAACCATCCCGCCACGCGACCCTAATCGGTTGCCAGGTGGCTGGTTATAAGGTGGAGTAAGAAATGGCTGGCAGTAAAGAAATCCGCACGAAAATCAAGAGTGTAGAAAATACACGCAAGATTACACGCGCCATGGAAATGGTTGCCGCTGCCAAAATGCGTAAGGCACAAGAACGCATGCGCGCAGCACGGCCCTACGCAGATAAAATCCGCGCAGTGGCGGCGCATCTTTCTCACGCCAACGCAGAATATAAGCATGCATTTCTAGTCAAACGCGAGACCATCAAAAAAGTGGGTGTAATTCTGATTACATCCGACAAAGGTCTGTGCGGTGGACTGAATAGCAATTTGCTGCGTTTGGTGATAGGCCAGATGAAGACATGGGAATCAGAGGGCAAAGGTATCGCTGTTTGTGCGATTGGCAATAAGGGTTTGGGTTTCATGAACCGTCTCGGTGCGGACGTTAAGTCTAATCTGACCGGTTTGGGCGACGCTCCTCACCTGGCCAGCCTGATAGGCGCAGTCAAGGTTATGCTCGATGCATACGTGGCGGGCGAGATCGATGCTATCCATATCGGCTACAACCATTTTGTTAACACCATGAAGCAAGAGCCTTGCATCGAGCAGTTGTTGCCACTTAGCGGCGAGCAACTGGGTGCTGCACAAGGTAATTGGGATTATATTTACGAGCCGGATGCCAAGGTTGTCATCGACGAATTGCTTTTGCGCTACGTAGAGTCGCTGGTGTATCAAGGGGTTGTGGAAAACATGGCCTCCGAGCAGAGCTCGCGTATGGTGGCGATGAAAGCTGCATCTGATAATTCCAAGAGTGTCATCGCTGATCTCAAATTGGTATATAACAAAGCGCGTCAGGCCGCAATTACTCGTGAGATCTCCGAGATATGTAGCGGTGCGGCGGCGGTAGGCTCATTAGCTGATTGTTTATTTGATACGGCGATAACTCAAAATTAAATTAGACGGGGAAATCCAAATGACTCAAGGTAAAATTGTTCAGTGTATTGGTGCGGTAGTGGATATTGAATTCCCACGTGACCATATGCCCAAGGTATATGACGCACTCAAACTGCAAGCAGGCGCAGATACGATTGCTGAAGTAGGTTTGACGTTCGAAGTGCAGCAACAGCTAGGCGATGGCGTAGTACGTACCATTGCGATGGGATCTTCGGATGGTTTGCAGCGCGGCATGGCTGTAATGAATACGAACAGTCCGATTTCTGTGCCAGTTGGTGCAGGTACGCTCGGTCGTATCATGGACGTGCTGGGTCGTCCTATCGATGATGCAGGCGAAATTCCATGCGAAGAGCGTCGTCCTATTCATGCTAATGCTCCAAAATTTGACGAACTTTCTCCCTCAGTTGACCTGTTGGAAACCGGTATCAAGGTAATTGACCTGGTTTGCCCGTTTGCTAAAGGCGGTAAAGTGGGTCTGTTCGGTGGTGCGGGTGTGGGCAAGACCGTTAACATGATGGAACTGATCAACAACATCGCCAAGCAGCACAGCGGTTTGTCGGTATTCGCCGGTGTAGGTGAGCGTACCCGTGAAGGTTACGACTTCTACCACGAAATGAAAGATTCCAACGTTCTGGATAAAGTATCCATGGTGTTTGGTCAGATGAACGAGCCGCCCGGCAACCGTTTGCGCGTTGCGCTGACCGGTCTGACCATGGCTGAAAAATTCCGTGACGAAGGCCGCGACATCCTGTTTTTCGTTGATAACATCTACCGCTATACACTGGCCGGTACTGAAGTATCCGCGTTGCTGGGTCGTATGCCATCCGCTGTGGGTTACCAGCCGACATTGGCTGAAGAAATGGGCCGCTTGCAAGAGCGTATCACTTCAACCAAAGTGGGTTCGATCACCTCCGTTCAAGCTGTTTACGTTCCCGCGGATGACTTGACCGATCCAGCTCCTGCTACGACGTTCTTGCACCTGGATTCTACGGTTGTTCTGTCACGTGACATCGCCTCACTGGGTATTTATCCAGCGGTTGATCCACTCGATTCTACATCGCGTCAGCTCGATCCATTGGTGGTTGGCGAAGAACATTACTCGGTTGCGCGCAAAGTTCAGCAGAATCTGCAGCGCTACAAGGAATTGCGCGACATTATCGCCATTCTGGGTATGGACGAACTGGCACCTGAAGATAAGCTGGCAGTTGCACGTGCCCGTAAGATTCAGCGCTTCCTGTCTCAACCTTTCCACGTTGCTGAAGTATTTACCGGCAGCCCGGGCAAGTATGTGACACTGAAGGAAACGATCAAGGGTTTCAAGGGTATCGTTGACGGTGATTACGATCACTTGCCAGAGCAAGCGTTCTATATGGTTGGCGGCATAGAAGAAGCAGTCGAAAAAGCCAAGACACTCCAATAAGGGGAACACCATGGCAATGACAGTACATGTCGATGTAGTAAGCGCTGAAGAGCTGATTTTTTCCGGTCTGGCCGAAGTGGTCGTGGTGCCGGGTGAAATGGGTGAGCTGGGAATATATCCACGCCATGCTCCGCTGTTAACCCGCATCAAGGCTGGTTCTGTGCGCATCAAGCGCCCGGATATTGCAGAAGAGGAATTGATCTACGTCTCGGGTGGAATGCTTGAAGTTCAGCCTAGTGTGGTTACCATACTCTCTGACACAGCGATTCGCGGCAAGGATTTGGATGAGGCACGTGCACTGGAAGCTAAACAGACAGCTGAAGAAGCGATGAAGAATCGCACTTCTGATATCGATTACGCGCAAGCGCAATCGGAACTTATCGAGGCGGTCGCTCAGTTGCGGGCAATACAACAAATTCGCAAGAGCGTAGGCCATTAGGTCTAAATCAAGAATACAAGAAGAGCAGCTTAGGCTGCTTTTTTTGTGTCTGCCTATCCTGTACCGACCACAGAATATAATGTACGCATGCCGTCTTCCCGTCACGGTATCGCGGCTTGAATAGAGTAAATTGTTTATAATTACGTGTCCGAGTAAAGGTGCGATATGAACCCGTTGAACGTTGTAATTCTGGCTGCCGGCAAAGGCACACGCATGTATTCCGCAAAGCCGAAGGTATTGCACGCGCTGGCGGGGAAACCTCTGCTGCAGCATGTGCTCGATTGCGCGATTTCTCTGCAACCGCAAAATATTTGCGTGGTTTATGGCCATGGCGGAGAAAGTGTTCCTCAGGCCATGCAGCATTACGCTGCGAAATTTGTAGTTCAGGAACCGCAACTGGGAACTGGGCACGCGGTACAACAGGCTATGCCCTATCTTGCCGATGACAGCCAGACACTGGTGTTATACGGGGATGTACCCTTGATTCAGTCTAAAACATTACATTCGATGCAGCAATTCGGCGGAGCGCTGACCTTGTTGACCGTTAATATGGTCAATCCTGCGGGCTATGGTCGTATCGTGCGCAATGCACAGGGTGATGTGATCAGCATCGTCGAAGAGAAGGACGCAAACGAAGAACAGCGTGAAATTACCGAAGTAAATACCGGAATTCTACTTGCACCGACCAGGCAACTGCGCGATTGGTTGTCACGATTGCGGACAGATAACATCCAGGGTGAATATTATTTAACCGACATTGTCGGCATGGCGGTCGAGGCGGGCGTCACGGTGCGTACAGTGCAACCCGCCCATGAATGGGAAATACACGGAATAAACAGCAAATCACAGTTAGCCGTTCTTGAACGTAGCTGGCAACAGGTACTGGCTGCACGTCTGTTGGCACAGGGCGTGACGCTTGCTGACCCGGCTCGCCTTGATGTACGCGGATCGCTGGAGTGTGGCCGCGATGTGGAAATTGATGTCGGGTGTATTTTTGAAGGCGAGGTCAAGCTGGGTGACAACGTGCAAATCGGCGCATATTGCATCATTAAAAACACCACCCTCGCAGAGGGTACGCAGATTGCTCCCTATAGTCATCTTGACGGCAGTAACGTGGGATCCGCTTGCCGCATCGGTCCATACGCGCGCCTGCGTCCCGGCACAATGTTGCACGACGATGTTCATATCGGAAACTTTGTCGAAATAAAGAATAGCGAAATCGCGCAATCCAGCAAAGCCAATCATTTGAGCTATATCGGCGATACCACTATCGGGCGCAGGGTCAATGTAGGCGCGGGCACCATCACTTGTAATTATGATGGCGCGCACAAACACCGCACCGTGATTGAGGACGATGTGTTTATCGGATCGGATACACAGCTGGTCGCTCCGGTTACGGTCGCACGTGGATCTACAATCGGTGCCGGATCGACCATTACGCGCAATACGCCTGAAGGCGAATTGACGTTGTCGCGCAGTAAGCAGGTTTCTGTCAAAGGATGGCAGCGGCCGGTGAAGCAAACGACTGGTAAGTAATTGCGATGACGCACCACTCACACTATTAACTAACAATCGGGCTATCAATTATGTGCGGAATCGTCGGCGCTGTGGCGCAGCGTAATGTTGTACCCATTCTTCTGGAAGGATTGCAGCGACTGGAATATCGTGGCTATGATTCAGCCGGCTTGGTAGTGTTAAATAAAGGCCGACTGGATCGTGTGCGAAGCAATGGCCGCGTGGCTGAACTGAGCGAAAAAAGTGCAGATACCCAGGGATCGCTCGGCATTGCCCATACCCGCTGGGCGACACACGGCGTACCCTGCGAACGCAATGCCCATCCGCACATGAGCCGCGATCTGATTGGCGTGGTGCATAACGGCATCATCGAAAATTACGAATCACTGCGTACCCGCCTGACGGCGGAGGGTTACGAATTCACCTCGGACACCGACACGGAAGTCATCGCGCATCTGGTTCACAGCCATTATGTTGGCGGCAATACCCTGCTGGCGGCTACGCAGGCCACGCTCACCGAGTTGGTAGGCGCGTATGCCATCGGTGTGATTGCGTCAGACAATGCCGAACACATCATTTGCGCCCGACGCGGCAGCCCATTGCTGATGGGCGTAGGCATAGAGGAGAATTTCTTTGCCTCGGATGTGTCTGCGCTGTTGCCGGTCACCAGCAGAGTGGTATATCTGGAAGAAGGCGACGTGGTTGAAGTGGGCCGCATGGCTTATCGGATATTCGCTGCGGACGGCAATCTGGTTGATCGCCCGGTTCAGGTGAGTGAAATCAGCAATGAAAGCGTGTCGCTGGGCAACTATCGCCACTACATGCAGAAGGAAATTCACGAACAACCGCTGGCTATTGCCGATACGCTGGAATCCGTCTGCAACAATAAATCCATCGTGCCGGGGATATTTGGCGCTGAGGCCGCGGCCACATTCGAAAGCATAGACAGTATTTTGATACTGGCTTGCGGCACCAGTCATCATGCCGGTCTGGTGGCGCGCTACTGGCTGGAAGAAATCGCCGGGATACAGTGCACGGTAGAAATCGCCAGCGAGTACCGTTACCGCACCAGCGTGCCGAATCCCAAAGCGCTGGTGATTGTGCTTTCTCAATCGGGTGAAACGGCGGATACACTGGCCGCGCTCAATCACGCTAAAGGGCTCGGTCACAGCCATACACTGGCAATTTGTAACGTGCCCGAAAGCGCACTCATCAGACTTTCGCTGCTGCGTTTTCTGACGCGTGCAGGCCCGGAAATCGGCGTGGCTTCGACCAAGGCCTTTACCACACAACTGGTCGCGTTATTTTTGCTGACGCTGGTGTTGGCCAAGCAGCGTGGACGCCTGACCCCGGAACAGGAACAACAGCATCTACATGCACTGCGCCATCTGCCCGCTGCAACACAAAAGGTACTGGATCTGGAACCGCAAATTGCAAAGATTGCCGAGCACTTTGCGGACAAACAGCACGCCCTGTTTTTGGGGCGCGGCCTGCACTATCCCATTGCGCTGGAGGGTGCGCTCAAGCTGAAGGAAATCTCCTACATACACGCCGAAGCCTATCCGGCGGGTGAGCTGAAGCATGGCCCTCTGGCGCTGGTGGACAAGGACATGCCGGTGATATCGGTTGCGCCGAACGATGTATTGCTGGAAAAACTGAAATCCAATCTGCAGGAAGTCCGTGCGCGTGGCGGTGAACTGTATGTATTCGCCGATGCAGATACGCATATCCATGAAACGGATGGTGTACATATCCTGCAAATGCCCGAGCATGCGGGATATTTGAGCCCCATCTTGCATACCATCCCATTGCAGTTACTGTCATATTACGTCGCTTTACAGAAGGGAACTGACGTGGACAAGCCGAGAAATCTCGCCAAGTCCGTGACCGTGGAATAAGTGCGGGTCGTGTTCCGTTGTTCCTATTTCGTACAATTAAAGTCGTAAATAGGTTATTAAAGTCGTAAATTGAAGGGGGATTTCACAGCCGGTGTTCGCCAGCTACTGAGGTTCCCCTCAATTGAGAAAATAGTTGAACGTCGGCTATACTCAATCAAGCAGAAGGTCGGTGAACGATAGAACTGGCATTGCGTACAGCCGGTAGGTGCCACTATGTACAGCTGTGCATAGTGGGGTAATCCCCCCATTTTTAGTTGGGGTCAAAAGTAGAGCTGGTTAAAAAATCTAACTTCTGTTTCGGCGTGATGCCGCCGAGTGCCATGTTGGGGCGTTCGTGATTGTAAGTCCACATCCATTTCGTTGCATAGTCCTG
>JAURZN010000170.1 GCA_030653355.1 Gallionella sp. | reverse complement strand
AGACGGTCGCGACGATGATGCAGTCTTCGCGTTCCAGCAGCGCCTTGGTGGCCGACAGACGCATCTGCTCGATTTGCTCGTTGATCGAAGAGTCCTTCTCGATGAACACATCGCGCGACGGCACATAGGCCTCAGGCTGATAGTAATCGTAGTAGGAGACGAAATATTCCACCGCGGTCTCGGTGAAAAACTCGCGCATCTCCGAATACAGCTGCGCCGCCAGTGTCTTGTTCGGCGCCATCACCATCGCCGGACGACCGAGTTGCGCGATGACATTGGCCATGGTGTAGGTCTTGCCCGAGCCGGTCACGCCCAGCAGCGTCTGAAACGACAGTCCGTCGCGTATGCCTTCGACCAGTTGCGCAATCGCCGTGGGCTGGTCGCCCGCCGGTTCAAACGGCTGATGCAGGCGGTAAGGGCTGTCGGGGAAAGTTTTGATGTTCATGGCTAGCCGCGCATTGTACGGGCATAGATTAAATCCGCCAGAAAAAAAGCATGCTGCCGAATCATAAAGCAGAGGTGCGTGGTGTGAAACGGACCGCGCCGGTCAGGGAGGTCAAAACCGGCGCGGTCTTTGGAACAACTACAGAGAGGCGCTGAAAGAAACGTAAGTTGGAATTGCGACGATGAACGAAACGACGCTTGCGACAACCCAACGCACAAACCTGGCAACAGTAGAATAAGCTTTTTTCATTATTACACCTCATCAATAATTGGAATTACACACCTGTTTCATTGCGCCGTTATGACAGCACGATGTAACGACAGGCATGAATCAGAGAGGCATTATGAAAAAGAGTTCCATTTGCTGTGCACAAGGCGGTGCTTGCGTGCTTATTTCAGATCGAAAACAGCGCGCGCGCGCGCCAGTACGGCATCCGGGTCAAAGGGTTTGGTGATGTAATCATTGGCGCCGACTGAATAACCACGCTGGCGATCTGAATCCTGACCCTTGGCGGTAAGCATGATAATTTCAATGCCCTGCAACGCAGGGTCGGCGCGAATCTGCTCGCAGACATCATAGCCGTTAAGAATCGGCATCATCACATCGAGGAAAACCAGTCTCGGGTAATGGCGTCGTATTACTTCCAGCGCCTCCGCACCATTGCTGGCCAGATAAATCTCTATGCCCTGATCTTCGAGCTCTTCAAGCGTTTCCTCGAGCAGGATGCGGATATGTGTTTCATCGTCGACAATTACAATGGCGTTATTCATTCTGGAATTCCTGTTTGTCCGGCCGCCTTTGACGCAGACTGGCTTCGGGCGGCAAATGTGGTGAGAAAGGCATCAACGATGGCGGGATCGAACTGAGTGCCCGCTCCCTTACTGATTTCGAGCGTGGCGGTCGCGGCATCCATGCCCTTGCGGTACGGCCTGTCGGTTGTCATGGCGTCAAATGCGTCGGCGACAGCGATGATTCTGGCGTGCAGGGGAATATCCAGTCCCTGCAGTCCGTGATTGTAACCCTTGCCATCGTAGCGTTCATGGTGAAAGCGCACTCCGTCCACGATGGCATGCAGCAAGCGGCTGTGGTTGAGTATGTCGGCGCCATGCTCGGTGTGACGCTTCATTTGTTCCATTTCATCCTGATCGAGCCTGCTCGGTTTAAGCAGAATATGGTCGCGAACGCCGATTTTTCCGACATCATGCAGGATGGCAGAAAGGCGCAAATCATTGAGGTCTTTTTCCGGTAAACCCAAAAATTCTGCGGTCATTACCGAATAGTCGGTGACGCGTTGCGTGTGTCCGGCCGTATAGGGGTCGCGCTTTTCTATGGTTTCAGCCAGGACCGACACGGTCGATTGAAACAATTCATGCAGTTCCGTGTAGAGCTGTGCATGGCGCAGCACAATGGCGCCGTGTGAAGCCAGCGTGATCAGCAACTTGAGGTCATTGGCCGAAAACGGGCCGTTTCCCGCCGCGACCAGGATGCCAAGCCGGGTGTCGTCTGTTTCCAGCGGCGCACACATCATCGCGGGATAATCTGTCTCCCCGGCATAATGGGGCGCATCTTCGACGTGGTTGAAAATGTCGGCCTGTCCATGGGTGAAAACATGCCCGACAATACCCGCGCCGCTCGGGATGGATTCGTTGTGGCGGGTGGTGTTGCCCGCCGCCACCTGTAATTTATCTTCTTCGACCAAGAAAATCATGCTGGCATCGCATTTAACCAGTCGCTGCACCTCGCCGATCAGGCTGTTGCAAGCCTCTAAGAGATTCAAGTTGGTGCCGACCACTTCGTGCAAATGAAATAGCAGGTTGATTTCCCGATACATCTCGAGCGCATCGGCAGCCACGGCTTTTTTTTCCATTTCAAGCGCGATCAATCCTTCCAGCGTGACAGCCAGAACATGTGCATGTTGCGGCGCAATCATCCAGGCTACGGTGTTGCCGGAGAATAACACCGGCACACGATTGCTATCATTCAGCGCCGCATCACCAGCCAGTGTCGCGTCCTGTTCGTCAATGATGCGGAAAGAGGTGGCTAGTCGTTCGGCAAGTTGGCTCAGGCAGCGCTGCACGATTTCATGTCGTAATATCTGCCTGAGGCTGCGTGGGTTTAACAGGGTCATGTTTTAGTACCCTCAGTGATCAGTAGCAGCACACGCTCCTGACCGCGTACCATTTGCAAAGAGGACACGACATTGCCGGAAAGGCTGCGCTGCCCGGTCACGATGGCGGTGTGCGTGCCTTCGGCGCGGGCCTGTTCCACGCTGGTGACCCGGTCGGCTGACGGATCTATAACGTAGCCGCGTGCCAGCAGCACATCGCGCAGCGAGGAGATCGAACTTTCATCGTTATCAACCACGATGAGTCTCTTGTGCGTTTCACGCTGTTTGAGCAGGCTGTCTATGCTGCCGATGAGCTCATCAATGCGTACCGGCTTGGTCAGATAGCGGTCAACACCGAGTTGTTTGCCGCGCTGGCGATCTTCAATAATGGAAAGAATAATGAGCGGGATGGAGCTGGTTTCGGGCGCGCCGCGCAGCACCGAAACCACATCAAAACCGCTGATTCCGGGCATCATGACATCGAGAACGATCAGGTCGGGCGGGGCAGTTCTGGCCTGTCTGATCGCGTCATAGCCATCCACCGCCTCGCGGACACGGTATCCCGCCTCTTCCAGTTCCTGGCGCAGTAGATCGCGGATATTGGCTTCGTCATCGACAACCAGCACAGTGTACCCAGACGTCGAACCCTGTTCTTCAGGAAAGAAATAATCCCTGAGCCGTACGACGCCCTCATGGGCGGGTTTAACACTACCTTCCGGCAGCGGTAAAATCAATGTGAAGGTGCTGCCGACACCGGGCGTGCTATCGATAGTGATGGTGCCGCCGTGATGTTTGGCGATTTGTTTGCAAATAGCCAAACCCAGGCCTGTGCCTTTGGGCTTGTCGGTCAGCGTGTCGCCGACTTGTCTGAAACGCTCAAATAATTGCAGCTGGTCTGCCTGTGAAATGCCGATGCCGCTGTCTTGTACGTAAATGGCGAGTCCCTGATCAACCAGTCGCGCCCCGCAAATCACTTCGCCTTGCGCAGTAAATTTTACGGCATTCGACAGCAGGTTGATGATTACCTGTAGCCGGCGGTCGGCATCACCGACCAGTTTGGGTAAGTTGTCCGGTATTTCGGTGAGCAGACGCAGTCCTTTTTGCTCGAAGAGCGAAGACGCCGCTGCCGCAGCGCGTTGAATGAGATCGGCAACGGTAATCGATTCTGAACGCCACTCGACCTTGCCTGCCTCAATCTTGGTCAGGTCGAGTACATCATTGATCAGATTGCTCAGGCGCTCGCCTTCCAGAATGATGATATCGAGATTGCTGTCGATGCGCGCCGCAGCCTTGGCTGTTTTGTCGTCGGGCTCGCCCAGTGCGGGCAGGATATTCTGACTGAATTGCTTGCGTATCAGTTTGGCAAAGCCGAGTACCGAGGTGAGCGGTGTGCGTAATTCGTGGGAAACATTGGCGATGAAATCCGTTTTCATTCTGGATATTTCCAGTTCCTGGGTGATGTCACGGAATGTAAACACCGCGCCCTGCTCGGATTGATGACCTGATTCGGCTGAGTCCAGCAGAGAGGCCGTCGCATTTGCCGTGCGCTTGCCGGGCAGGGATATCTGGTCGCTGATAGGGAAGCGCTCAACATTCGCGCCTTGCAGAGTCCGCCCGACGAGCGCGACCAGGTCCTCGCCCAGCAGTTCGCGGCAGTCATGACCCATGATGGCGTCATCCAAGTCAAACATATCCAGAAAGGAACGGTTGACGTGAGTAATCGTGCCATGACGGTCGATCACCAGCAGTCCGTCGCCCATGCAATTGACCACCGATGCAAGGTGATGCATGGTGTGCTGGTACTGCAAGGCGTTTTGTCTGACAGATTCCGCCTCAAGCAGGCGTTTTTCCACACGCACCAGAATGGCGCGGAAAAATCCGAATAAGATTGAACCGAACAGCAGGCAGGCGCTGACGACGAGCAGCAAGTTCCTGCGCATCAATTGCGAGGAATCGGTGACATCCTCGGTGACCAGCAACGCGCCGACCCGTTTGGATGCGGCATCCATTATGGGCGTAATGGTGACACCCAGTCGGCGACCGTTTTCATTCGCAATTTCTTGCTGGGCCTGGTCGCTGGCAATGTCGCGCCATACGGGGATATGCGTCACGGCAATATCGGGCAGGCGCTCCATGGTGGACATGATGAGTACATCGCGCGGGAACTGTTCCCAGTCCGGCTCGCGGCCCAGCATGCGCATGCCTTCTTCCCAGTCCTTGCGCTTCAGCAGTGATTTGTCGAGCAGGACAGAAATGTCGGCATGCAGGACGGGCTTGATATCAGTGACGATGTTCTCGATTTCCTTGCCCAGCTCGATATAACCCAGCAGGCGTTCTCCATCAAACCAGGGTGTCACCGCACGCAGTGTCAGCGTGCCTATCGGGCCGATCTCGACGCCATAGGCAAGCTTGTGTTCTCGTTGCGCTGTCAGCAGGGTATGGCGATTGATTAAATCACCGTAGCGTTTGGGTTGATGCACGCGCAGTAAATTGACGCGATCCGCACTGATAAAATAAAAGTGCGTGATGTTGTGATTGTGTTTGAGTGTGTCAAACAGCGATTGCGTTTCCATGAGCAGCGCTTCACGTTGCCCGGAAGCAAAAGCGTGCTTGATGCGGTCGTTATGCTGAATGGTATCCAGCGTCGCCGACAGCATGTCGGCTTCCCGGTCAACCGCAGTTTTGTAGTTTACGCCGACTGCTTGCCTCAGACGGGTGAGCGCATCGGCAAAATTATGCTGTTCAAACCAGTAGGCGCTTAACGTAAAAGTGACAAGCAAAACGACCAGAACGGATGCAAACAGGCTGAGAATATTTCGCTTGAAAGGATAGTCGGCCGAAAGGGGGGCGGTAGCCTGCACTTTGGACAGCTTGCTGTTTTCGTTTGTTGGCATGATTGATGGGGTGCGCGCCTATCACTATCGTAGCGTGGATATTACTCCACACGAAAGACGGGAGATAGTGCTACGAAATTCTTCCGGCGCAAATCGAACAAATAAGCGCGATGCTGCAAACTAATCAGCTGGAAATAAAGGGCGTCCGGGAATAGGTGTGGCGGTATTCAGTTGCCATTTCAGGCTGTCGGAAAACGGCGGAAGCTGGTGTCCTCGAGTGGAATCGAACCACTAATTGCCCCTTAGGAGGGGGCGGTTATATCCATTTAACTACGAGGACAGCGGCGCGCATTCTACCGGAAATACGCTGTAATCTAAACCCTCACGCTGGTATCATGCGC
>JAURZN010000219.1 GCA_030653355.1 Gallionella sp. | reverse complement strand
TAAAAAACATGTTTCTGCCGGATCGCTTCATCAAGGGCGAATGCCCGAAATGCAGCGCGAAAGATCAGTATGGCGACAATTGCGAAGTCTGCGGCGCGGCCTATGCGCCGACCGAGCTGATAGCCCCTTATTCCGCCGTGTCGGGTGCCAAACCGGAATTGCGCAATTCCGACCACTATTTCTTCAAACTCTCCGCCGACAGCTGCCAGCAGTTTTTGCGCAACTGGACGCGCAGCGGCACGCTGCAAACCGAAGCGGCCAACAAGATGCAGGAATGGCTGGGCGCAGAGGGTGAAAACAAACTGTCCGACTGGGACATCTCGCGCGACGCCCCCTACTTTGGTTTCGAAATACCCGATGCACCGGGAAAATACTTCTACGTCTGGCTGGACGCACCGGTCGGTTACATGGGTAGCTTCAAACAACTGTGTAACAGCAGGATTGAGGATACAGGATCGAAGATAGACTTTGACGCATACTGGAAGCCGGATTCCACCACCGAGTTGTATCACTTCATCGGCAAGGATATTTTGTACGTCCACGCGCTGTTCTGGCCTGCGATGCTCGAACACGCCGGTTTCCGCACCCCGACCAAGCTGTTCGCGCACGGTTTCCTCACCGTCAATGGCGAGAAGATGAGCAAATCGCGCGGCACCTTCATCACCGCGCGCAGCTATATCGACCACATCAAAAACACCGAATACCTGCGCTACTACTACGCTTCCAAACTGAACGGCACGATGGAAGACCTCGACCTCAGCCTCGATGATTTCGTCACCAAGGTCAACAGTGATTTGATCGGCAAGTACATCAACATCGCCAGCCGTTGCGCGGGGTTTATCGCCAAGCGCTTTGAGGGCAAACTGGGCAATACGGATACTGCGGCCTGCGCCGAGTTTCAAGAGGCCTTTACGGGCGGCGAAATCGCACGCTGTTACGAAAATCGCGACTTCAGCCGTGCATTACGCGAAATCATGCGTCTGGCCGATGTCGCCAATCAGTACATCGCCGAAAAGAAACCCTGGGAACTGGCCAAACAGGAGGGTAAGGACGCCGAACTGCTTGAAGTCTGCTCGACAGCGCTGACACTGTTCCGTGACCTGACGCGCTATTTGAAACCCGTACTGCCCAAACTGGCAGCACAAGTAGAGACCTTCCTCAACATTCCGCCCATGACCTGGAATGAAAAATGGGTGGCGCTGAGTAGCGGACATGTCATCAATACTTATCAGCATCTGGCCACCCGTCTCGATCCCAAGCTGGTCGAAGCCATGGTGGCCGCCAACCAGGAATCCCTCCCGGCCTCTCCGGCAAGCGGGCAAGGTGTAGCAGCGCAGTCCGAACAGCGTCATGCCGTACACCAGCAACACACGGCCAGCATCGAAGTAGCGCAGGCGGAAAAGGATTTCGAGCCTTTCATCAGCATCGAGGATGTCGCCAAGGTGGACTTGCGCGTGGCGAAGATCGTCAACGCCGAACAGGTAGAAGGCGCGGCGAAGCTGCTGAAGCTGACGCTGGATATAGGCGAGGGAAATTCGCGCACCGTGTTCGCGGGGATCAAGTCGGCTTATGACCCGGAAAATCTCAAAGGCCGCCTGACCGTGATGGTCGCCAATCTGGCTCCGCGCAAGATGAAGTTTGGCTTGTCAGAAGGCATGGTACTCGCCGCTTCCGGCGAAGCATCGGGATTGTTCATCCTGTCACCGGATGATGGCGCAACGCCTGGCATGCGCATCAAATAGACGAGGACTCGCATCTTTACACCTGCAAACGCTGGGGTTCGTACCTCACCGCCAGCCTACGGCACCAATCAAGCATCAAGGATAAGGGAGTAGCAACATGGACTACGACATCCTCATCATCGGCTCAGGCCCCGCAGGACAACAGGCGGCATGGCAAGCGGCGCGCATGGGCAAACGCGCGGCCATCATCGAACGCAAGCCCCGGCTAGGCGGTGCCGGACTGCAAACCGGCACGATACCCAGCAAGGCAATGCGCGAAGTAGCCTATCTGGTATCGCGTTCCGGCGGTATGCGTGCCGCACAGGATACCCGCAGTCGTCATGGCCTGCTGTCGGATGCGGTGCGACGCAAAGAAGGCGTGATCGCCCAGCAGGAATCCGTGATACTGCAACGGTTGCTAAGTTCGGGCGTGGCGCTGATTCCGGGCGAAGCCTCGTTCGTGGATGCGCACACCGTGCAGGTCACCGATGCCTCCGGCAAGACGCGCAACATCTCGGCGGAAGTCTTCATTCTAGCCACCGGTTCGCGCCCGCGCCGCCCGGCGCATATCCCGTTCGACAAGAAGACCGTACTGGATTCCACCTCCATCCTGAACCTGCGCCATCTGCCGGAAAGCCTGCTGGTGGTGGGCGGCGGCGTGATCGGCTGCGAATTCGTTTCTATCTTTGCAGCGCTGGGCGTACAAGTCAGCGTGGTGGACAGCCACGCGCAGTTGCTCACCTATCTGAGCGAAGACGTGGTGGACGTGCTGTACGACAGTTTTCTCGGCATGGGCGTGACCTTCCACATGAAAGAGCGCGTCGCCAGCATATGTCGCGAAAATGACATGACGCTGACGACGCTGGAAAGCGGCAAGCAACTGTGCACCGAAGCCGTGTTGTTCGCGCAAGGCCGAGAGCCCAACAGCGCCGGCCTGTGCGTCGAACAGGCCGGCATAGCCGCAAAAGACGGCTGGATAGCCGTCAACGAGCATTTCCAGACCAGCGCACCGCACATCTTCGCGGTGGGCGACCTGATCGGCCGCCCCGCACTGGCCTCGACCGGCATGGAACAGGGGCGCGCTGCCGTGCTGTATGCCTTCGGTGGCGAGCACCATATCACGGCGGAAAATATGCCGATGGCGGTCTATACCATCCCGGAAATATCCTACGTCGGCAGAAACGAAAAGGAAGTAAAGCAGGGAAACATCCCCTATGTGATCGGACGCGCCTACTTCAAGGATAGCGCGCGCGGCCAGATCAACGGCGACGCGCAAGGGCTGCTCAAACTGATCGTGGATGCGCGCAACGAAAAGCTGCTGGGCGTGCATATTGTCGGCGAACAGGCCAGCGAACTGATCCATATCGGTCAACTGGTGATGAACCTGAAAGGCACGGTGCGCGATCTGGTCGCCAACGTCTTCAATTACCCGACACTTGCAGAGTGCTACAAACTCGCCGCACTGGACTGCCTGCACCAACTGAAACAACGGCAAGATTCATAATCCATCTTCGCTGGCGCGTGCGTGAATCTCACAGGTGCCAGCTTATACTGACCGCACTGCCGAAGCCACATCGCTAATTTGCACATTGCGCCTCGTTGTCGTACTCTTCATACATCCAGCACCCGGCAATTTTATAACATCTCCTGTGGCTAACCTTCTTTTCACAGAGCCCCCTATCCTTCAGGACAAATTCCGATTTGTCGCAAAACTGCTGCTCATCGCGCTGGCTTATTTTGTCAGTGCTCGGTTTGGCTTGGCAATTCCCTACGTTGACACCCACATCACATTAATATGGTTACCCACGGGCATTGCCGTGGCGACTTTACTGCGCTGGGGTTATGCCTATTGGCCGGGGATTTTTCTGGGTGCGGCAGCCACCAATTTTTCCATTGATGCTTCACCGTTACTGGACAGCAGCATTGCGTTGAACAATACACTCGGTCCGATGCTTACCGTCTGGCTGTTGAAGCGCTTGAAATTCCATGATGCGCTCCACCGCGCGCGCGACATCCTGTTTCTTGGGCTGGCTGCCGCTATCGGGATGCTGCTCAGCGCCAGTGGCGGGATAAGCAGCCTGGTGCTATTCGGCCTGTTATCCCTACAAGACGTCGGCACGGCCTGGTTGTCCTGGTGGGCAGGCGATTTCGTCGGCGTGTTGCTCGCGGCTCCGCTGTTGCTCAACATCTCGCGCGCCGAACTGTCCATATTATGGAAACGACGGATGGAGTTTCTGGCCTGGTGTCTGACCACGCTTGCGGGGAGCTGGGTAATATTCATCCTTAACAATGATGCCCACGGAAATTCCATGCCGCTGGTCTTCATGCTGTTGCCGCTGGTTGTCTGGCTGGCCATGCGCTTTGGGACGGTGGGTTCGTCACTGGGTTTGCTGCTGCCGGTCGTCATCGCGGTAACGGCGACCCATTATGGGATGGGGCCGTTTCATATCCAGGATACCCAGCAGGGTCTGCTCTTGCTGTGGTTGTATCTTGCCACTCTGGTCGTGGTCGGTTTGATGGTGCTGGCCTTGCAGGCAGGGCGCAATCGTGCCGAGGATGAGCTTAAGGTCGCGCTGCAACATGAGGCGGGTGCGCTCAACGAATTACGGGTGATGCTGAATACTTCGGGCGAAGGGTACTGGAAACTGGATCAAAGCGGCCACATCACCGAGGTCAATGACGCTTATTGCCATCTTGTCGGTTATGCAAAAGAAGAAATCATCGGCATGCATCTCGGCAAATTTGAGGCCATAGAGCAAACGCCCGAAGCTATTGCGTTGCATATCGGGCACATCCTCGACCAGGGGTATGACCGCTTCGAAACCAAACACCGCCACCGTGACGGGCATCTGATCGACATTGAGGTGTCCGTTTCCTTTATTACGGAAATGAACTGCTTTATTGCCTTCCTGCACGACATTAGCCAACGTAAACTTTCCGAAGCCGAGTTGCAATACCGGCAGGATTTGCTCAATGAGGCGCAGAAACTGGGACAATTGGGCAGTTGGGAGCTAAATCTGATAAGCGACAAGTTGCGCTGGTCTGATGAGGTTTACCGGATATTCGAGATTGATCCGTCACAGTTCTCGCTGTCCTATGAAAATTTTTTGAGTCTGATCCATCCTGATGACCGCGACAAGGTGAATCAGGCTTATACCCAGTCGCTAACAAATCGCCAAGTTTACGATATCGAACATCGCCTGCTATTTGCGGATGGCCGCGTCAAGTGGGTACGTGAGCATTGTAGCAGTGAGTTTGACGAGTCTGGCAAGCCGCTGCGCTCCGTGGGAGCGGTGCAGGACATCACCAAACAACATCGTGTAGCGGAGGAATTGCGTATCGCTGCAGTGGCCTTTGAAACCCAGGAAGCTATTTTGATCACCGATGCCCACTCCAACATATTACGCGTCAATCAGGCATTCCAGGAAATTTCCGGTTATCGCACTGAAGACGTGATCGGACACACTCCGCGCATCCTGAAATCAAACCGACATGACGACGCTTTCTATCAGTCCATGTGGTCAACACTGCGCGACAGCGGCAAATGGTCTGGCGAGGTTTGGGACAGGCGCAAGAATGGCGAGGTGTATCCGAAATTCATGACCATTACCGCCATCTACGATGATCACCAACAGGTCTCCAACTATGTGGCCGCATTTGTCGATATTAGCCAACGCAAACAATCGGAACGTGATATCCATCAACTGGCTTTTTATGACCCGTTGACCCAGCTAGCGAACCGCCGCCTGTTGATGGACCGTTTACAACAGGCGATGGTGTCCAGCGCGCGCAATGGCCAGCATGGCGCATTACTGTTTCTGGATTTGGATCATTTCAAAATGATCAACGATACTCAGGGCCATGCGACAGGCGACCTGTTGTTGATCGACGTGGCGCGCCGTTTGCAAAACTGCACGCGCGAAGGTGACAGCGTGGCGCGACTGGGCGGTGATGAATTTGTCGTGCTGCTTGAAGAACTGAGCAGCCAACAGGATGAGGCGGCAATACAAGCTGACAGGATTGCGAAAAATATACGCAGCCAACTTAATCAGCCTTATCTGCTGAACGATCATGAGTTCAGCTCCACGCCCAGCATCGGCATTACTCTGTTTAACAGCCATCAGGAAAGTGCGGAGGTTTTATTCAAACATGCCGATGTTGCCATGTATCAGGCCAAGTCAGACGGTCGCAACACTATTCGCTTCTTTGATCCGAAGATGCAAACGGCATTAGAAATACGCATCGCCATGGAAACAGATTTGCGCCATGCGCTCGAAAAACAACAGTTTCTGCTCCATTATCAGGTGCAGATGGACAATCACGGCAAGGCCACCGGCGCAGAAGTGCTGTTGCGCTGGCAACAGCCTGAGCGCGGCTTCGTGTTTCCTGATCAGTTTATCCCTATGGCCGAAGAAACTGGCTTGATCGTGCCGATCGGACTATGGGTATTATCGACGGCCTGCGAAAAGCTCAAGGTTTGGCAGCAAAATGTGCTGACCCGTGACTTGACCCTTGCGGTAAATGTCAGCGCCAAACAGTTTCATCAACCTGATTTTGTCGAGCGAGTACAACATGCACTATTGGAAAGTGGTGCGCCCCCCTCGCGCCTCAAGCTGGAACTGACGGAAAGCGCGGTACTGGACAATATTGATGCCACCATTGCCAAAATGCAGCAAATAAAATCACTCGGCGTACATTTCTCGATGGACGACTTCGGCACCGGTTATTCTTCGTTGCAATATTTGAAACGTTTGCCTTTGGCGCAAATCAAAATTGACAAATCGTTTGTGCTCGACATCACCAATAATCCTGACGATGCAGCCATTGTCCAGACCATCATCGCGATGTCCAAGGCGCTGGGGCTGAATGTGATTGCCGAAGGCGTCGAAACTGATACCCAGCGTATTTTTTTGGACCAGCATGGCTGTCACGCTTTTCAGGGATATCTATTCAGCAAACCGCTGCCGGTCGATGAATTCGAGGCGCGATTGAGCGGCTGGCTGTAAAACATCAGGATACGTTTTATACCGCTAGCCATAAACCGCCTTCACGTTTTCCGCGCCCAACACGGCGCGCAACTCTTTCAGCAGTTCATCATGCAGCGTCACCTGCCAGACTTCACCCAGCTGCAACTGGCAATTTGCCATGGTATTGCTGTAATTAATCAACACCTTGCACTCCCCCTCGCGCCAAGGCGTGAGTATCTCCACCAGTTGCGCGACGCGAGCGCTTTCATTGCAATTCAAGGCAAGATGTTGCGCAAAACGTGAGCGTGCCGTGGAAAAGTCGAACAGCTCCTCGCCACTGACACGCACATTGCCGGAATATTCGTCCAGACTGGCTTTGCCCTGCACCACCAGCAATTCATCTTCCCTGATCCACGGACGGCTGCGCTCGTATTCCTCGTTGAACACCGTCAGTTCAATTTGAGCACTGCCATCGTCCAGCGTGATGACGGCCATGCGCCCGCGCCGCGTCTGCTGCAATCGCAGTCCGGACACGATGCCTGCCAGCAGTACCGGCACGCCGCGCCGCGCGCCGTAACCTCCGCCCGCCCCGTTGGTCTTGCCGACGAAAGCGGGATTGAGGTCGCCCAGCTTTACCCTGATGAAGTTCGCCAGCTCCTGCTGGTATTCCTGATAGGGATGACCGCCCAGATAGATACCCAGACTGATCTTTTCAAAGGCCAGTTGTTCGCGCAGTGTCCATCGCGGCACCTCGGCCTTCTGCTCGATCAACACCGCATCGGCGTCATCTTCGCCAAACAGGCTATCCTGATTGACGGCTCTGGCCTGCTGGTCGGCGCTCGCCAGCGCCGCATCCACACTGGCCATCAACGCGGCGCGATGATCGCTGATACTATCAAATGCCCCTGCCTTGATCAGCGCTTCGATGGTGCGGCGGTTGACCGTGCGCTTGTCCACACGACGGCAGAAATCAAATAAATCCTTGAACGGCCCGTTCGCACGCGCGCTGACAATACCGGCGATCGCCGCCTCGCCCGTACCCTTGACCGCGCCCAACCCGTAAGCGATGGTTTTTTCATCGGTGGGCGAAAATGCATAACCGGAACTGTTCACATCAGGCAACAGTATGGTGATGCCCTGTTGCAGCGTGTCCGCGTAGAAAGTGCGCACCTTCTCGGTATTATCCAGATCGCCCGACAGGGTCGCCGCCATGAACGCCGCCGGATGATGCGCCTTGAGATAGGCGGTCTGATAGGCCACCAGCGCGTAGGCCGCCGAGTGCGATTTGTTAAAACCGTATCCGGCGAACATTTCCATCAGATCGAACAGCCGGGTGGCCAGATCCTTGTCGATCTCGCGATTGACCGCACCGGCGACGAAGATGTCGCGCTGGCGCGCCATTTCAACCGGGTCCTTCTTACCCATCGCGCGGCGCAACATGTCCGCGCCGCCCAGCGTATAGCCGCCGATGATCTGCGAAATCTGCATCACCTGCTCCTGATACACGATCACGCCATAGGTGGGCTTGAGTGAGATTTCCAGATCGGGGTGAAAATAATCCGCTTCCGCCCGCCCGTGCTTACGGTTGATAAAGTCGTCCACCATGCCGGATTCCAGCGGGCCGGGGCGGAACCGCGCGACCAGCGCCACGATGTCCTCGAAGGTATCCGGCTGCAGTCGCTTGATCAGGTCCTTCATGCCGCGCGATTCCAGCTGG
>JAURZN010000212.1 GCA_030653355.1 Gallionella sp. | reverse complement strand
TGCGGCCTTGCTGGGCGGCAGGCTGGATGCGACCTGGGCGCGCTGGTCGCGTCCCTGGACCACGGTAGCCTGGGTGTTTATGACGCTTGGCATCGCGCTGGGCAGCGGCTGGGCTTATTATGAATTGGGCTGGGGTGGCTGGTGGTTCTGGGATCCGGTCGAGAACGCTTCGTTCATGCCCTGGCTGGTTGGTACGGCGTTGATTCATTCGCTGGCTGTGACCGAAAAGCGTGGCGCCTTCAAGAGCTGGACCGTGTTGCTCGCCATTGCGGCATTTTCGCTCAGTCTGCTCGGAACCTTTCTGGTGCGCTCTGGTGTGCTGACTTCCGTGCATTCATTCGCTTCCGATCCGAAGCGCGGGGTATTTATTCTGAGTTTTCTGGTGCTGGTCATAGGTGCCTCGCTGCTGCTGTTTGCCTGGCGCGCACCGAAAATCGGTCTGGGCGGTAAATTTGACATGCTGTCGCGCGAATCGCTGCTGCTGGCGAACAATGTGCTGCTGTCGGTGGCTGCCGCTTCCGTGTTTATCGGCACCTTGTATCCCTTGTTCATGGATGCGCTGGGTTACGGCAAGCTGTCGGTCGGCCCGCCGTATTTTGAGGCTGTGTTCGTGCCCCTGATGATGCCGATGATATTTTTAATGGGCCTGGGGCCGCTGGCACGCTGGAAAAAAATGGCAGTGCCCGATTTGGCCAAACGCGTGCGTTGGGGCTTCGCCAGCGCGCTGATACTGGCTTTGCTGCTGCCTTTGGTGATGGGCAGGTTTTTGTCGCTGGAATCAGATAAATGGTCGGTCATGATTGTGCTGGGATTGCTGATGGCTTTCTGGATCATTGCCACACTGGTGGTCAGTTTGCGGCAACGCTGGTCGGGGCAGGGTGCATTCATGCAACGCGTGCGCCAACAGAGTTTGAGTTATTACGGCATGCAATTTGCGCATCTGGGCGTGGCGCTGTTCATCATCGGTGTTGCGCTGGTGAAAGGTTACGAGACTGAACGTGATGTGCGCATGGATATCGGCGACACGGTTAATGCCGGTGGATTTGAGTTCCGCTTCGATGGTGTCACTGAGAAGCAGGGGCCGAATTATGTGGCTGGCGTAGGACATATCACGGTGAGCAAAAACGGCAAGGTGGTGAGTGAATTAAGCCCTGAAAAGCGCCAGTACATCGTCTCTGGCATGCCGCTGACCGAAGCCGCTATTGAAACCGGGGTGTTCCGTGATTTATACGTGTCGCTGGGCGAACCTATTCCGGATTCTGACGGTGCATGGGCCGTGCGCGTTTATATCAAACCCTTCATCGACTGGATTTGGGCGGGGTGTCTGTTCATGGCGATAGGCGGTTTTCTGGCGGTCAGTGACAGGCGTTACCGCATTCATGCCAAGGCGGGAGCAAAGGCGCAGACGCAAGCGAATAATGAGCAAGGCTCGACGGCGCAGCCTCCGGTTTTCAGTAATCCGCAATCAGAAGGACAGGCATCATGATGCGTTTCATACTTCCGCTGGTGATTTTTCTGGTATTGGCCGCTTTTCTGTATATGGGGCTGGGGCGTGACACGCGCACAGTGCCTTCACCGCTGGTAGGCAAGGCTGCGCCTGCCTTCGTGTTGCCGTTGCTGCATGACGCGAACAAGCAATTTTCGCCGCAACAGATGGAGGGGCAGGTGTGGTTGTTGAATGTGTGGGCCTCATGGTGTGGCGCTTGCAAGGACGAACATCCGTTGCTGATGGACTTGTCACGGAAAAACATCGTGCCGATTGTTGGCCTGGACTACAAGGACAAGACGGATGATGGCATCGCTACACTGCGTAAATCGGGTGATCCTTACACGCTGGTCATCGCGGATGCCGATGTCAAGGTGGGCTTCGATTAAGGTGTGTATGGCGTTCCTGAAACGTATGTCATCGACAAACAGGGCACCATCAAATATAAATTGATAGGCGCACTGAACACCAAGAATTTACAGGAAACAATTCTTCCACTCGTCGCGGAGTTGCAAGCCCAATGAAATACCTGCTGATGATCGCACTGCTCTTGCCCTCTTTCGTTTTTGCCGGTGTGGCAAAGGATATGGCGGATGACCCCGTAATGGAAAAACGCATGATGCATCTGGCTGAAAAAGTGCGTTGTCTGGTTTGCCAAAGCGAGCCGGTATCCAACTCGCATTCCGACTGGGCTCAGGACGTGCGTCAGATTATGCGCGAGAAGATGATTGCGGGGGCGAGCGATCAG
>JAURZN010000211.1 GCA_030653355.1 Gallionella sp. | reverse complement strand
CGAAGATGCGCTTGGCGGCCGCCGCTGATTTTTGCGTGACGGATACGATGCGGCTCATGGAGTCGAGGCGCGCATAGAAGCGGCTGATGTAAGCCAGAAACGCCAGCAGTACACCGACTGTGATCTCGTTGTGCGAGATCAGCCAAATGCCGAACGCCCACACCACCAGCAGTCCTATCTCAGTCAGCAGGGAGACGCTGGGCGAGAACAGCGACCAGATTTTGTTGATGCGGTCATTGACCTCAAGATTGTGCCGGTTGGCGATGCGGAAGCGTTCCGCTTCGCGTCCTTCCTGAGCGAACGCCTTGACCACGCGGATACCCGGTATGGTATCGGCCAGCACATTGCTCACTTCCGACCAGACGCGATCTATCTTTTCAAAGCCGGTGCGCAGGCGGTCGCGCACGTTGTGTATCATCCAGACGATAAAAGGCAGTGGCAGCAGGGTGGCCAGCGCCAGCCACGGATTGATGGAGAAAAGGATCGCGGCCGTCATCGCGATCATCAGCACATCGGTAGCAAAATCAAGCAGATGCAAGGATAAAAAGACGCAAATTCGGTCCGATTCTGAACCGATGCGCGACATCAGGTCGCCGGTGCGTTTGCCGCCGAAATATTCCAGTGACAGACGCAGCAAATGTTCGTAGGTAATGGTGCGCAGATCGGCGCCTATGCGCTCGCTGACCAGCGCGAGGACGTAGGTTTTCGCCCAGCCCAGTCCCCAGGCCAGCAGTGCCGAACCGAATAATCCGGCCAGTAGCCAGGCTACCAGGCCGAAATCAATAGGCACACCATTCTGGTATGGAATCAGTACCCTGTCCATCAGCGGGATGGTGAGGTAGGGCGGCACCAGCGTGGCGGCAGTTGAACCCAGCATCAGCAAAAAGCCGCTCAGTAGTTGCCAGCGGTAAGGGCGTGCAAAACGCCACAGGCGGAACAGCGTCCAGGTAGAAGGAGGCGCATTGATCGTGCCGCTACAGTGCGGACATTCCTGCCGGTCGTCCGGATAGGGTGTCAGGCAGTCTGGGCAAAACTCCGGCGCGATGTGCTGTATAGCCATGCCGGTGAGAAATGCGGTGAGCTGCTGTTCGAACTGTCTGACGAAGCGCGTTGCCTGGCTATTGAGGGCTAGCGTGTAAAACCAGCTGGCCAGGCGTGTGTCGCCATCGAACAGTTCGATGCGTCCCACCCCGCCATGATCGTGTTGCTGAATGCGCAGTCCGTCACGATAGTGATATTCGATGGCCGTTTGCGGCTTGTCAAAAGCAAGGAGTCGCTGTCCGGTAATTAGCAGCAAACCCGGAGAAAAATTCAGATGTGTATCGAGATTGGTCTCCAGCCACGCTTGAGTTTCTTCCTTTTCGGTCAGTCGTGACTGTACGCTGGCGCGCCATGCGTCCGGGAGGGGGACTTCGGGATGTGTTGGAGTGTTCACGGGCGGCGATATTACTACAATACAACGCCGTGACAAGCAATTTCACGGGGCGCTCTGGTACACTTAATTACTGCCGTAAACCAAACAGTCGCGGTCGGCGTTCACCCCTGCGTTTACCCTGATATGCCTTGCGGGGTAGTGCCCCTTTAATTCCTCGGAAAGTGTTGATGGAGTTCCTCAAAATATTGCCTCTGCGTGGCCCGAACATCTGGACTTATCGCCCCGTGCTGGAGGTGTGGCTGGATATCGGCGTGCTGGAAGATTCACCGTCTAATACGATACCCGGATTTTATGAACGACTCACGGCATGGCTGCCGACTCTGGTCGAGCACCGCTGCGGCGTAGGTGAACGCGGCGGTTTCCTGTTGCGTTTGCGCGAGGGTACCTGGCCGGGACATATTCTGGAACACATTACCCTCGAACTGCAAAATCTGGCGGGTATGCAGAGCGGCTTCGGCAAGGCGCGCAGCACTTCGGTGCGCGGGGTCTATAAAGTCGTGGTGCGTTCGCGCAACGAACAGGTGAGTCGCGCTGCCCTGCATGAGGCGCGCGATCTTATCCTGGCGGCTATGCAGGACAAACCGTTTGACGTAGCAGCGGCGGTGGCGCGGCTGCACGAAATGGTCGATACGCTGTGCCTGGGGCCGAGTACGGCTTGCATCGTGGATGCGGCGACAGCACGGGGTATTCCGTCTATTCGCCTGACGGAAGGCAATCTGGTGCAACTGGGCTATGGCGCGCGTCAGCACCGCATCTGGACCGCAGAAACCGACCAGACCAGTGCCATCGCCGAAGGAATTTCCAGGGACAAGGATCTGACCAAAACCCTGTTGCAGGCGTGCGGCGTGCCGGTTCCTGAGGGGCGCGTCGTGGAGAGCCCGGCAGACGCCTGGGAGGCCGCAGAAGACATCGGCTTGCCGGTGGTCGTCAAACCTTCCGACGGCAATCACGGGCGCGGTGTATCCACGGAGCTGATGACGCGCGCAGAAGTCGAGACGGCGTTCAGGCTGGCCGACGAAGAGGGTAGCGAAGTCATCGTCGAACGCTTTGTGCGTGGTAACGAGCACAGGCTGCTGGTGGTAGGCGGACGTCTGGCAGCAGCGGCGAGAGGGGAATCGGTCTTTGTGTCAGGCAACGGTCGCTC
The DNA here is from genome assembly GCA_030653355.1 of Gallionella sp. Lineage (GTDB taxonomy): Bacteria > Pseudomonadota > Gammaproteobacteria > Burkholderiales > Gallionellaceae > Gallionella. The sequence goes on along the minus strand of JAURZN010000211.1, from coordinate 12,667 downwards.
TACCCTTGCCGAGCTGATCGATGCACAGCTCAATACGGATCCGCGCCGGGGTGTCAGCGAAGACTGCCCGCTGAACGTGATCAGGCTGGAAGACGATGCAGCCGTCAGGTTTGAAATCGCCCGACAGGGGCTTACGGCAGATGGTATTCCGGCGGCAGGTGAACAGGTGCTGATACAGCGTAATGGCAATGTCGCATTCGATGTGACGGACAGGGTGCATCCCGATGTGGCGGAAACGGTCGCGCTGGCTGCACGCATAGTCGGGTTGGACATCGCCGGAGTGGATCTGGTGGCAGAGGATATTTCACGTCCGCTGGCGGAACAAGGGGGCGCCATAGTCGAAATCAACGCGGGCCCCGGCCTGCTGATGCATCTGAAGCCGGCATCCGGCAAGGCGCAACCGGTCGGTGCGGCCATCGTCGAAAGCCTGTTTCCTGATGCCGGAAACGGCCGCATTCCCGTGGTCGGCATCTGCGGAACGCACGGCAAAACGCAGGTTGCACGCATCGTGGCAAGATTACTGCAACTGGCCGGAAAATACGTCGGACTGGCGGGCAGTGAAGGGCTCAGTTTTGATAAACGCACCGTAGATAAGCGCAATTGCGCGACCTGGGCGGCGGCGCAGAAAGTATTGCTGAACCGTTCCGTGGAGGCGGCGGTGATCGAGAACAGTATCGCGACGATTTTGTCCGAGGGTCTGGGCTACGATCGCTGTCAGGTCGGTATCGTGACCAACCTTGATCCGTCCTGCCATTTCGGTGAATACTACATCGAGACCGCCGAACAGGTCTGCAATGTGCTGCGTACCCAGGTTGATGTCGTGTTGTCTGACGGCGTGGCCGTGCTCATCGCCTCCGACCCGCTGGTGGCGCAACTGGCCGAGTATTGCGATGGAGAGGTGATTTTCTTTTCCAGTGACGCTGACTCGTCAGTCATTAGAGAACATTTGGCGCAGGCGGGACGCGCCGTGTGGGTGCGGGAGGGCGTCATCGTGCTGGGCACGGGCGCGCAGGAAATAATTTTGTTCAGGCTGGCATCCGTACCCGTTGCTGAATCTGAACGTCAGCAACTGGATAATGTGCTGGCCGCCATCGCGGCGGCGTGGGCGCTGGGTATTGCTGTCGATCTCATACGCGCAGGCATAGCAACATTTGAAGTGGAACGGGCCGATTCTTCGGCACGCTGATACAAGGAAATACCCGATGGAAGTGTCACGCATACGCGCATTGCGCGGCCCCAACCTGTGGAGCAGGCATACTGCCATTGAGGCTATCGTGTCCTGTTCGGAGGCAGAATGCAGCATCGCTCAAGTCCGGGATTTTGAGGCGCGTTTGCGCGCGCGTTTTCCGGAAATCGGCCTGTTGCAAGTGCCGGGGCATACTGAAGCCATTGCGATGGCGCATGTGCTGGAGGTAGCCGCGCTCGGCCTGCAGGCGCAGGCCGGATGTCCCGTCTCCTTCAGTCGCACGACGGCGACCCAGGAAGCCGGTGTGTATCAGGTGGTATTTGAATATGTCGAGGAAGCGGTTGGCCGGCTGGCTTTCAAATTTGCACAAACACTATGCCGGGCGGCTGCCGAAGATTTGCCTTTTGATCTTGCGGTCGCCCTGGCCGAACTGCGCGAGCTGGACGAGGACGTGCGTATGGGCCCCAGCACGGCTTCCATCGTTGAGGCGGCCGTGCAGCGCGGCTTTCCTTATCGGCGCCTGACCGGGGGCAGCCTGGTGCAATTCGGTTGGGGCAGCAAACAGCGTCGTATTCAGGCTGCCGAGACGGATCGCAGCAGCGCCATCGCTGAGGCGATTGCGCAGGACAAGGAATTGACCAAGAGGCTGCTCGACGCGGCCGGTGTGCCGGTTCCGCAAGGGCGACCGGTGCGCGATGCGGACGATGCCTGGCTTGCAATGTGCGAGATAGACGCTCCCGTGGTTGTCAAACCGCTGGACGGGAATCAGGGCAAAGGCGTGACGGTGAATATAGTCTCGCGCGATCATTTGAACATTGCCTATGCCGCGGCTGCTGCAATCAGTGCCGAGGTGCTGGTCGAACGATTTATTCCAGGCAGCGATTTTCGCATGCTGGTGGTGGGCAATCAGCTTGTGGCTGCCGCGCGACGCGAACCGCCCATGGTGATAGGCGACGGCGTGCACAGCGTGCGCGAACTGGTTGAGCAGGTAAACAGCGACCCCAGGCGTGGCGACGGGCATGCTACTTCGCTGACCAAAATGCGTATCGATACCATTGCGCTGGCCAGATTGAAAGTGCAGGGATATACGGCTGACGCTATCCCCGACAAGGGCAAGTGCGTGGTGTTGCGCAACAATGCCAATCTCAGCACGGGTGGCTCGGCAACGGATGTCACCGAGGATGTGCATCCTGCCCTGGCAGCCAGCGCGGTCGCGGCGGCGAAAATGATAGGCTTGGATATTTGCGGCGTGGATGTGGTGTGCGACAGCGTGCTGCGCCCGATGGAAGAGCAGGGCGGCGGCATCGTCGAAGTCAATGCGGCACCCGGTTTGCGCATGCACTTGCAGCCTTCGTACGGCAAGGGGCGGAATGTGGGCGAGGCGATAGTCGCCTCAATGTTTGCTGCCGGTGAAAACGGGCGTATCCCGCTGGTGGCCGTCGCGGGGACCAACGGCAAAACCACCACGGTGCGATTGATCGCGCATATTCTGGGTTGCCAGGGCTTGCGTGTCGGCATGACCAACTCGGACGGCGTCTATATCCAGGGGAGGCGCATAGACAGCGGAGATTGCAGCGGCCCCAAGAGCGCGCGTAATGTGTTGATGCATCCCGATGTCGACGCGGCGGTATTCGAGACGGCGCGCGGGGGGGTGTTGCGCGAGGGGCTGGCGTTTGACCGCTGCAATGTGGCCGTAGTGACTAACATCGGCATGGGCGATCACTTGGGCCTGAATTACATCCGCACTGTGGAAGATCTGAGCGTGGTGAAACGGGTTGTGGTGCAGAACGTGGCCACGGACGGCGTGGCCGTGCTCAATGCGGCCGATGCGATGACAGCGGGCATGGCGGCGGTCTGTCCGGGTTCGGTCACCTTTTTTGCACAGGATCGCTACCATCCGGTGATGGCGGCGCACCGTGCGCAGGGTCGCCGTGTGGTATACGTCGATGGCGCTCATATTGTGGCGTGCGAAAACAAGACCGAGCAGCGCATCGCGTTGAGCCGGATTCCGATCACACGCAATGGCACGATAGGTTTTCAGATCGAAAACGCCATGGCCGCCATCGCCGCCGTCTGGGCGCTGAATGTGGACTGGAACACGATACGCACCGGGCTGGCAGGCTTCGTGAACGATGCGCAGACGGCGCCCGGTCGTTTTAACGTCTTCGATTATCGCGGGGCTTCCGTCATCGCCGATTATTGTCACAAAACCGATGCGATACTCGCGCTGATTCCGGCCATTGAGAGCATGGCGGCAAAAAGACGTCTGGTCGTGATCAGCGGCGCGGGAGACCGGCGCGATGAAGACATCCGCCAGCAAACCGAAATGCTGGGCGATGTGTTTGACGAGGTCATCCTGTATCAGGATCAGTGTCAGCGCGGTCGCGAGGAAGGTGAAGTGCTGGCGCTGCTCAGACAGGGGCTGGTGCAGGCCGGGCGGGCAAAACGCATCGATGAGATCACCGGTGAATTTCTGGCTATCGATACCGCACTGTCGCGCCTGAAGGCGGGAGATTTGTGCTTGATCCTGATCGATCAGGTTGACGAGGCGCTGGCACACATCGCAAAACGGATAGCAGAAGCTCAATGAAACTGATCCAGTCACGCGACAACGCCTTCTTCAAGGAACTGGTCAAGCTGAACGGCCCGGCGCGTAACCGGGGTCGGGCCGGGCAGACCCTGCTGGACGGCACGCATCTGCTGGCCGCGTATCTCGACGCGGGCCATCAGCCGCGCCATATTCTGCTGAACGCCGCCGCATTGCAGGATGGCGAAATCTCCGGTTTGCTTGCGCGGCTAGGCGATGTGCCGGTCTCGCAACTGGATGACAAGCTGTATGCCCAGCTCAGCGAGCTGAAAACTCCGACGGGCCTCCTCGCGCTGATAGACCTGCCGCAAGCGTCACTTGTGCCCGCGCGCTTCGCGCTTTTGCTGGAAGACATACAAGACCCCGGCAATATGGGATCGATGCTGCGTTCAGCGGGGGCGGCGGGTTGCGATGCGGTGTATCTGTCGCCAGCCTGCGCCGATGCATGGTCGCCGAAAGTGCTGCGCGCCGCGATGGGTGGACATTTCTGCCTGAACATCCACGAGCGGCAGGACTTGTTAAAGGTCGCCGGGGAATTTTCCGGGATGTGCCTGGCAACCACGCTGCACGCTACGCACAGCCTTTACGAGTGCGATCTGTCGGGCAATGTCGCCTTCATGATGGGCAACGAGGGTGTCGGCTTATCAGACGCATTGCTGGCATGTGCTACCCGTAAAATCACTATCATTATGCCGGGTCAGGTCGAGTCGCTGAATGCGGCAGCCGCCACCGCGATTTGCCTGTTTGAAGCGGTGCGCCAGCGATTGACTTCGTAGTTGCATTTCATAGGGGGGCGGTTTTTCAGAGGCGTGCGTGCGTTTCCGGCATTGGGCGTATAATGCAGCGGTTTTAGCTGACTCAGCCCGACTATCGTAAAGAGAATAGATCATTGAATAACATCAGTTTTGCAGACTTGAATCTGGCGCCGGAAATCCTCAGGGCGCTTACCGAATCCGGTTATACCGTCCCCACACCGATACAGGCGCAAGCCATCCCTATGGTGCTTGAAGGGTGTGATTTGATGGCCGGAGCGCAAACGGGAACCGGCAAGACAGCGGCCTTTGCCTTGCCGATGCTGCAAAAGTTGCTGCCCCTGGCCACGCCCAGTCCGTCCCCTGCGCGCCATCCGGTGCGTGCGCTGATACTGGTTCCCACGCGCGAACTGGCCATTCAGGTCGAAGCCAGTGTGAAAGCCTATGCAAAACACAGTCATTTGCGTTCGCTGGTGGTGTTTGGCGGGGTCGATATCAAGACGCAAACGCCGCACCTGCGAACCGGTGTAGAGATTCTGGTGGCGACGCCCGGTCGTCTGCTGGACCATATCGAACAGAAGACCGTACAGTTGAATCAGGTGCAAATGCTGGTGCTGGATGAGGCGGACCGCATGCTGGATATGGGCTTCATGCCCGATTTGAAGCGCATCCTCGCGCTGTTGCCCAGGCAGCGTCAAACACTGATGTTCTCCGCAACATTTTCAAATGAAATCAAGCGATTGTCGGAAGATTTTCTGGTGAGCCCAAAATTGATTGAGGTCGCACGCAGCAATGCAACCTCTGAAAACATCACCCAAAAAGTTTACCTGGTCGGATCCGCCGAAAAACATGCCTTGCTGGCGCAATTGTTGCGTGGCAGCGATGCCAAGCAAACGCTGGTGTTTACCAAGACGAAATTGACCGCCAGTCGTCTGGCGCGTCAGCTGCATCGCGAGGGCTTTGCTGCGGATGCGATACACGGCGATAAGAGCCAGCTGGAGCGCATACAGGCGCTGGATGCGTTTAAACAGGGAAAAACCTCGGTGCTGATTGCGACCGATGTGGCCGCACGAGGTCTGGATATCGATCATCTGCCCATGGTGATCAACTACGAAATACCCAGTGCACCGGAAGACTATGTACACCGCATAGGCCGCACCGGTCGCGCCGGTGCGTCCGGGAGCGCCATTTCGCTGGTTTCGCCTGAAGAGGAAAAATATCTGTTTGAAATTGAAAAACTGATTAAAACCACCATTCAACGGGAAGCGCCGCTGACTTCCCCCGCGCCTGCCGCCCGCGCGCCGCGCGCTGAGTCGCGTCCCGCGCCCCGTACAGACCATCATGTGCATATCCGTGCGCAGCATACCCCGGTATCGAAAACGCCTGTCCATGACGCGTGGTTCAACAAGCCTTATGAACCCTCTGTCAGTACCCGTGTGCTTGCGCCACCGCCCGATCTGCCGAGCAAGCCGAAAAGCCAGTTGCCGGCTCTGTTTATGCGCCGTAAGGTCAGCACACCCGACGCGGAAGATTGATCGATTGAACGTGCACGCATTTTTACAGATTGGCCTGAAGCGGCCCGGCTATTTTCTGCTGGCGTTACTCTTTGCAACATCATTGACCGCTTGTAATACCGTACCCAAACCCGTCATTCCGGACACGCCCGTTGCAGTGCGGCCCGCACCGAAAATAGCACTGGTTCTGGGCGGCGGCGGCACGCGAGGGTTTGCACATGTCGGGGTCATCAAGGCTCTGGAAGTGCAGGGCATCTTCCCGGACATCATCGTCGGCACCAGTGTCGGTTCGGCAATCGGCGCACTGTATGCCGCAGGTTATACCGGCTTCCAGTTGCAGGAGATGTCCATCCCGATGAAGGAAGAGCGGGTGATAGACTGGTCCTGGCCCAATCGCGGCCTGTTTACCGGCAAGCCCTTGCAGACTTTCATCAATCAGGCCGTCAAACAGGCACCGCTGGAAAAAATGCGCCGCACTTTCGCGGTGGTCGCCACGGATCTGGCCAGCGGCGAAAAAGTTGTTTTTCGCACCGGTAACACGGGCATAGCGGTCAGCGCATCCTGCGCGGTGCCCGGCGTGTTTCAGCCTGTCGTCATCAACGGCCGCAGCTATGTGGATGGGGGTCTGGTCAGACCCGTGCCTGTTTCCGATGCGCGTGCGCTGGGAGCCGATTTCGTGATCGCCGTGAATATCTCCCATTTGCCGCAAAACAATAAAACGGAAACCACGGTGGAAGTGCTGATGCAAACCTTTGACATCATGAGTCAGACCATCAATCGCTACGAATTATTGAATGCCGATGTGGTGATACGCCCCGTCACCAAAGAGATCGCCCAGGGCAATCTGGATGACAGACACCTTGCGATACTGGAAGGCGAAAAAGCCGTAGCCGCCATCCTGCCTGAACTCAAAGCCAAACTGGAAAAATTGCGCAAGGAACGCTGAGAGATTCCTGGCGGGGCGCGGGTCAGCGCAAGATATTATCCTAGAAAAAGCAGTTGTCCGCAGATTACACAGATTAAAACCGATTAAACAAAGACTTACATAAAAACTTATGGCAACCCATCAGGTGAAAGCGCTAACACCTGTAACCGTTTGAAAATCTGCGTGAATCTGCGTAATCTGCGGACTGAACTGAGACTTTAAGGATTATTCGTTTCGTGAGCAGACCTGATCGATGTCCCCGGCGATTTTTGTGTACATAGCCTGTCCCATGCAGCGGCTTCCGCTTCAAGCAGGAGTTGCCCGGTAAATTCCAGGGCCGATGACAAACGGGTTTGGGCGGGCGGGGAGAGTGACTCGCCCAGTTCGAAACCTTCACCGCGGATACACAGGACGTAGGCGTCGGGTGCGGGCTGCCGGTGGAACTGCTCATATACCTTGAGCAAGGATTCGGGTGCGAGAGCGTGGCTGTACAGCACCGGTTCGTCGCTTGTCTGGACGCGATAAAAGGAAAAAGGCGGGGGCGTATCCATCCCCGCATCGATGAACAGCACCAGGCGCCTATTTTGCATATCCATGACGTGTTCGACTTGCAACTGGAAGTCTTCCAGCAACTCGAACTGTACAGCAGAGCTCTGCATGTCTTTCCATTCTGCTGAATTTAACCGGACGCCCAGTTTCCGCAACAGCACGGGCCCGAGCGCATCGTCGCCGCGCGATTCGTTGCCGATGGCAAAGACCAGGACGGTAGAGGTCATGACGCGCTGAACAGGCCGTCGCCCGAGCGCGACAGGCTGGACAAACGATTGCCCGCCTCATCCAGCACTTCGACCTCCAGCGGCATCTTGCCCAGCGCATGGGTGGCGCAGGACAGACAGGGATCGAAGGCGCGCACCGCCACCTCGATGTGATTGAGCAGGCCTTCGGTGATTTCGTGACCGTGCAGATATTGCGTTGCTACACGGCGCACCGCCTCGTTCATCGCCTGATTGTTGTGGGTGGTGGAGACGATCAGGTTGCACATGGTGACCAGGTCATTTTCGTCCACGCGATAGTGGTGGATCAGCGTGCCACGCGGCGCCTCGATCACGCCCACACCCTCGAAGCCGCGTTCGCCCGTTACCATCAGCTCCTTACCCGTGATATCGTCGTCGTGCAGCAGATCCTTGATCATCTCGGCCGCATGCAGCATCTCTATCATGCGCGTCCAGTGATAACCGAGCGGTGCGTGCATCGGCATCACCCCGCTGTAGGCCATGAATTCGCGCCGCTCGATCTCGGCCAGCGGCGTGGAGATGAAGTCGCAATTCTGTATCCGTGACATCGGCCCTACCCGGTACCAGCCTTTTTCTTTGCCCAGAGATTTCAGGTAGGGGAACTTCATGTAGCTCCAGTTCTTCACCTCTTCTTCGATCAGCTGGGTGTAATTCCGGTAATCCACGTCGTCAAACAACACCGTGCCGCTCTCGTCCCGGGCGCGCAACCGGCCGTGATACAAGTCCAGTGAGCCATCGAAGCCTACCATGGACATATAGTTGGCGCGGAAGGCGCCGAAGCTGTTGTATAGCTCGGGATTTTTGTGATGCAGCTCTTTTACCATATGCACTGCTTCACGGCTCCAGGCCACCATCTGGTAGATATCCCTGAGCAATTCATCGCGCTCTGCGATGGAAAGCGACTTGTTCACCCCGCCGGGAACCGCGCCGGTACCGTGTATGCGTTTTCCTGCCGTGTGGCGGATCACTTCCTGACCGAACTTGCGTAACAGGATGCCGCGTCTGGCGGTGTCGGGATATTTTTCGGCGATGCCGACGATGTTGCGTTTGCTGACATCACTATCGAAGCCGAACAGCAGGTCGGGTGAACACAAATGAAAAAAGTGCAGCGCATGCGACTGTAATATCTGGCCGTAGTGCATCAAACGGCGGTTTTTTTCGGCGGTCGGTGTCAACTGCTTTGCGCCGACGATGGCATCCAGCGCCTTGCTCGCCGCCAGATGGTGGCTCACCGGACAGATGCCGCACAGGCGTTGCACCATCACCGGCACTTCCCAGTAGGGGCGCCCCTGAATGAATTTCTCGAAGCCGCGAAACTCGACGATATGCAGCCGCACCTGATGCACGCGGTTTTTGTCATCGAGCAGGATGGTGACCTTGCCGTGACCTTCGACACGCGATACCGGATCGATGGCCACACGGCGCAGGTTCTCAGGGTTCGCGGCGGTTTCTAATGAGGGCGACATGATGTTCCTTTAAAGGCTTTTTTCCGCAGATTTCGCAGATTCCACAGATTAAAACCTGAAACAATGGATTGAAAAATCTGCGTCAATCTGTGTAATCTGTGGATGCAGGTTTATTGTTAATCGTAATGAATCAGGCCGTGGCCCAGTTCGGGTTCGCGGCCTGCCAGCAGGTCGGTCAGCACTTTCCAGATGGCGTCGGCGGAAGGCGGGCAACCGGGGATGAAATAATCCACTTTTACTACTTCATGTATCGGATGCACCTTGTCCAGCGGCAGCGGCAATTCGGGATCGTTCGGGATGAATCCATCGACCAGGCCGTGTTGTGCGTGATAGACCTCTTCCAGTATCGCCGACAGGGAAAGATGGTTGCGCTGTGCAGGCAAACCGCCGTTGACGGCACAGGCACCCAATGCAATCAGTATTTTGCAGTTGGCGCGGAATTCGCGCAGCACATGCACGTTTTCGGCGTTGCACAATCCGCCCTCGATGATGCCGATGTCACAAGGGCCGCAGGTCTTGATGTCGGTCAGCGGCGAGCGGTCGAATTCGACCCGTTGCACCAGCTCCAGCAGGCGCTCGTCGATGTCCAGAAAGGACATGTGGCAGCCGAAGCAGCCCGCCAGCGAGGTGGTCGCGACCCGCAATTTTCTAGTGGGTGCATTCATCTCAAGCCCCTTTCACAGTCGGATGTGGCGGAAGGGTCGCAGCATTGCTGCGGGGACCCACCGGACATGCCCCTTGCGGGTGTGGCGGCAGGGTCGCCGCAGCGGGGCCCGGGTGTGGTGTTGCGCTGATCGGCTGCTCGTCGAAACTGCGCGATCCGATGGGAATGGCGAAACCGACGCGTTTTTTGAGGATGACGCCGACCGGGCAGACATGGGCAGCCTTGTCCTCACCGGAAAATCCCGTATCCGCCAAACGCCCGGATTTGGCATTAACAATCAAATGACTCTTGATGCCGCGCCCCGAAAGGGCGAACACATTCTTGCCATCCACATCGCGACTGGCGCGCACGCACAGCGAACACAGGATGCAGCGGTTGAAGTCGAGCAGATAGTCGGGATGGGAAGCGTCCAGAGGGCGATCGGGGAAGAAATGATCGAAGTGCGGCGACATCATGTTCATCTCGTAGGCGGTGGCCTGCAACTGGCAGTTACCGCTCTTCTCGCAGGACGGGCAGAAATGGTTGCCTTCGACGAACAGCATCTGTAGCAGCGCCCGGCGCTCATCGTTGATCTCTTTCGTGTCGCTCTCGACCACCATGCCGTCCTGCGCCTGGTGCGTGCAGGAAGAAGTATGTCGTCCATCGGCCTTTACCGTGCACAGCTTGCAGGAGCCATGTGGTTTGAATTCGGGGTTGTAACACAGGTGCGGGATGTAAACACCCGTAGCCATTGCGGCCTGAATGATGGTCTGCCCGGCGCTGAACGGAATGGTCTTGCCATCGAGGGTAAAGGTCGGTGAGTTGTTTTTATTCATGGCTACGCCCCCTCTATCCAATTGCCCCCTCGCTACGCTCTCCCCCACGCCTGCGGAAGAAAGGGCAAACGTGACATCTTTATTCATGGCTACGCTCCAAGTGTGCGCCGGTATCGTCGCGTCCCGTCATCCGGCGCGCCTGCGATAAGGCGTGATCAAGGTCGAAGGCCGGGACGAAGTCTTTTTGTGCCAGTCGCTTGTCGTAGGCGGGGCGAAACTTGGCGATGGTATCCAGCACCGGGTTGCAGGCCGAATGCCCCAGTCCGCAATGGCTGGTGGACTGTAACAAGGCATTGAGTTTTTCAATTTCGGCAAAGTCGTAGGGCGAGCCGTGGCCTTCTGCCAGTTTGTCCATCATGTTGGATAACAGCGATGTACCGACCCGGCACGGCGTACAAAAACCGCAGCTCTCATGCGCGAAAAAATGCACGAAGTTGCGTGCCACTTCAAACATGTCGCGGCTTTGATCGAACACCATGAAGGCGCCCGCAGTCGGGATGTCGTCAAAGGCGATGTGCCTTTCAAATTCATCCGCTGCGATGCAGACACCCGATGCGCCGCTGATCTGTACCGCCTGAGTATCATGTGCGCCACAATCGGCCAGCACCTGAGCAACCGTTACACCAAAGGGATACTCGTACAGCCCTGGGCGCTCACAATCGCCTGACACCGAGAGTATCTTGGTGCCGTGGGAAGTGTCCGTGCCGATGGCGGCGTACCAGGCACCTCCGTGCAGCGCGATCAGGCTGGCTGACGCAAAGGTCTCGACGTTGTTGACTACAGTCGGCTGGTTCAGATAACCGTGGGTCACGGGAAACGGCGGGCGATTGCGCGGCGTGCCACGTTTGCCTTCCAGCGATTCGATCAGCGCGGATTCTTCGCCGCAGATATACGCGCCCGCGCCGAGATGGATTTCGATGTCGAAGTTAAAATCGGCATGACCGAGTATGTTATTGCCCAGCAATTTTTGCTGGCGCCGGTGTTGCAGCACGGCCTGCAGATGCTCCAGCAGATAACGGTATTCGCCGCGCAGATAGAGGAAGCCCTTGGACGCACCGATAATGCGGGCGCACAGCGTCATGCCCTCGAACACCATATCGGCATAACCGTTCAGCAGCACACGGTCCTTGAATGTGCCCGGTTCGCCTTCGTCGGCGTTGCAGACCACATAGTGTTGCTCGCCCGGTGCGTCACGACAGAATTCCCACTTTAAGCCGGTGGAGAAACCTGCGCCGCCACGCCCACGCAGGGCGGATGTCCTGATTTCATGCAGGGTTTCATGCGTTCCGCGCTGTAACAGGGCGGCCAGTGCCGATCCTGGCTTGAGGTGGCTATCAAGCAAAATGTCTTTGCGGCGAATGTTATCTTCTATGGCGAAAAATATCGCAGGCCAGGCGGATACCGGTACGCGTTCTCGTATCAATTCGGCGATGGCGTTCACGCGCTCCGGGCTAAGATGGTTGATGGCAATGTTGTTTACCAGCAGCGCAGGGCCTTGATCGCACAGGCCGGTACAGGATGTGGTGTTGATGCTGAGCAGGCCGTCTTCGGAAACCTTGCCGGGCTCTATCCACAACTGGCTGCACATGTTCTGCATCAGATCCATATTGCCCAGCATGCGGTCGGTAATGTTGTCGGAAAACAGCACGCGATATTCGCCATTGGCTTGCAGATGGAGAAAGGAATAGAAGCCGGATACGCCTTCGATCTTCGAACGCGGCAGCTTGAGTTGCTCGCTCAGGTGGTCGATAGCATCGGAATGGATATAGCCGTAATGGTCTTGCGCCGCAATGAGTATCTGTAGCAGGTCGTTGGCGTTGTGCTGGTGACGACTGAGTATCGGATCAAGATACTCTGCATGTGTGCCGGTTGGACTGGACATGAGCAGGCTTTCGATGATTGCAAATCGGGAAAAACGTTTTTTCTGCAGCGCGGGGGATTCTACGCCCATGAAAACTGATTTG
>JAURZN010000209.1 GCA_030653355.1 Gallionella sp. | reverse complement strand
AAGGCATTCCTCGCTTCCTTTGTGGTGAGTTTTATCGGTCTGGGCTGGCTGGGCCTGATGCCTTCTACGCCGACTTATACGGTGTTCTCGCAGATTCTGGCGGTGGTGTATTTCGCTTTCTTCTTGCTGATGCCTTGGTATACCAAGATCGACAAGTGCAAGCCTGAGCCTGATCGCGTTACGTTCAAATAGAACAGAAAGGTTTGTAGACATGAAAATTATCAAAAAACTCTGCGCGGTGGCACTGCTTGTGGCAATGCCCGCCGTGGCGATAGCCAGCGGTGCTGCGGTCCATCTGGATACAGCGCCGGTGAATCTGCAAGACACCGCATCCTTGCAACGCGGCGCTAAGCTGTTTACCTCTAGGTGTCTGGCTTGTCATTCTGCTGTTTCCATGCGTTACAACCGCCTGGGCGACATCGGCATGTCTGAGGAACAGATCAAGGTTGATCTGCAACTGCCGGAAGACGTTAAGGTCGGTTCGACCATGATGGCTACGATGGATGCCAATTCGGCCAAACTGGCTTTTGGCGTAACACCGCCTGATTTGAGCGTGATTTCCCGTTCACGCAGCGCAGACTGGCTTTACGGCTATCTGCGTGGATTCCACATCGACAGCACGCGTCCTTCCGGCTGGAATAACACCGTGTTTCCAGGGGTAGCGATGCCGCACGTGATGGCGGACTTGCAGGGTGAACAGGAGCTGGAAAGCCATGAAGGTCACGGCGCGGGCAAGCTGGTATTGAAAACGCCGGGTTCCCTGACTCCGGTTGCCTATGATGCAGCCGTTGCCGATCTGACCAACTATCTGGTATTTATGGGCGAACCAGCCAAGATGGTGCGTTATCAGCTGGGCTGGATCGTATTGGGCTTCCTTTCTCTGATGTTCCTGCTCGTTTATGCGCTGAAAAAGGAAATCTGGAAGGATATTCACTAAACTATACTTGAATTGCACGGGCCACTTGTGATAGTTTCCGTGCGGTAGTAACAAGTGCCATTATGGCGGGATCATCGGTCCCGCCTTTTGGTTTTTTTGTTGGGCTTTAATAGATAGGTTGTTTTCATGATGCGATTGTATTCGGGCACCTCGTGTCCATATTCTCACCGTTGCCGGATTGTACTGTTTGAGAAAGGCATGGATTTTGAAGTTATTGACGTTGACCAGATAGACAGGAATGAAGATCTGGCTGCCATCAATCCATACAGCAAAGTTCCGGTACTGGTTGAGCGTGACCTGATACTGACCGAGGCAAATATTATCAATGAATACATTGATGAACGTTTTCCGCATCCGCAGCTGATGCCGGCTGATCCCGTCATGAGAGGGCGGGCACGGTTGTTTTTGCACCGTTTTGAGCAGGAATTGTACAGCAACGTCGATGTTATCCTGCAAGGCGGAAAACCTGCCGATAAGGCACGCCTGATCATTCGCGACAGCCTGGCGCAACTCGCACAAATCCTCACCAAGCAAAAATTTTTGCTGGGGAATGACTTCTCCATGCTGGATGTGGCGGTTGCACCCCTGCTGTGGCGCCTCGAACATTACGGTATTCATATGGGCAAGGAGGCTGCGCCCCTGATGAAATACGCCGAGCGTCTGTTCTCACGTCAGGGTTTTATCGATTCACTGACGCCTGCTGAAAGGGCGATGCGCAAGTGAGCGATTTATCCACACGCCCCTATCTGATACGCGCAATCTATGAATGGTGTGTGGATAGCGGCCTGACACCTTATCTGGCGGTGCGCGTTAATGATCAGACCGAGGTGCCGCCCGCTTACGTCAAGGATGGTGAGATCGTCCTCAACATGAGCGCCAGCGCGGTGCGTAATCTGGAGATGGGTAACGAGATGATCACCTGTGGCGGCCGTTTTGGCGGCGCGTCATTTGATCTGATGGTTCCGGTTGACGCTGTGATGGGTATCTTTGCCAAGGAAACCGGGCAGGGGCTGGTATTTCAGGGGCCGGATTCGCAGGAGCCGCCCCCCGCCGCCAGTAGCGAGGGTGACGCGGGTGCCAAACCGGTTGTGCGCAAACCCCAGTTGAAAATCGTCAAATAGGCGCGATTCGTAAGTCCGAAAAAAAACCGCATTTGTGCGGTTTTTTTCGGATGTTGATGAGGTCAGGCGGCGGATAGCACTAATGCCGACTGCATTTTGCTCATTGCCTTTTGTTCGATCTGACGGATGCGCTCGGCTGATACGTTAAATTCAGCCGCAAGGTCGTGCAGGGTGGCTGCCTTGTCCTCGCATAACCAGCGCGCCTCCACGATGCGGCGGCTGCGCTCGTCCAGGCTGGATAATGCGTTGGCAAGCCCTGACGTGCGCAAGTGATCGCGCTCTGTCGTTTCCATGATGTTTGAAGGTTCGTGATCTTCATTGTCGGCAAGGTACTGGATCGGTGCGTAGCTTTCCTCGTCATTGCTGCCGACAGGTTCCAGCGAGACATCATGACCGGCGAAACGCGCCTCCATTTCTATAACATCGCTTTCGCTGACGTTAAGTTTCTGAGCGATTTCGCTGACCTGCTGGGGTTTGAGCGATGCCAGGCCGTGCTTCATGCTGCGCAGATTGAAAAATAATTTGCGTTGCGCCTTGGTGGTGGCGATTTTCACCATGCGCCAGTTGCGCACCACGAATTCATTGATTTCAGCGCGTATCCAGTGCAGGGCGAACGACACCAGGCGTACGCCATAATCGGGGTCGTAATGTTTTACGGCCTTCATCAGGCCGATGTTGCCTTCCTGTATCAAGTCCGCCTGTGGCAGGCCGTAGCCGGCGTAGCCGCGCGCCACGCTGACGACTACGCGCAGGTGCGACAGCACCAGTTTACGTGCGGCGTCGAGATCGTTTTCCTTGCGGAAACGCGTCGCCAGATCGAATTCTTCTTCCTGCGACAGCAGGGCGTAGCGTTTAACTAGGCTTATGTAGCTGTCCACGCTGCCAACGGCAGAGGGTATGGGTAAGTTGATCGCGCTATTCACGGGGATTTCCTCCTGGGTTGCGAATTCTAACACTCGCGGCTTATGAGTGCCAATAGACTGCAAAGTTCAAGTTAGCGCGGCTCGGTCTGCGATAAATGCCGTGCAACAGACAGCCATGCGCCCAGCCAGCCGAGATACACGGAGAACAGCAGGAGTGACAGGCTGTCGCTGAAAGAAAGCGCTTGCAGAGTGAAAGTACTGGAATAGAGTTGCGATAAGGTGGCCAGGGGTTGTTTGAGCAGTTGCAGACCCAGGGCGATGATCAGCCAGGCGGCGATGCCGCCGAACAAGCCCTGCAGCGCACCGAAATACATGAAGGGGCGGCGTATGAATGCGTCTGTCGCCCCTATCAGCCTGGATATCTGAATTTCATCGCGCTGAGTGAGAATTTGCAAACGTATGGTGTTGAAGGTGATGGCAATCAGCCCGAGACTGAGCAGGCTGGCCAGCACAAGCACGGCGATACGCGCGAATTCAAGTATTGCTTCCAGCTTGTAAGCCCACGCGGAATCGAGCTGTGCGAGCTCTACGCCGGGGAGTTGCTGTAGTTCATTGCGCAGTTCCTCCAGCGATTTGGCATCAATAGCGGCTGGCGAAATGACAAAGGCATCGGGTAAGGGGTTGTCTTCCAGTCCGGCAATAACATCATCCAGCCCGGAGTTTTTTCCCAACTGTTCCAGCGCTGTTGTACGCGAAACGAATTCAATGCCGCGTATGCCCTCATGGCGTGCCAGCTGATTGCGTAATTGCGCCACATCATCCCTTGTCGTCTCCATCATCATGAACAGGCTGATTTGTGGCAAGCCTGAGAGTTGCGCGACCAGATTCTGCGTGTTTTTTAGCAGCACGTACATCCCGGCCGGCAGGCTGAGGGCGATGCCGATGACCAGAACGTTAAGAAAACCAGCCAGAGGTGAGGTGAACATGCGGCGCAAAGCGATTTTCATCACGCCCAGATGTTGATTGAGTGCGCTCATCATGCTGTGCCTGTTGAATTAACCGGCTCCGGATGGTTTTCCGGGTGTTGTATTTCACCGTGTTTAAGTGCGATCACGCGAACATGGCTGTTGCGCAGCATGTCCGCATCATGCGTCGAGATGAGCAGCGTGACGCCTACCTGATGGAAGGAATTAAATATCGCCATGATT
This sequence comes from Gallionella sp., assembly GCA_030653355.1. Lineage (GTDB taxonomy): Bacteria > Pseudomonadota > Gammaproteobacteria > Burkholderiales > Gallionellaceae > Gallionella. The sequence goes on along the minus strand of JAURZN010000209.1, from coordinate 1,828 downwards.
TCCTGTGCATATTCCGCATCCAGATTGCCGGTAGGTTCATCGGCGAGCAGGATGGAGGGGCGGTTGACGATGGCGCGGGCGATACACAGCCGCTGTTGTTCACCGCCGGATAGTGCGATGGGGTTGGACTTTTCACGATTGAGCAAACCCACTTTGTCCAGTGCCGCGCGCACGCGTTTGCCGCTCTCGCGGTGGTCAAAGCCGCAAATTTGCAGCGGCAGCAGCACGTTTTCGAACACGGTGCGGTCGAACAACAGCTTGTGATCCTGAAAAATAAGGCCGAGGTTGCGGCGCAAATAAGGCAGCGCGCCTTTCTTTAGCACGCTGACGTTCTGGTTGTTAACCAGTACGCTGCCGCTGGTGGGGCGTTCGATCGCCGCGATGAGCTTGAGCAAGGTACTCTTGCCCGCACCCGAATGCCCGGAAAGAAAGGCCATTTCACCCTTGGCGAGCTCAAAGGAAACCTGTTTGAGCGCTTCATAACCGCCGGGATAGCGTTTGCTGACTTGATTGAACGCGATCATGTGGGCAGTCCCAGTAAGGCGGCAATAAATTCTTCCGCAACGAAGGGGCGCAGATCATCCAGACCTTCGCCGACCCCGATGAAGCGTACCGGTATGGGGTGCGCCCTGGCGATCGCCGCAATTACCCCGCCTTTGGCCGTGCCATCCAGCTTGGTTAAAATCAGACCGGTCACGCCCAGCGCCTGATCGAAGGCTTTTACCTGACTCAGCGCATTCTGTCCGGTGTTGGCGTCCAGCACCAGCAACACTTCATGCGGCGCAGCGGGCAAGGCCTTGGTAATGACGCGCTTCACTGTTTTGATTTCTTCCATCAAGTGCGCCTGCGTGGTCAGACGACCGGCGGTATCGGCCAGCACGACGTCGATTTTTCGTGCTTGTGCCGCCTGCACGGCGTCATAAATAACGGCAGCCGCATCGCCGCTTTGCTGCGCGATCACCGTCACGTTATTGCGCTCTCCCCAGGTCATCAGTTGTTCGCGTGCGGCAGCGCGGAAGGTGTCGCCCGCCGCGAGCAGTACAGACAAGCCTTGCGATTGCAGATACTTCGCCAGCTTTCCTATGGAAGTCGTCTTGCCCGCACCATTTACCCCGACCATCATAATGACGAAGGGCTGGTGAGTGTCGGCCTGCAAGGGGATAGCCAGGGGTTTGAGCAGTTTGAGCAGGCAGTGCGCGAGTCCTGCCTTGAGTTCGGCCGCCTCGCTGAGCTTGTGTTCCCTGACGTGGCGACGCAGATCGGCGAGTAGCGCTTGGGTGGCATCCATGCCGACATCCGAAGTGAGCAGGATGGTTTCCAGCTCTTCGTAGAGATCATCATCTATCTTGCCGCCACGACTGAAAAGATCGGTCAGCTGGTTGCCGGTGCGTGCAAGCCCGGACTTGAGTCGCTCGACCCAGCTGAGGGCAGGCTTTTCGACAACATTCGCGGAGATTTTGTCGGGTGTGCTCTTTTTTAGAAAACTAAACATGGGGTATGCGTTCCGGGACTAGAGTTCGGGCATAATGAAAAGAGGCCACTTCATGTGGCTGTTGGCGTTATTTTATGCTGATTACTTGTCTTGGGGCTAGGGATTATGAGGATTTATCTGTTTTTCGTTGCAATGTTGCTGGCCAGCGGGCAACACATCGCGCAGGCAGAGGTGTTTGCGCGCACGCTGGCAAACGGGCTGAAAGTTATCGTCAAGGAAGATCATCGCGCGCCGGTCGTGGTGCAGCAGATATGGTACAGGGCCGGCAGTATGGACGAGCGCACCGGCAAGACCGGCATCGCGCATGTGCTGGAGCACCTGATGTTCAAAGGCACG
>JAURZN010000204.1 GCA_030653355.1 Gallionella sp. | reverse complement strand
GTGAAAATATCTTCATCGTCAAGAAAGGCAAGCTGTACACGCCTGATCTGACCTCCTGTCTGGAAGGTATCACGCGCGAATCCGTGATTACGCTGGCCAAGGAGCTGGGCATAGAAGTGATCGAGAAGCGCATCACGCGCGACGAAATCTATTGCGCCGAAGAAGCGTTCTTTACCGGCACGGCCGCAGAAGTCACGCCCATCCGCGAACTCGACCAGCGCATCATCGGTTCAGGTTCGCGCGGGCCGATCACGACCGTGTTGCAGCAGGCTTTTTTCGATTGCGTTGCAGGCAAACATCCGCTGCACACCGACTGGTTGAGCTACGTTTAAGGAGATCGCCGTGAGCACTATCACTCAGCGTTACGTTGAAATAACCGCGCATGATTTGCCGCTGACCTGTCCGATGCCGGGCATGAATCTGTGGAGCGCACACCCCAAGGTCGCACTTGCGCTGAATCACGATGGTGAGGCGCATTGCCCGTATTGCGGAACGCTTTACAAATTCAAAGGCGAACTGCCTAAGGGGCATCACTAGAAACCCGTTGCGCGACTCAATAATCGCGCAACGGGTTTCAGGAATTTGACCGGTATGCATAAAATATTAGTCATCGGCCCCAGTTGGGTAGGCGATTGCATGCTGATGCAGCCTATGCTGATGCGTCTCAAGCAGCGTCATCCCGATTGCCTGATCGACGTGCTTGCGCCGCCCTGGACAGTCGGATTGCTGCATGCGATACCGGAAGTCAATCTAGCCATCATCAATCCTTTCCCGCACGGTGCGCTGAATCTCAAGGCGCGCTACCGGCTGGGTGTAGAACTGCGTGCGGCACATTACGATCAGGCCATTGTTCTGCCCAATTCGCTGAAATCGGTGCTGGTGCCGTTCTTCGCCAACATTCCCTTGCGCACCGGCTTTGTCGGCGAGTTGCGCTACGGCCTGCTTAACGATGCACGCAAGCTGGACAAGACAGTATTGCCGCTGATGGTGGAACGTTTCGCTTATTTGGCTGAAGAGCGGGATGGAGAAATACCGCGCACGCTGGATAATCCTAAGCTGAGTGTTTCAGCGGAGCAGCGCGATGCGACACTGCAAAAACTTAATCTGACGCTGGATCAGCCCGTCGCGGTATTCTGTCCGGGTGCCGAATACGGCCCGGCCAAACGCTGGCCTGTGGCTTATTTCGCCGAAACCGCACAGCGGCTGTACGATAGCGGTTATGCGGTCTGGCTGATAGGTTCCAACAAGGATCGCGAAGTCGCGGAAAAAATCGTCGCCCTAGGCAACAGGACCGCGCACAATCTGTGCGGCAGCACCGATCTGGCCGATGCCATCGCGCTGCTGTCCTGCGCGCAACTGGTCATCAGCAATGATTCCGGGCTGATGCATATGGCCGCAGCCCTCGATCGCCCGATGCTCGCGCTGTTCGGCTCCAGCAGCCCGCAATTCACTCCGCCGCTATCGGATGCGGCACGGGTCGTCAAACTCGATATAAAGTGCAGCCCCTGCTTCAAGCGCGAATGTCCCCTAGGGCATTTCAATTGCATGAATCAGCTCACGCCCGACCGGGTCTGGGAAAAGATTCAAAAGGTCATTCCCGTCAATTAGCACTGAAAGCGATTTTAGCAATGATGCCCCCCCAGGAAATCTTCAAGGCTTACGACATACGCGGCATCGTGGGTAAGACGCTGACTCCGGCGATTGTTGAAGCCATCGGCCATGCAATCGGCTCGGAAGCGGTCGCACGCGGACAGGCGAGCATTGCGATAGGCCGCGACGGCCGCCTGTCCGGCCCGGAACTGCTCGCGGCGCTGGCGCGCGGCATACGGAAAAGCGGTATTAACGTAATCGACATCGGCTGTGTCGCGACGCCGATGGCCTATTTCGCCGCCTTTCATCTGAACACCGATTGCGCGGTGATGCTCACCGGCAGTCATAATCCGCCCGATTACAACGGCATCAAGATCGTGTTGAACAAGGAGGCGCTGTCGGGCGAGGCGATACAGGCGCTGCGCGTGCGCATCGAACGGGATGACTACTGCCACGGCGACGGCAGTTACACGCAACAGGACATAGGCGCGGCCTATATCGAGCGCATCGCCTCCGACATTAAACTGGCGCGTCCGATGAAAATCACCGTCGATTGCGGCAACGGCGTGGCGGGTGCGTATGTCGCCGAGCTGTACCGCAAGCTGGGCTGCCATGTTGAAGAACTGTACTGCGAAGTGGACGGACACTTTCCCAACCATCATCCCGACCCGTCCGACCCCCAGAATTTGCAGGACCTGATCACGGCATTGCGCGACGACGCAAAACTTTTGTCCGGGCACCCGAACGGCAGCGAGCTGGGACTGGCTTTTGACGGAGATGGCGATCGTCTGGGCGTCGTCACCAGGGACGGGGCTATCATCTATCCGGATCGTCAGCTGATGCTGTTTGCCGCCGATCTGTTGAGCCGCAAGCCGGGTGCGGAAATCATCTTCGACATCAAGTCCACGCGCAACCTGTTCGGCTGGATACGCAAACACGGCGGTAAGCCGACCATCTGGAAGACCGGGCACTCGCTGATCAAGGCCAAGATGAAAGAAACCGGCGCCTTGCTGGCGGGCGAGATGACGGGTCATCTGTTTTTCGTGGAACGCTGGTACGGCTTCGATGACGGACTGTATGGCGGCGCGCGCCTGCTGGAAATTCTAAGCCGGACAGATGACCCGGGCTCGGTGCTCAAGGCGTTGCCGGACGCCTGTTGCACGCCCGAACTGCACGCGCACACGAGGGAAGGTGAGAATCACGCCCTGCTGGCGCAACTCAAGGAAACGGCGGACTTCACCGATGCGCTTGAGATCATCACCATCGACGGACTGCGCGTGGAATATGCCGACGGCTTCGGTCTGGCCCGCCCATCCAACACCACGCCGGTGATCATGATGCGCTTTGAGGCGGAAACGGAACAGGCGCTGCAACGCATTCAGAACGACTTCCGTCGTGTGCTCCTGAAGGCGGCGCCGCACCTGAAACTTCCGTTTTGAATAGGTCTGGACAAGCCGTTAGTGTGTAGCATGATGCCTTTTATCAGCCCGGTTTAATAAGCCTTCGTGGTAGCATTCGGCTCTGGCATGTAAGAGAGCGAATATGGTTAAGGAAGCCCAAGCGCGCATCAAACTGAACAAGCTGCTTGAAGAATCAGGCTGGCGCTTTTTTGATGACGGCAAACTCAAGGCCAACATTGTTCTTGAACCCAAGGTCAAACTGACTCATGCGGCCATTAACGCACTTGGCGAAAATTTTGAAACTTCCTCGAATGGCTTTATCGATTTCCTGTTGCTCGATGAGGCAAGTTTTCCGCTCTTGGTGCTTGAAGCCAAGGCCGAAGACAAGAATCCACTGATTGGCAAGGAACAGGCGCGCAAATACGCCAAATCGCAAAACTGTCGTTTCATCATTCTGTCCAACGGCAACCTGCATTATTTCTGGGATCTGGAACAGGGTAATCCGCATATCATCACGCGCTTCCCGACGCCAGAATCCATCAAGAGCTATCGCCGTTTTCAGCCCAATCCGCAGAAGCTCATCACCGAACTGTTTGGTCGTGACTACATTGCACTGACGCAAATGCCCGGCTATGCCAGCGAAGCCGGGTGGAAGAATGAAGCTGAACGCGATGCATTCGGCCGGAAAAATCGTCTGCGTTTTATGCGGGACTACCAGAAACGTGCCGTTCAATCGATACAGGATGCGGTAGCTGATGGGCAGAGCCGTTTTCTGTTTGAGATGGCGACGGGCACTGGCAAAACGCTGACGGCTGCGGCTGTGATCAAGCTGTTTTTGCGCACCGGCAATGCGCGCCGCGTGCTGTTTCTGGTGGACAGGCTGGAGCTGGAAGATCAAGCCTACAAGGCATTTGTCGCCTATCTCAAGAATGACTACACCTCGGTTATCTACAAGGAACGGCGCGACGAGTGGCGCAAGGCCGAGATTGTCGTCACGACAGTACAGTCGCTGCTGTTCAACGATAAATACAAACGCCTGTTTTCACCTACCGATTTCGATCTGGTGATTTCCGATGAAGCGCACCGTTCCATTGGCGGGAATGCCCGTGCCGTGTTCGAATATTTTGTCGGTTACAAGCTGGGACTTACCGCTACACCACGCGATTATCTGAAGAAATATGACGCCAGCAAACCCACCACACGCGACCCACGAGAACAGGAGCGCAGGCTGTTGCTCGACACATATCGTACCTTTGGTTGTGATTCCGGTCAGCCCACTTTCAGATATTCGCTTTTAGATGGCGTGCGCGATGGTTTTCTCATCAGTCCTGTGGTGGTCGATGCGAGAACTGAAATCACTACGCAACTGTTGTCCGACAAGGGTTATGCAGTCGCCGCGCCCAACGAGGCAGGGGATACCGCCGAAGAAACCTTCTTTCAGCGGGATTTTGAGAAGACATTTTTCTCAGAAGCGACCAACCGAATATTTTGCGAGACTTTCCTGAAGAATGCGCTGTGTGACCCGATCAGCCATGAAATGGGCAAATCCATCATCTTTGCAGTCAGTCAAAATCATGCAGCCAAAATCACGCAGTTGCTGAATGAATTGAGCAACACGATTTATCCCGGCAAATACCAATCAGATTTTGCCGTGCAGGTTACGTCCCTGATACCCAACGCACAGCAATACACCATTAATTTCACTAACAACAACCTGCTGGGTGCGGCCAATTTTCTCGACGCCTACAAGACCAGCAAAGCGCGCGTTTGCGTCACGGTCGGCATGATGACCACCGGCTACGACTGCCCTGACATTCTCAATCTTGCCCTGATGCGCCCGATTTTTTCGCCATCAGAATTTGTGCAAATCAAGGGGCGCGGCACGCGCAAACACGAATTTACCGAACAGCTGTTCGATAAGGAATTAAAGGTCGAGATAGGGCGCCAGGAGAAGACCCGCTACAAGTTTTTCGACTTCTTCGCCGTCTGCGAATATTTCGAGGAAGAATTCGATTATGACGAAGTGCTGAAATTGCCTCGTCCAGGTGAACAAGGCAAAGAAGGGCCTCTCCCGCCGCCACCTTTGGATCAATACACTTATACCGGTGCAGATACGGTTAAGCTGTTTGCCGAGCAGGTTGTCGGTGCGCAGGGTATGAAGATTGACCGTATGTTTTTTGAGGGATTTGAGAATACGGTCAAGGCTGATCCGATTTTGCAGCAGCAGGTGGAAAACGAACAATGGGATCAGGCGATTGATTATGTCAGTACGCACTTGCTTGATAAACCCGCTGACTTTTACACGCTGGATAAATTGCGCCGCGCCGCCGGAGTGGATCGCCGCTTGACCTTGCGTGAGATTCTGGAGAAAGTTTTCGGCCTGATTCCTTACTTCAAGGCCAAAGACGAGCTGCTCGACGATGAGTTTCAGAAATTCCTGCTGGATGCCTCGACAGAAGAAATCGATAAGCAGGCCGACAAGATCGTCGCTATGAAATACTTTTTCAAGGCTTATGCCACCGATGGACGTCTGCGCGACATCATCGACAAAAAGCAGCTCACCGAACTCAACGTCAATTCCACCTTCGGTATGTCGGATTTCAAGGCGGTTCCGAAGGAGTGGCGCGACAGGATACCGGAGTACGTGAAGGACTACGTTCCACTTAACCAATTCATGACGTAAACTGCTCGCTGATTAAATATTTTAGGAGGCCATCATGCATGCAACCTACCAGCTCAAACCGGATGAATTAGACGAAAATTTTTTGCGATCTATCAAAAAGCTGTTTCAAAACCAGACGATTGAAATCGCTGTTTCGGATGTGCCACCGCAGGAAGTTGTTAACAACGAGCTGCGTAAGGCTGGTGCGCTCAAGGGACGCATCAGGATAAGTGATGATTTCAATGCACCTCTGGCTGATTTTGCCGAGTATCAGCCTTGAAGCTGCTGCTTGATACCCATATTCTGCTCTGGTATCTGGAAGGTCATCCCAATCTTCCTGATGCGCAACGCCTGATGATTGAGGACAGGCGCAACCAGGTTGTCGTGAGTGCGGCCAGTCTTTGGGAGATGACCATCAAGATGTCTATCGGTAAACTTGATTTGATGGATGATCTGGCGACGATTGAAAAAACATTGCGATTGCAGGGTATCCCTGTTCTCCCCATTCAGACTTCTCATTTACAGCACCTGTTGAGTTTGCCGTTCCTTCATCGCGACCCGTTTGATCGGCTCATCATTGCCCAGGCTATTTCCGAGAGTATGACGCTGGTATCGCATGATGCCGCGTTTTCTGCTTACTCCGTTTCATTGCTCCCTATTGAAGGTTAATTTTGCTCGACGCTGATACCAAACGACGTATAGACACCTGCCGCGACATTCTTGTCGGCAAAGTCCCAGACCCGAAATCGCAAGTCGAACAGATCACCATTTCGCTGATTTACAAATTCATGGATGACATGGATGCCGAAGCCGAGGAGCTGGGCGGCAAGCGCAGCTTTTTCGTCGGCGAGTATGCGAAATACGGCTGGAGCAAACTCATGGCACCGAGCATGGGCGGTTTCGACGTGCTGGCGCTGTATTCCGAAGCTATCCAGAAGATGAACGAAAACCCCGGTATTCCGGCGCTGTTTCGCGACATTTTCAAGAACGCCTATCTGCCGTATCGCGACCCTGAGACACTGCGGATTTTCCTCAAGGAAATCAACGAATTTACCTACGACCATTCCGAGCGTCTGGGTGATGCCTTCGAGTACCTGTTATCCGTGTTGGGCAGCCAGGGCGATGCAGGACAGTTCCGCACGCCGCGTCATATTATCGACTTCATGATCGAGGTTATCGACCCGAAGAAGAATGAAAGTATCCTCGATCCTGCCTGTGGCACGGCGGGATTTTTGATTTCCGCGTGGAAGCACATCCTCAAAGCCAATACCTCACCTCGCCCGCAGGCGGGAGCGGGGGTGAGGGCAGGGGACTTGCTCAGCCCGGATGAACGTCAGCACATCGCTGCCAACATCCACGGTTATGACATCTCGCCCGATATGGTGCGTCTGTCGCTGGTCAATCTGTATCTGCACGGATTTTCCGACCCGCACATCGTCGAATATGACACGCTGACCTCGGATGAGAAGTGGAACGAGACGGCAGACGTGATTTTGGCGAACCCGCCGTTCATGTCACCCAAAGGCGGCATCAAGCCGCACAAACGCTTTTCGGTGCAGGCCACCCGCTCCGAAGTGCTGTTCGTCGATTACATGGCTGAACACCTAAGCCCGCAGGGGCGCGCCGCGATCGTCGTGCCGGAAGGCATTATTTTCCAGAGCGGCACGGCTTACAAACAACTGCGCGCCATGCTGGTGAAAACCTCGCTGGTCGCCGTGGTGTCCTTGCCTGCCGGGGTGTTCAACCCGTATTCAGGCGTGAAGACCTCGATTCTGATTCTGGATAAACGGCTGGCAAAGCAGACCTCGGAGGTGCTGTTCGTCAAAATTGAAAACGACGGCTACAACCTCGGCGCACAACGCCGTGCTGTGACGGGTAGCGGCCTGCCGGAAGCAGTTGCTACCCTGCGCGCCTTCCGTCATTCCCGCGAAAGCGGGAATCCAGAGGCATTCGATGCGGCCAGCTACTGCAATGCGCTGCTGGTTGATCGTGAACGTATTGGTCAAAATGGTGACTGGAATCTGAGCGGAGATCGCTTTCGTGTGAATGGAAATTCAGATACGACTTACCCTCTTGTTGAGCTTGGAGATACCACCGTATTCCAAATTGAAAGTGGTGGTACGCCAAAATCTACTGAGGAATCATACTGGGGCGGCGGAATCCATTGGGCGACGCTCGTTGATTTGCCGCAGAAAGATTTTATTACTCAGATCACTGAAACTACGCGCGCTATCAGCGAGACTGGGCTGAAAAATTCATCCGCTAAGGTTATGCCAGTCGGTACAGTGCTTGTTTCAAGCCGCGCAACTATTGGGCGTGTTGGCATAGCCCGTATTCCCTTGGCGACTAATCAGGGCTTCAAGAATATTGTGATCCGCGATTCTTCTCGTGCCCTTCCCGAGTTCGTCGCCTATATGATGAAACGCCTTGTTCCACAAATGGAGGCGATGGCAACAGGCGGTACTTTCAAAGAAATTTCCAAAAGCACCATAGCTACGCTTCTGATTCCTCTTCCGCCTCTCGCCATTCAGCAGGAAATCGTCGCGGAAATAGAGGGCTATCAGATGCGTATCGAAGAGTTGAGGCGGGAAATGGTCGAAAACGAGGGTAAAATCAAAGCCACCATCAATCGCGTCTGGGGCGAGGCAATCCCAGACTCTATCGGAGAAACTGAATGATCCGGCAACTGGAAGTCAAAGGTCTGCGCGCCTTGCGTTACGTCTCAGTCGATTTTGATCAATTCCTGGTGATGGTGGGGCCGAATGCCTGCGGGAAAAGTACGCTATTTGATGCCTTGTTACTGGTGCGCGACATTCTTTCCAGCGGATTGGATGCCGCAGTATTTGGCAATGCGCGTATGAATATTGCTCCCCGTGCGGTTGACCCGCTGGATTTGACGTGGCTTCGTCAGGGTGGTGGGGTGGAAATCGCCGTGACGCTGGAGTTGCCTGGCGAGATTGTCGAGAAACTGGGGCAGCGTTACCGTTATGCACGTTACGATCTGGGCATTCATACCGATGGCCGGTTGGGTTTTGACCATGAAACCCTGTGGCTGTGTAACGAGATTAAGCCGCGCGAGACGCATCAGCAGATGCTGTTTCCATGCCCGGAAACAGCTCCTGAGCATATCGTTTTACCCCAGAATAAAAAAAGTCCGCCGGGCTGGCGCAAAGTGGTTAGTAAAGTGGTTGAAAGTGGTAACGATTATTTCCGTTCGGAAACCTCGGATTGGAATAACCTGTTTCGCCTCGGCCCAACCAAGAGCGCGCTTGCTAATCTGCCGGAAGATGAACAGAAGTTCCCCGCAGCAACCTGGGCGAAGCGCGTATTGATGGAGGGCATTCATCGCTTGATGCTCAATGCGGAAAAAATGCGCATGCCTTCGCCGGCAGGTTCACCTTCTGATTTTCTTCCAGATGGCTCGAATCTGCCTTGGGTGGTGCATGCACTCGAAAAAGAAAGCGAGAAAAAGGTTAAAGCCGATTGGGTGGCACATCTGGCGACGACGCTGGATGATCTGGAAGATGTGTTGACCTGTGAAAAGCCTGAAGACCGTTCCCGCTATATTCAGTTGAAATACAAAAGCGGCTTGATTGCCCCATCCTGGGTGCTCTCTGACGGAACACTACGTTTGCTTGCCCTGACATTGTTGGCTTACGCACCGACGACGCCGAGTGTCGTGCTGATCGAAGAGCCTGAAAATGGTATTCATCCCAAGGCGATGGAAACTGTGATGCAGTCGCTGTCCTCTGTCTATGATGCGCAGGTTTTGTGCGCCACTCATTCGCCCGTCGTACTCAGTTTGCTGCGTTCCAATCAAATACTCTGCTTCGGCAAGACGGATGAGGGGGCTGTGGATATTGTTCGAGGCAACGATCATCCGCGCCTGCGCGCATGGCAATCTGCGCTGAATCTTGGTGAATTGTTCGCAACAGGAGTGCTGGGATGAGGGATTGCCTTTTCCTGGTAGCGGACAAAAACATGGAAGGCATGCTCAAAGGTTTTTTCTCGCGAGAGGCTTTTCACAGAACATTGGGTTGCGGGCCTTTCTCTTTCGATATCCGTCAGGATATGGTTGTAGCTCACGGGCAGAATGACCCCGGGCTTTACACCAGGGCAAATGAATTTTTGCAGCCCTATGCCAGTACCTACAGGCATGCAGTTGTTATTGTCGATGCTGAATGGGACGGCTCACCGGGCGCGGACGCAATATCACGACGCTTAGAGGAACACCTGGTCAATGCTGGCTGGTTAGACGATAGCGGGTGTGCGGTAGTCATCACCCCGGAATTGGAAAACTGGGTATGGCAGGATAGTCCGCATGTTTGCTCGGCCTTGGGTTTTGAAGGCGCATATGCTGCACTTCGCGCCGCGCTGGAGACCAAGGGTTTCTGGCAACCAAACGAGCCGAAACCTGGTCGCCCAAAAGAAGCTGTCGAATGGGTACTTCGCCAGTCAAGGAAAGGGAGATCGTCTTCGATCTATCAGCAATTGGCAGCAAAGGTAACTGCGCGTGGATGTACTGATGCGTCTTTTCAAACTTTACGTGACGCGCTTATACGGTGGTTTCCCTTGGCAGAATAAAAAGATTCTCTGGCATCATACGTACATATGGTAAATATAGGACTGAATTTTTAGGGCATGTGTGCGCCGGAAGGATGGGGGCACAATGGTAACGAAGGCAATAAAAACCCCCTTAGCAATCTACCCGCCGAAGCGGTTTAACTGAAAGGGGCCGTGTGGGCGAATTTTAGGTTTACCGTACCTAAAGGTCAATGCTCTTGCCACCCAATTTCTTTGATAGTGATCAATTGCCATTGCTGGCGCTAGATATCCGCTTTTGCGGTGATGCTGAATAAATCAGCATTAGCTTCAGCAGGTTATAACTTGCCCCGCACCCAGTCAGAGACAGAGGCTAGCGCCGCCGCCAGATGTTCGGGTTGTGTGCCGCCCGCCTGTGCCATGTCCGGCCTGCCGCCGCCCTTGCCGCCGACTTGCTGGGCAACGAAATTGACCAGTTCGCCTGCCTTGACCTTGGCCGTCGCATCCGCTGTCACGCCGGCAATCAGGCTCACCTTGCCGTCGTTCACCGAGGCCAGCACGATGGCGGCGGAATGAAGTTTGTCTTTCAGCTTGTCCAGCGTCTCGCGCAATACCGCCGCATCCGCACCGGGCAGTAAGGCCGCCAGCACCTTGACGCCGTCAACATCCTGCACCTGTGCGAGCAACTCATCGCCCTGTGCGGAAGCCAGTTTCGATTTCAGTGCGGCCAGTTCCTTTTCCAGCGATTTGACGTTATCCATGATCTGCGCGATGCGCGTTGCTGCTTCATGCGGTTGCGCCTTCACCGCGTCGGCAACGGCGCGCAACTGACGCTCCCGTGTCTGGATCAGCCCCAGCGCGCCCTCGCCCGTGACTGCTTCGACGCGTCGCACGCCTGCCGCCACACCGCTCTCTGCGACAATCTTGAACAGGCCGATGTCGCCGGTGCGCGCCACATGTGTGCCGCCGCACAATTCTTTGGAGCTGCCGATCGTCAGCACGCGCACTTCATCACCGTATTTCTCACCGAACAGCATCTTGGCGCCGGTCTGCTGCGCGTCCGCTATGCCCATCACGCGTGCGTCGGTTGCGGTATTGGTCAGTATCTCTGCATTAACGATGGCTTCCACCCGGAGTATCTCAGCATCGCTCATCGGCTGGCTGTGTACGAAGTCAAAGCGCGTCTTGTCGGCATCGACCTGCGAGCCCTTCTGCTGTACATGATCGCCCAGCACTTCGGAGAGCGCCTTGTGCATCAGGTGTGTGACCGAGTGGTTGCGCTCGGTATGCCGCCGCGCCGTCATGTTCACGCGTGCCGTCACGCCGTTGCCTATCGTCAGTTTGCCGGTGGTGACTGTGCCGTGATGGCCGAACACCGCAGCCTGTATCTTTTGAGTATCTTCCACCACGAAGATGCCGTGCACGCTGCGCAACTCGCCGGAATCGCCCGCCTGACCGCCGGATTCGGCGTAGAAGGGCGTATCGTCCAGCACCACCACGCCGGTGTCGCCTTCACCGAGTTCGTTCACCGACACGCCGTCCTTGTATAACGCGAGCACGTTGCCCTTGTGCTCCAGCGTGTCATAACCGTGGAAGGTGGTCGCCGGGCCGGAGTATTCAAGATTCGCAGCCATCTTGAACTTGCCGGCCGCGCGCGCCATTTGCTTCTGGTTCGCCATCGCCTTGTCGAAAGCCGCCACGTCCACCGTTACATCCTGCTCGCGACAGATATCGGCAGTCAGGTCGAGCGGGAAACCGAAGGTGTCATGCAGTTTGAACGCGGTCTCGCCGTTGAAAACTGTTGTTCCAGCCGTATGCATGGCGCTCAGTTCGGCTTCGAGTATCGCCATGCCGTGTTCGATGGTAGAGAAGAAACGCTCTTCTTCCAGCTTGAGTATGCCTTTCACGCGCGTTTGCTCGGCAACCAGTTCGGGATAGGCCGTACCCATCTGTTCGACCAGGTCCGGCACCATTTTGTAGAAGAATGCATCGCGCGCGCCCAGCTTGTAGCCGTGACGGATGGCGCGGCGGATGATGCGGCGCAGCACGTAGCCGCGTCCTTCGTTGCCGGGAATCACGCCGTCGGCGATCAAAAAGGAACAGGCGCGGATGTGGTCGGCCAGCACTTTCAACGAGCTCAAACCCGCAGGCGTGGCATCTGCTTTGTCGCCTGCGTCGCTTTCTCCTCGCCTACCTTCATGGTATGTCTCGTCCAAAGCTCCTTGGCTTCGTGCATCTATCCCCGCCTGCGGGTTGAGCAAGTCCTCTCGGTGGGTCTCGCGCGCCGCCGCTTTAATCAGCGCCTGAAACAGGTCGATCTCGTAGTTGGCATGCACATGCTGCAACACCGCTGAGATGCGCTCCAAGCCCATGCCGGTATCGACGGATGGTTTGGGCAACGGGTGCATCACACCCGCTTCATCGCGGTTGAATTGCATGAATACGTTGTTCCAGATCTCGATGTAGCGGTCGCCGTCCTCCTCGGGTGTGCCGGGCAGGCCGCCGGGGATATGGTCACCGTGGTCGTAAAATATCTCGGTGCAGGGGCCGCAGGGGCCGGTATCGCCCATCATCCAGAAGTTGTCGGAGGCGTAGCGTGCACCCTTGTTATCGCCGATGCGGATCACGCGTTCGGCGGGCACGCCGACCTCTTTGGTCCAGATGTCGTAAGCCTCGTCGTCCTCGGCATACACTGTGACATAAAGCCTGTCTTTTGGCAGCTTGAATTCCACTGTGAGCAATTCCCAGGCATAGGCAATCGCGTCGTGCTTGAAATAATCGCCGAAGCTGAAGTTGCCCAGCATCTCGAAGAAGGTGTGATGACGTGCGGTGTAGCCGACGTTCTCCAGATCGTTGTGCTTGCCACCGGCGCGCACGCATTTCTGCGATGAAGTTGCGCGGGTATAGGGGCGCTTGTCGAAGCCGAGGAACACGTCCTTGAACTGGTTCATGCCCGCGTTGGTGAACAGCAGCGTCGGGTCTTCGTGCGGCACCAGCGAACTGGATGCGACCACGGTATGGCCCTTGGAGGCGAAATAATCTAGGAATTTTTGGCGGATTTCACTGCTTTTCATTACACACCCTGAATATCAAATGCACTATGAGCCCGGACGATCATCAGGTGGTTTTACCTGTGGAAGAGTCGGGATAAATTAAGACGCGCATCATATCATGAGCGCCCTCTGCATCTGTACTGCGCCGGAGCGGGTTTTGTCCGTGTCGTTCGGTGATCTGCTCAGCGCAGCAGCGGCTTGAGGGCGCGCAGCACATTGCGCATGATTTGCGCTTGTGAGGCGGCGGCGGGGTGCAGGTAGTCGGCCTGAAACTGTTCTGTTGTCACGCCTTCGAGCAGGAAGGGCAGCAGGCGGACGCGGTGCTTCGCCGCCAGACGGGGGAAAATAGCCTGAAATTGCCGGGTGTAGATTTCACCGTAATTCGGCGGTAGCTTCATGCCGACCAGCAGGACTTTGGCGCGGCTCAGGCTGGTTTGCGCGAGAATTTCATGCAGATTGCGTTCAATCTCGGTCGTGCTGTAGCCGCGCAAGCCGTCGTTTGCGCCGAGTGCCACGATCACGATGGCGGGGTGATATTGTTCCAGCAACTTGGTATAGCGTTGCCGCCCGCCCAGCGTGGTTTCGCCGCTGATGCTGGCATTCACGATCTTGTATGGCTTGTGACTGCGTTCAAGTTCCTGCTGTAACAGACTGGGCCAGCTATCCTGCGTGTCTATGCCGTATCCTGCTGATAGACTGTCGCCGAATACCAGGATGCTTTCAGGTACGGATGCGGCCTGAATGGCTCCGGGCAGACAGAGCGCGGCAAGCAGCAGGGCGCGCTTCAGGATAATCAGAATCGACGAGGATATTTTTTTCATGGCAGCGATTGTGCGGGCGGTTAAGCTGAGTAAGCAAGTTTTAAGTGGTGAGCTGCCGCTGAATATCTTGCATGAGATCAATTTTGAAGTGGCGGCGGGCGAGAGTCTGGCCATAGTCGGCGCTTCCGGTTCGGGTAAATCCACCCTGCTGGGACTGCTGGCCGGACTGGATGTGCCGAGCAGCGGCAGCGTCTGGCTTGCAGGAGCAGACTTGTTTGCGCTGGATGAAGACGGACGCGCACGCTTGCGCGGCGAACTGGCGGGCTTCGTGTTCCAGTCGTTCCAGTTGCTGCCCGCGCTCACCGCGCTGGAGAACGTCATGTTGCCGCTGGAACTGCGCGGCGCGTCCGATGCGCGGCAACGCGCCGGAGTATCGCTGGATCAGGTAGGGCTCTCCGCACGAGCCCATCATTTGCCCAAACACCTGTCCGGCGGCGAACAACAGCGCGTGGCGCTGGCGCGCGCCTTCGTCAGCCAGCCGAAAATCCTGTTTGCCGACGAGCCGACAGGGAATCTCGACGCGGCGACAGGTGCGCAGATTATCGACCTGATGCTGGAACTCAACCGCGTGCAAGGCACGACCCTGATACTGGTGACGCACGATGAACTATTGTCAAAGCGTTGCGGCAAACAGCTGCGCCTTGAGGCGGGGCGGATGGTAGATTGACTATGAGTATATTTCGCTTGTCCATCAATCTGCTGCGCCGCGACTGGCGTGCGGGGGAGTGGCGTGTGCTGCTGCTGGCGCTGGTGCTGGCCGTGGGCAGCCTCGCTACAGTCGGGCTGTTTGCCGACCGCGTGCGGCAGGCATTGTGGCAGCAGGCCACCAGTTTGCTGGGCGCGGACATGCGCATCACTTCGACGCGGGAGTTGCCGCCTTTTTATCGTGAAATGGCCGAGGCACGCGGCTTGCAGGCAGTGGAGAGCCGCACTTTTGCCAGCATGGTGGCGTATCGTGAACAGGTGTTGCTCGCCGAGATTCAGGCGGTGGAGGCGGGCTATCCGTTGCGCGGTAAAATCGAGATCGACGACGGCAATGGAGGGCGGGTGCGTTCAACGCTTTCGCCGCCACCCCGGCCCTCTACCTCAAAGGGGGTAGTGGAACGCGGTACGGTGTGGGCGGATGAGCGCCTGATGCGCCGTCTTGATCTGCGTGTGGGAGAAGAGGTGAGTCTCGGTGCGCAGCGCTTTGTGGTGGCGGCACGCATCGTGAAAGACATCGACCAGACCATCGGTTTTGCCAGCTTCGCGCCGCGCGTGTTGATGAATGAGGCTGATCTGGCGGCAACGGGCCTGATTCAGGAAGGCAGCCGCATTTCTTACCGTCTGATGGTCGCTGGGGAGGCGGCGCAGGTGGCGGCATTGCGCGGGCAATGGCTACCCAGACTTTCCGGCAACGAAAGGCTGGAGGATGTGACGGACGCGCGCCCGGAAATCCGCACTGCGCTGGAGCGCGCGGAACACTTTCTGGGTCTTGCTGCACTCACCGCCGCGATTCTCGCCGGGGTGGCCATGGCACTGACGGCGCGGCGTTACGTCGCGCGCCATCTGGATGGCTGTGCGGTGATGCGCTGTATGGGCGCGCAGCAGGGGCAGCTGTTGCGGCTGTTTCTGTATCAGTTTGTGCTGGTGGGATTATTGGCGGTGCTGGCGGGCTCGCTGCTGGGCTATGTCACGCAAGCCATCCTGATAGAGAGCATCGCATCCATGCGCGAAGCGAATCTGCCGCAACCCGGCATGTTGCCGGTGCTCAAGGCCGGTGCCAGCGGGTTCGCGTTGCTGATCGGCTTTGCCTTTCTGCCCTTGCTGCAATTGCGCCGCGTATCGCCGCTGCGTGTGTTGCGGCGCGAAATGGGTTTGCCGACTGTCAGCGGCTGGCTGATATATGGCCTGGCGATTCTGGTGCTGGCCATCCTGTTTCTGTGGCAAGCGGGTACGCTGAAGCTGGGTTTAGCCGTGCTGGGTGGTTTGTTGTCCGGTCTGCTGGTGTTTGGTGTTCTGGCCTGGCTGATGTTGCAGGGGCTGGCGCGCCATGCCAATTTATTCGGCGCGCGCCATGCACTCAACAACCTCGCGCGGCATGGGCGTAGCGCGGCGGTGCAGGTGGTCGCACTCAGTCTGGGCGGCATGGCGCTGCTGTTGCTGACGCTGGTGCGCGGCGATCTGCTGCAAAGCTGGCAGGGTAAGTTGCCGGCGGATACGCCGAACCGTTTCGTGGTGAACATCCAGCCCGATCAGCGGCAGGCCGTGCTGGATTTTGTGGCGGCACAACAATTGCCGCCGCCCCGGTTGCTGCCTATGGTGAAGGGCCGTCTGCTTGCGATCAATGAACGCGCCATCAATGGCGAGAGCTATGCCGATCCCAGGGCGCAGGGACTGGTAGAGCGGGAATTCAATCTGTCCTACGCGGACAGAATGCCGCAATGGAATGAGCTGGTGAGCGGGCGTTGGTGGTCGCAAGGTGAAAACGGACAGTTGTCGGTGGAGGAAGGTATCGCAACGACGCTGGGCATTCGTCTGGGCGATGAATTGACCTACGATGTGGCCGGCAGTCGTTTTGCCGCGCGGGTTACCAGTCTGCGCAAGGTTCAATGGGACTCCATGCAGGTGAATTTCTTTGTCATCGGAGCGCCAGGCATGTTGCAGGATTATCCGTCCAGCTATCTCACCAGTTTTTACCTGCCGCCGGACAAGGTGCGGGCGGGCGATGAGCTGGTGCGGGCGTTTCCCAATCTGCTGGTGATCGATACCGGCGCGGCCATTGCACAGGTGCGCAACATCATAGAGCAAGTGTCGCAAACGGTCGGTGTGGTATTCCTGTTTACCCTGCTGAGCGGGGTGGTGGTGCTGTATGCGGCATTGCTGTCCACGCAGGACGAACGGGTGCATGAGGCGGCGATTCTGCGCACGCTGGGCGCGGACAGCGCGTATCTGCGCCGCCTGCATCTGGGCGAATTCGCTGTGCTGGGGCTGCTCAGCGGTCTGTTTGCTGCGGCGAGTGCGGCGCTGCTGGGCTGGGTGCTGGCGCACTACATACTGGAAATTCCATATCAGTCAAATAGCCTGGTTTGGCTGACTGGCATGCTGGGCGGAATGGTTCTGGTGATGCTGGCGGGATGGTTAAATACGCGCAGGCTGGTCGAGATGTCGCCTATGCGTATTCTTAGGGGTGAATAAGCTGATGATTGATTGAGGTTATTTTGCGTGGTGCGGATGTTGTTGGGAATTCCCTGCAACTTTGATACAATCGCCCCCGCTTATTAACTACAACAGGGTGGAGCCATAAAATGTCTATTGAACAACGCGTAAAAAAGATCGTATCCGAGCAGTTGGGCGTAAATGAATCTGAAGTGAAGAACGAGTCTTCATTTGTAAATGATCTGGGCGCTGATTCCCTCGATACCGTTGAACTGGTAATGGCGCTGGAAGAAGAATTCGAATGCGAAATTCCTGACGAAGATGCAGAAAACATCAC